>JADLFO010000158.1 GCA_020845455.1 Caldilineaceae bacterium
CAACCCCAACCCGCTGCAGATCGAAAACGGTTATATGGCGGTCTCCACCCGCCCTGGTCTGGGGGTCGAGTTGGACCAGGAGTATCTCAAGGCCAACCGCGCCGGCGGCGAACCCTGGTGGGACTAAGCGCCGGGCATCAGCGGTCAACTTGTGCACGCCACCGGCGGCGCTCACACCCCAACCCAGATAGGTCCCCCTACCAAGCCCCTCTCGTGGGGCGTGGTTTTTTAGCACGGCGGCTTCAGCGCCGTGCGGCTCCGGACAACGTACAGCGGGCTATTTGCGCCCGCGCAACGATCTACCCTGCGCGCGGCTGTATCCTGTCGACAGAATGGTTCGATCTGCTCCTTGTGGGCAGGTTGTTTTCTGAACGAACAGGAGCGAGAGATGACCGCAACTATTGGACTCTTCTTCGGCAGCACGGGCGGCGCAGGCGCGGCCGTGGCCGACCTGATCAAAGACCTAATTGACGAAACCGGCCTTGCCACGGTGGACGTACACGACATCGCCTTCTCCGACATGAAAGACCTCGAGAAGTACGACTATCTGATCCTGGGCATTTCGACCTGGAACATCGGCCAGTTGCAGGACGACTGGGCCTTGAAGTTCAAACAACTGGACGATATCGACCTGAGCGGCAAGCCGGTCGCCATCTACGGCATGGGCGACCAGTACGGCTACCCCGACAGCTTTGTCGACGCCATCGGCAAGTTGAGTGAAAAAGTGGTCGAACGCGGGGCCGAGCCTGCGGGGTTCCAGTTGGTAGACGACAGCTACCAGTTTGAGTACTCCGAAGCCGTCATCGACGGCGTCTTTGTCGGGCTGGCGCTGGACGACGACAGCCAGAGCGAAATGACCACGCCGCGCACCCAGGCTTGGGTGGCGACCGTCTTGGAAGACTTCAAGCTGGCCGTGCCTGTTCCGGCCTAAGCGCCGGCCAGAGCGCGAAGACGCTCGCCCATCGGCGTCTCCCCCTTGAACGCCGTTGAGCGCGCGATCGGCGGCGAAGTTGGGCGCCCCCGCCCGACCTCGCCGCCGTCTAATTTCAGCGGCGCTGAAGCCCCTATTCCTTCTCACGCGCCCAATACTCACGCGCACTGCACAAGACCCTGTGCCCAGAGACAACCGCCGCAGGTGGGAAAGCCGTTGCCGCTGCAATCTTCAAAGTTAGCAGGGAAACGCTCACAGCCGCCGCAAGTGCTGCACGGCGAAAAGCCAAATGACCGCAGCCGGGCGCGAAATTGGCAGAACGCTTCACCCTCCCAGATCCCCCGCAGCGGCGTGCGGTTGATGTTGCCCATCGTGTAATGGGTGATGTCCTTGCGCCGCCCGCGGATATATTCGGGGTGGTCGTGCAGCAGCGAAAGGCAGGGGCTGACCTCGCCGTCCCAGCGGATGGCGGCGTAGCCCTCCTGGGCAAAGCGGCAGTAGTCGCTGCGCGCGCTGAGCGGGGCATCCAGCAGACGGATGCTGGCCGTAGAGTTGAACGCGCCCTGCAGCGGCCCCAGGGTGCGCGGCTCCAGATCGAGCTTGGGCAGGCTAAGCGCAGGAGACCAGCGCGAGGCGCGGTAGGCGCAGGCGTTGAGCGCGGCGCGGTATAAAATCCGCCCCTCCATCTCCGCGCTGTGCGGCACCACATTGGAGACCAACACCTCCCACGCGCCCACCTGGATCGCCAGCGCGGGCAGCAGCGGCAGGTCGGCGATATTCTCCTGCATGGCGACAAAGGCCAGCGCCAGCTGCGGGTTGCCATGCCGCCCATGCCGGCGCAAACGCCGCCGCTTTAGCTCACGCAGGTTGTCGATCACCTGGTCGAAACTGCTCCAGGTGCGGATCTCCTCATAGCGCGCCGCGGTCGCGCCGTCCACCGAGACGACCAGCCGGTCCAGGTCCAGGTCGATCAACGCCTGCGCCATGGCGGAGTCCAACAGCGTGCCGTTGCTGGTCACCTCCACCTTGGCCCCTGTGGCCTTTGCCAGCCGGATCAACTCCAGAAAATCGGGGTGGGTCGTGGGTTCGCCATAGCCGCTCAGGTGAATAACCGGCGGCGCGGGCAGCGCGGCGACCTGTTGCATGAGCGCGGCGAAGGTGCGCCGCGGCATGATGCCCGCCGGCTCGCGCCAGATGCGGCGCACGCACATCACACAGTCTAAATTACAGGCAGTCGTCACTTCGACGTAGAGCTTGGTCAGCGGTTCGGCCATAACAGACTCCTTGGGGGAGGCGCGCCGCCGGTGCGCCGCGCCTGTCTTCATTATACGCGCAGATCGGCGCGCCATGTGTCCTCAAAATGGCGGGTCATTCGTCCCGGAGCATGGCGCTTTCGGGTATACTAGACGCGAACCCATCCAATTCCGGCCCATCATCCCGGCCCCCAGAAAGGCTGACCATGCTTCGTTTTGATATCAACCTCGCCATGACGCTGACCGATGTGCCGCTGCTCGACCGTTTTCAGCGCGCCGCCGACCTGGGCTTTGGCGCGGTGGAGTTCTTTTGGCCTGCCGACGGCAACGTCGACGCGCTGGTCGCGGCCAAAGAAGACGCCGGAGTCGAGGTCGCACTTTTTAACATGGACGCCGGCGACATGATCGCCGGCGACCGCGGCTTTCTCAGCCACCCGGCGCGGCGCGGCTGGTGGCGCGAGGCCCTGCTGGCCGCGGTCGACCTGGCCGAACGGCTCGGCTGCCGGCGCATCCACGCCGTGGCAGGGACACGGCTGCCCGGCCTGGCGCACGCGGCGCAGATCGACTGCGCTGTGGAAAACCTGGTCTGGGCGCTGCCCCATCTGCAACGGGCCGGCGTCGTCGCCACGGTGGAGGCGCTCAACGTCTATGATGCGCCCGGCTTCCTGCTCAGCCGCATGGACGACATGCTGGAGATCTGCCGCGCCGTCAACGCGCCGCAGGTGCGCTGCCAATATGACCTTTACCACATGCAGCGCATGGAGGGCAACCTGATCCCCACGATCCAGCAGCATATCGGCTGGATCGGCCATGTGCAGATCGCCGACGCGCCCGCCCGCCACCAGCCCGGCAGCGGCGAGATCAACTTTCGCAACGTGCTGGCCGCGCTGGAGGCCGCAGGCTACAGCGGTTTTATCGGGCTGGAGTATGTGCCGCGCGGCACGGTAGAGGAGTCGCTCGCCTGGCTGCCGCGCGCGGCGCGGCGGCAGGCCGCGCCCTCCGATCTGCGCCTGTGGGAAGGCGGGTGAGCCATCGGGCGCTTTGTGGTATGATGCGGCTTATGGCCGGCTATCCGGCCGGCAGCGAACTGAAAGATCACAAACTGACGGATCGATCACGAAATCGATCACGAAATTGGTTACAAAGAAGTCTATGGGATTGTCGGACCCCGTTTCACTCCCATCGGCTGTGCCGCTGGACGACTACGCCGAACCCATCGCGGCCCTGCGCCTGGTCGAACTAGAGAGGAACTGCGCGCTGCGCGCCGGGCTGCCTGCCGGTCTTTGGACCCTGAGCCGGGTCACGCCGCGCGGCGGCGGCCATGCGCTGGTGCGCTATGTTCACGCCGAGGGGCGCGAGGTGATAGGCCAGTGGTTCGCCGACCCGACAGCCCACGCCCAGGCCGTACGCGCCACGCGCCGCACAGCCTGGAGCGCCGACCAAGTGGTCGTGCTGTCCCATCACCAACTGCTCTGGCAGCTCGGCGGCGTCGACCGCAAACTGCCCCATCTGGCCGCGCTCTGCCAAGCAGGCGCGGCGCTGATCGTCCACCACCCCGAACAGCGCGCCGTGGTACGGTTGGCGAGCGGCTCCCACTATGCCAAAGTCGTGCGGCCTGTACGCGCCGCGCCCCTGGCCGAAAAGCTGCGCCGCGTGCAGGCCGCGCTGGCGGGCCGCGGCCCGCGCACGCCCGACGTCGTGGCGGTCAACCCCGCAGCCGGTCTGGTCATGACGGCCGCGCTGCCGGGCCGCTCGCTGTTGGCGTGGCTGGGCGACGACGCCTGTACAGTCGGGCAGTTGGCGCACTTGGGCAGACAAGCAGGGGCCGCGGTCGCCGCGCTGCACCAGAGCGCCCTGCCGCGCACGGCTCTCTACGACGCCCACGCCGCCGCCCAGACGCTGGTTGACCAGTTGCAGCGTCTGGGCTGGGTCGCGCCGCGGCTGAGCGCCTATCTCGACCACTGGCGACCGGCGCGACAAGCCGCCCTGCTCGCCGGAGACCCCGACCCCTATGTCCCGCTGCACCGCGACTGTTATGACAAGCAGTTTATCGGCAGCCCCGACGACGCAGGTGCGGCGCTGGGGCTGCTCGATTTTGACACGCTGACCTGGGGGGAAGCCGGCCTGGACGTGGCGAATTTCCTCGTACACTGTGACCTGCGCGCCTGGCAAGAGCGCTGCACTCCGGCGCGCGCCGTCCTCTTGGCCGCGGCCTTTGTGCAGGGCTATGGCCCGGAGGCGCTGCGGTTCGACCGGCTGCAAGCCTATGCCGATGCCGTGCGGCTGCGTTTGGCCTGCGTCTATGGCTGCCGCCCACCGCAGCGCGGCCTGGTCACGCGGCTGGTCGAGTCCATTGGCGCGCCCGTCACCGGCCTGGGCTAACGACGTGCTGCGCCATCGGATTCCGGCTAAAACTCATAGTCGATCCACCAGGCCATCTCTTGATCGCTGCCCACGGTGCGCTCCAAAAACGGCTCCCACGAAAAGGTGCGCGGGTTGCCCCAGATCGGGAAATAGTCGGGCGCATAGCTGCACGTGGCGGCCACCAGCCCCAACTTGGGGTGCTTTTGCAGGATCGCCAGATTCGACCAAGAGGCATGGTCGAGCGGCTGGTAATAGCCTTTGTCCCACGGCCAGCCGCGCCGCGCGATAAAGCCGTTGGCGCGCACCTCATAGCCGCCTTCCTGGCCCGCGCTCTTAATCTCGGCGACCGGCACGTTGAGCTTGATCAGTTCGTCCGTTTCCGGCTGCGGGTAAAAGGGATGGGGGAACCAGCGCACCGGCACGGGCGCGGGGCCGCGATTCCAAAGCCGTGTCTGCGAACGCAGCGTGCGCCCTTCCAGGCGGACCGTGCGCTCCAGTTCCACGGCGAAGTTCTGGTGACGCTGCACGGTGTGAAAGGTGATGCGGCCCCCAGCCCCGGATGTGTCCTCGCTCACCTCCCAATCGCAGAAGGAGCGCACTTCCTTGGCGGCCAGGTCGCACAGCCCGATCCCCAAGACCAGCGCCTGCGAGTCGGCGGCGTCGGGGTCGCGCAGCGGCTGCAGGTTAAAGGCGTCGGGGATGCCCTGGCCGTCGAACCAGTTAAAGCTGTCGGGATAGGTCGGGCCGGACATCAGATCGCCCAACTGGTGGTCGCTCACCTGGAAGATATAGCCGCCGGTGCAGTAGCGCACGCCAAAGCGGTCGCGGTCGGCCACCGGGTCGAGGATCGAGACATGCAGAAGATCGTTCGCAAGCGTATACATAGCGGCTCCATTGTCGGTCTGGGGCAGGGTTGGCCGGGAAGGGAAGCGCTCCCACCCCCGATTGTAGCAGCCTCTCCACCCGGCCCACAAAGCCGCACGCCGCACAAACGTTGATCACGCCGGTGGGTGCAGGGCCATTCGCTATCACGGGCTGACCGGCTCATTCGAGGATGCGCGCCAGCTTTGGCTGCCCCTGGGATGGATGGCTGTGAAGCGCCCCTCGCCTTCTACTCCTCCACCGTGATCGTCACATCCACGCTCATACCCCAGCGCAGGGCGGGCGGCTGCTCGTCCAGGTGGACGACCACGCCATAGACCACGTCGCCGCCGATCACGCTGGCCTGGGGCGCGATGCGTGCCACGCGCCCGGGGACCTCCTCGTTCAGCGCCTTGACAAAGACCGTCGCCGGCTGGCCCGCGGCCACGCGCACGACGTCACGCTCGCTCAGGTCCGTGGTTTCGACCTGGAGATGGCTCAAGTCGGCCAAGGTCAACACCGCCTGGCCGGGCTGCACCATCTCGCCCAGGCTGACGCCCAAGCTGGTGACCGAGCCGGCAAAGGGCGCGGCCAGTTGCGTGGCCGCCAGATCGGCCTCGGCGCGGCGCAGGGTGGCTTCGGCCTCAGCCACCACCGCCGCCGCCGCGTCGATCGCTTCCGGGCGCGCGCCCGCCTGCAGCAGTTCGAGCTCGGCTTGCGCGCTCTGCACCTGCGCCTCGGCCTCGCGTACCTGGCTGGCCGTCGCCGGGTGGAGCAGTTGATCCAGCGCGGCCTGGGCGTGCTGCACCTCGGCCTGTGCCGCTGCCACCACGGCCTGGTCCGGCTCGGCATAGAGCGCGTCCAAGCGCGCCTGCGCTGCGGCTAGGTCGGCCTGGGCGGCGGCGATGGCTTCCGGCCGCGATTCTTCATTCAACTGCGCCAGTAGCGCCTGGGTGGCAGCCAGGCGCGCCTGCGCCGCCGCGATCTCCTGTGGCCGCGGCCCGGCGCGCAGTTCGGCCAAATGCGCCTGGGCCTGTTGAAGCGCAGCCTGGGTCTGGGCCAGCGATGCCGCCGCGGCGGCGTTGTCCAGTTCGACCAAGATCGCGCCCGCCTCCACCACGTCGCCCACCGCCACGGTCACCGTCTGCGCGCGGCCGGCCACGACAAAGCTCAGGTCGGCCTCGGTCATGGGCGCGACCTCGCCGGAGGCGCTCACCGTAGGGCCGGAGGCCAACCCCACCGGGGGCAGCGGCGTGGCGACCGGCGTCAGGATGGGGGTAGGCTGCCCGCCGCACCCGGCGAAGAGCCAGGCCAGCAGACACGCCAGACCCAGCGTCCGTATCGTCGACCGCATCATGGGCGCGATCCTCATCGCTCAACGCCCGCAAGGCGCACACCGGCAGCCGCCGCAGATACAGGCGCGACCGCGGCTTCGCCCGCCACTAGGCCGCTGACGCCCGCGCCGTCGTCGACAATCCGGCCGTCGCGCATGCGCACGGTGCGCCGCGCAAACTTCATCACGCGCGGGTCATGCGTCGCAAAGATAAAGGGCGTGCCGGTCTGCTCGTTCAGCCGCAGCATGATCTCCATCGCCTGCTCGCCGTTGGCGGTGTCCAGGTTGGCGGTCGGCTCGTCGGCCAAGACAATCAACGGGCGCGGGGCCAGGGCGCGTGCGATCGCCACGCGCTGCTGTTCGCCGCCGCTCATCTGGGCCGGACGGTGATGGATACGGCCCGCCAACCCCACGGCGCTGAGCATCTCCATCACGCGGTCGTGCCGTTCTTGGGCGCTCAGCCCGCTCAACAGCAGCGGCAACTCCACGTTCTCATAGGCGTCGAGCACCGGCACCAAGGCGAAGAACTGAAAGATAAAGCCGATCACCTTGCGCCGCACATCGGCGCGCTGGGCCGCGCTGAGTTGGGTCACGTCTTGCTGATTGACAAAGACCCGGCCGCTGTCGGGCCGGTCAAGACAGCCCATCAACTGGAGCAGGGTGGTTTTGCCCGACCCCGAAGGCCCCACGATGGCGGTGAATTCCCCCTCCTCGATCGCCAGGCTGACGTCGTTGAGGGCGCGCGTCTCGACCTCGCCGATCCGATAAATTTTAGTCATATGCTCGACACGAATAATATCCATTCCGGTTGCTCCTTCAATACAGCGCCGATAGGCTGTAAAAGCCAGCTGGCAAAACAGGTTGGCAAAGCCACTTACTGAAAACGCAAGGCGTCGGCAGGCTCGCGGCGCGCCGCAAACCACGCCGGATAGAGCGACGCCAACAGAATGATGACCAGCGTCCAGAAGGCCAGCGCAGCAAACGTGCCGGGCACAAACTTGGCATGCACGGTGCTGCCCATCGCGATCCCTTCCGCCGCCGCGCCCATCTCACCCAAGCTGACGCCCGCCGTCGCCAGATAGACCACCCCGGCAGACCCCAAGAGAATGCCGACAGCCAGCCCGGCCAGCCCCAAGATGACCGCTTGCAGCAAGAACATCAGCATGATCTGGCGGCCCTTCATGCCCAGCGCCGCCAGGATGCCCATCTCGCGGATGCGCTCAAAGACGGCCATCAGCAGCGTATTGGCGATGATCACCGCCACCACCAGCATCACGATCAGATCCAGGATGTAATAGAAGATCATGGCGCTGTCCATGGTTTGCAGCAAGACCTGGTTCATATCGCGCCAGGTCAGCGTGGTCAGGCCGGGCGCGGCCAGCGCGGCGGCCACCGCGTCGGCATCTGCCTGGCGATGGAGCAGCACGCGCACGGCGCTGGCGTGCCCGTCAGTGCGCGTGAACGCCTGGGCGCGGGCCAGCGGCATCAAAATGCTGTTGTCGTCATAAGAGGGGATGCCGCTGGCAAACAGCCCGCGCACGGTGAAGTTTGCTTCGTCCGGCTCGCCGTCGGCGTTGACGATGGTCAGGTTGACATCTTGCCCCAAGACAATCCCCAGCTCGTCGGCCACACGCCGGCCGATCAAGACGCCGCCGCGGTCATCCGGCGTTAGGAACGTGCCGACGACCATCGTCTCTTGGATCGGCGCATAGATGGGCGAAGTCGGGTCGATGCCGTACAGCCGCATCCCCGTCGAGTCCTCCGCCGTGTTGAGGATCGTGGTAGCCCAGAGCACCGGCGTGGCCGCCGCCACTTGAGGCAGCGCGGCGGCGCGGTCTGCAACCTGCTCCGGCGCGTCGAGCAAGTCTTCCCATTTGAGGCTGACCTGCTCCTCCGCATAGGATGCGGCCCGCACCTGGACATGGCCCGTACGCAGCCGGATATCGTTCTGTACCGACTCGTCGATAATGCCTGCGATCCACCCGTTCAGTAAGATCAAGATCGCCAGCCCTAACGCCACAGCCAGCAGCGACAGGATCGAACGCCGCCGGTTGCGCCCCAGGTCGCGATAGGCGATCACCCACAGTTTAGCCAAGGCCATTGTGCCCTTCCCCCTTGCCGGCTATCTACTTGCCGGCTAAACATGATGCAGCGCCTCTGCCGGCTCCTGGTGCGCCGCCTGCCAAGCGGGATAGAGCGAGGCCAGCGCGGCGATCAGCGCCACCGCCACCCCACGCCCCAGGATCGTCCCCGCCGACACCGCGGGGAGGAGGCTGTTGCCCATCAAGGCCGTGATTTCACCCATGTCGGCCATCGACCCAAACCGAATCCCGCCTGCCTGACGCACGCCCCAGATCAGCAGCACCCCCAGCCCACAGCCGATCACCGCGCCGACGACGCCGATCAGCGCGCCTTCTGTCAAGAACAGCCCCATGATCTGCCGTCCCTTTAGCCCCAGCGCGGCCAAGACGCCCATCTCGCGCGTGCGCTCAAAGACCGCCATCATCATCAGGTTCAACACGCCAATGCTGGCGATGAGCAGCACGACAAAGCTAAAGAAGATCGTCACCGAGGCCTTGGTGTCCATCGTCTGGCGCATCTCAGGCCGCAGCGTGTCCCAAGAGTCCACCTCGGCGCTGGGGAAAGCCGCGGCCAAATTGGGCATCACCGCGCCCTCCTGGCCCACCTTGTCCAGCACGACCGTCACCTCGGTAACCTGGTCGCGCAGACCATAGAGCAGTTGCGCTTCGGGCAGCGTAATAAAGAGCATCCCTTTTTCGGCCTGAGCCATGCCCAGGTCATAGATGCCGACGACCGTCATGGTGCGCTGGCGCATCTGCTCGTTGGTGTCGCGGCCCACCAGCGTCACCCGCTCGCCCACGCCCACCTGCAGCAGATCGGCCAGCCCTTGGCCGATAAAGACCGCATCGCCGTCTTCGGGCAGCAGATAGCGCCCCGCCACGACATGCTCGGCCTGGATGCTGTGCGGGCCTTCCACCGCCGGTTCCAGCCCGGTGATCGAGACCGGGAACGCGCCTTCGCGGCTGCTGACCAAGCCCGCGGTGTTGATACGCTTGGCCGCCAGCACAACCTGCGGTTGGGTGCGCGCCGCCGAGACAATCGCATCGGCGTTGTCCAACGGCAGCAGCGGCAGACGGTTGGCCTTGGCGCGAAAACCGGGCGCATGCACTTGGATATTGCCGCCGTAGAGCCGCACGGCGTTGCCAAAGATCGCCTGGTCCGACCCCTGGATCAAGCCCTCCATAAAGATCAACATGACCAAACCCAACACAATCGCCACCAGGGCGATGGCTGTGCGCCGCCAGTTGCGCCACATGTTACGCCACGCCAGGCTCAACGTCTTGAACTGGTAGGCAACAGGGGCTAGCTTAGGTACAGCCGTTTGCACAAGCGGCTGACGTTGTGCCACCGCCTTGATTGATTCACTCATACCCTTATCTCCTGATTACCCCTGCGCCGCCTCAACCGCGGCGCTTACTTGCACAGCCTGAGAGACCCCCATGCCGTGTTCCAAAATATTGATGGTCTGGTCGAAGATGCGTACTACATCCGGGCGTTCATAAAAAGCGGGATGTCCGTGGGCAACGCCTGGATAGTCTTTGGCGCGTGACAGCAAGTATTGTCCCAGCGCCGTAATAATTGTATCGAACATAAACGCCGCCAGTTCGTCGTCCACCTCTGGGGCGATATCGCCCTGCGCCTTGGCTGTGGCCACTAGACGCATGTAAAACAGGCGCGTTTCCTGCTGGGCATGGGTCATAAAGGTCTTGGGATAGACAGTCTGGTTCACCGCCCGGTAGCCCACCTGCATCAACTCGGGATGGGCGAGTTCAAACCGCGCCCCTGCCTGGGCCATCCACCGCAAATAGAGAAAGACGCCAATATGCTGCGGGTCGGGATGGTCGAGTGAAAAGAACTCCTTCTTCTTCTCCATGATCAGGTCGAGCAGATAGGCATAGAGGTCTTCTTTATCTTCGAAGTACTGGTAGAAGCTGCCCTTGGCGATCCCGGCCTTGGCGACAATGCGCGAGATCGACACGTCGGCGTATTCGTTGTGGCCGAATTCCTCAATCGCCACGGCAGTGATCCGTTCGCGCTTCTCGTCCGGCAAGTTGAAAAAAGTCTCTTTTGGCATCGCTGGCATCCTTGTCAGAGAACAGACGCTTCAATCCGTCGCTTGCGTACTGGCGGGCGGCGTCCAAGGGCGCAGACGGGGAATCCAGGCCGGGACGGCCGCGCGATACGCGCTGTAGGGCGCGCCAAACCGTCTCTCCAGGGCAGACTCCTCGCGCCATTTGACATACGCCGCCGCAAAGACCCACAGCCCTGCTGCAAAGGCCGGCAGTTCCCAACGCCCCAGCCAGAGCGCCTGCCCCAAAATCGCCGCAATCATCCCCACATACATCGGGTTACGAACGTGGCGGTACAGCCCGCCGATCACCAGGCGCTGCGGCGCCGCCGCCGGCATCGGCGTCCCCGCCCCCTCGCCGACAAAGCGCACAAAGGCTTGGGCCACGACCGCCACACCGGCCAATACCAGGAGCACGCCCATGAGCCGCAGCGGCCACCACCAACTTGGCAGATGCGCCGCTTCCCAGCGCGTCAGCAACCAAGGAATGAGAGCCATAAACGTTCCCGGCCCCAGCAGAAAAAAGATTGTACTGCCGATGGCAGCAGCACGTTTCTCCATGCTTTACCACCCCGCGTCTCTTCCTTCTTGGGCAGACGTAACCGGCTGGCCCCTGGCCGCAGAGTCATATGACCATGTGGTCATGTGACTGGTCAGTCATATGACTCTACGGTCATATCCTACACCCCCAGCCGCCCGCTGTCAAGCTAGGCAGCAAGATCTGCAGCGCGATCGGGGAAAACAAAATGCCCAGACCTATTCGTCTGGGCATTTTGCCAAGCCAATATGCCGCCTGAAGATCGCGCCCCTTGACAGAGCAGACGCCAGACGGGTAAGGGTCTATCGGTCTTGCGTCCCCAAACGGAGCGCCAGCCGGGCGACAATGATCAGCCATACGCAATAGGCGACCACCAGGAGACGGTTGGCCCAGCCGATCCACATGCCGGGGCCAAATTCACCGCCGGTCTGGGCCAGCCCGGTTAGAACCGCTACCGTCATCAATACGACGCTGAGCCAGGGCAGTTGGGCCGTCCACAGCAGCAAGCGCCGCGCCGGCAACCAGGCCGGGTTGCGGCCCAGGCTGAAGCTGATCAAGAGCGCGGCAATCGGAAAGCTGGGCATGCCGATCAGCGCCGCCACTCCATGCAGGTCATGGCTTACGTCGAAAACGGCGGCCATGCTCATGCCAAGCGCAGACGCCAGCAGGAACCCCAACCCGATTTTGCCTCCAATCGTTTGCGCCTGCGATTTGACTGCGAAGAACAACGTGACGCTGCTCAGCGCCCAGCTTACAAACAGGAGCGCCAATACCCAGCCATAGTCCCCCAGGGCATACTCGCTGACCATGCGCCACGAAGGGTCAAGCTCCGGGCTGAGCAGATGCAGCGCAGCCAGCAGCCCCAAAACGAGCGCAGCAGCGCCCAAGGACCAGCGCGCCGCCGGGAGCGAGATCGCCGGCCGCACCGGGGTCAGCGTGACGCCTGACGTTAATTGTTGCATCGGTTTCTCCTTTTCAGTCCAGATTCATCCAGTCTGTGTTACGAAGCGAATCCAACTCAGCCGGTCTGACTTACACCTCTACGCATGTGTGTAACTGTATGGGGATACAACAATATAGCACATATGTTCTAATCTGTCAATCACTTTCCCCTCGAGTTACAGGCGCAAAAGCAGCTAAAACAAAGCACGCCAGGATGAGCAACACCAATCCAGGGCGATAGTCGGCGGCGAGCGTCTGTTTGAACCAGGCGACATCCGCCGCCGAGAGGGTATGGGTTGAGATCTCAAGCCGCATTTCGGCGTAGACCAGGTAGGTCCAGATACGCATCACAAGATACAGCCCGACGCCGGCGAGACTGTACAGCCTGCGTTTGCGGCCGGCCTGCCAGTTGGAGAAGACGACGAGCAGCATGACGAGCAATTCCAACAGGCTGTTGAGGACAATGTAGAATGGAACAGCGGGCTGCATGAGCGCGGACAGAACAGCATACGTCATCGACGGTTCGTCCACAGCGGCCAGCATCATGGCGATGTACATGGCGCCTGCGCCCGCCATGAGGCCGACCGCCAGGATGCTCACAAACACGGACGCGTTGGCTAGGCGCGCGTGCCACGTTGTGCGGCGCATCAGCCGCTGCGCGGCAAGGCCCACGAGAAAAGCCCAGAGCAAACCGGCCGCGGCGCCGCCGACGATGCCCAGGAAACCAAATGGCAGAAGGGCGCCGTAGAACCCGAAAATCGTCATGGCGAAGAGGGCCGCAACGAGATAGGGAGCGCGCGCATCCCCGCCGCGCTCGGACAAGGGGGCAGCCGTCGCACTGCTCAAGTAGTTTGCCATCCGCATTCCTCCTGGCTATACTATTGGTACAACACTCACACTACTAGATAATCTAATATCTAGATTATAGAAATATATCACGGTTCACTTGGGTCGTCAAGAGCCAAAATCATGTCGCAACGCCAGGAATTGATTGATGCCCTCAGCAGGGCAGTGAACGCCTACGAGCGCAGCAACGATGCGCTCGACGACGCCGTGGCCGACCATCTAGACATCAATCGCACCGACCTGCGCTGCTTGGACTGGCTGTTCGACGGCCCAATGGCCGCCGGGCAGCTTGCCGAAGCCGCGGGTCTGTCGTCGGCCGCCATGACCACGCTGCTCGACCGGCTGGAAGCCAAAGGGCTTGTGCGCCGCGTACGCGCCACGAGCGACCGTCGCAAAGTGCTGGTCGAAATGACCCAGCGCTGCCGGCGGCTTGCCGCCGAACTGTACGGCCCGATCGTCGCCGAGGGCGCTACCCTGCTGGAACCTCTGTCCGATGCCGAATTGATGCTGCTGCGCGATTTTCTGATGACCAGCCGCGCCCTGACCGACAAGCACCGTGCGCGCATCCGCCGGCTATCGCTCGAACCCGACTAGCAGGCGGTAGGGCAGAAAGGCACTCATGGCCGGGCTGCGTTGGCGCTATATTGGGCGTGCGCTCTGGCTCTATCGCTCACGCACGCTCCTGATCATCCTCTCGGTCGCCGTGGGCATCTTCGCCTTTGGCATGATCGCCGGGTCGGCCTATATGCTCAAGACCGAACTGCCGGTGCGCTATCAGGAGGTTGTCCCCGCCAGCGCCGTGCTTCACGCCAGCCCCTTTGACCTCGACACTGTCGACGCCATCCGGCGCATGCCCGGCATCGCCATTGCCGAAGGTCGCGCCAAACAGGTGCTGCAATATCAGACCTCCGCCGGCGAATGGCGCGACCTCCACCTCCTGGCCCTGCAAGACTTCGACGACAACCGCGTCGACATCCTGCGCCCCTATCGCGGCCGCTGGCCCCCGCCCGACCGCCAGGCCTTGGTCGAACGCAACTCGCTGCGGCTGATAGGGCTTGCGCTGGGCGACAGCCTGTTGGTGGAAAACAGCCTGGGCGACCGGCGCAGCCTGCCGGTTGTCGGGCTGGTACATGATATGAACCAGCCCCCGGCGCAGATCACCGGCATCCCCTATGCCTATGTGACGCGCGACACGCTCGAATGGCTGGGGCTGCCGCGCAGCTTCAACGAGCTGCATTTGGTGGTGGCCGAAGGGCGGTTCGACAAGGCGCACATCACCACAGTTGCCGCCGCTGCCGCCGGCAAGCTGGAACGCGCCGGGCTGACGGTCTACTGGACCGAAGTGCCGGAACCGGGCAAACATTTTGTCGAGGACTTTCTGCCCACGATCCTGGTCATCTATGGCTCGCTGGGCACGCTGGCGCTGGTCTTAAGCGGCTTCCTGGTGATCAACGTCATCGGCGCGCTGCTCACGCAGCAGACACGCCAGATCGGGATCATGAAGGCCATCGGCGGGCGTTCGCCCCAGATCGCCGATATCTACCTGCGCATGGTGCTCTGTTTTGGCGTGGGCGCGCTGATCCTGGCGGTGCCGCTGAGCACGCTGGCGGCGCGCTTCTCGTCGCGCTTTATCGCCGGGCAGCTCAACTTTGACCTGCAGGATTTCAGGCTCCAGCCGCTTGTCCTGGGGCTGCAAATCGTGGCCGGGCTGCTGACCCCGTTGGCGACTGCGCTCTGGCCCATCCTCACCACCGTGCGCAAGACCGTGCGCGAGGCGCTGCAAGAAACAGGCGTGGAGGGAGAGGCCGCCCCGATCCCTCCCCTCCTCAACCGGCTTGTGGCCGTGCAGCAGCATCTGCCGATCTCGCGCCCGCTGCGCCTGTCGCTGCGCAACACCTTCCGCCGCCGCGGGCGGCTGGCGCGCACGCTCATCCCGTTGATCTTAGGCGGCGCGATCTTTATGAGCGTGCTCAGTTTGCGCGCCTCGATGTTTAACACGCTCGAAGAAACCCTGCGCGAACAGGGCTTCGACGTCCAGATTCGGCTGGCCCAGCCCTACCCGATCCGCCGGGTGGAGCATGAGGTCAGCCAGGTGGCGGGGGTCGCCACCGTGGAAAGCTGGAGCGTGCGCGAGGCGGTGCCGGTACGCGGCGACGGCAGCCAGGGCGACAGCGTGGTCTTCTATGCGCTGCCCGCCGAGACGCGCGTCTATATCCCCAATGTGATCGAGGGGCGCTGGCTGCAGACCGGCGACCACAGAACCCTGGTGATCCCTACCGGTCTGGCCGCAGTCGAGCCGGATTTCAGCCTCAACCAGACCGTCACCCTGCGCATCGGCGATGAGGAAAAACAGTGGCGCGTGGTCGGCATCAACCAGACCTTTCAGCCGCCGATCGCGCCGGCCATCGTCTTCACCGACCAGGACGATTTCTGGCAGCAGATGGGCGGATATGGCAAGACCAACATGGTGCGCATCTTGACCACGGCGCACGATTTCGCAGCCCATCGCGCCGTGGCCCAGACCGTGGAGGAGCGGCTGCGCGCCGCCGGCATCAAGATCCAGTCGACGCGCACCGCCAGCGAAGACCGCGTGATCTTCACCGAGCGCTTTAACCTCGTCACGGTCATCTTGACTACCATGTCCTTTCTGCTGGCGACGGTGGGCAGCCTGGGGCTGATGGGCACAATGAGCATCAACGTGCTCGAACGGCGGCGCGAGATCGGCATCCTGCGCGCCATCGGCGCTTCCGACCGGGCGATCATCCGCATCTTTGTGGCGGAAGGGGTCTTGATCAGCGCCATCTCCTGGGTGGGGGCTATCCTGCTCTCACAGCCCATGAGCCGGCTGATGAGCGTCCAGATGGGCATGACCTTTGCCAAGCTGCCGCTCAGCTACATCTACGACCTGCGCGCGCCTGCACTCTGGCTGGCGATCATCGTCGTGGTGTCGGCGCTGGCCAGCCGCGTGCCTGCCGCCGGCGCTGCCTCTGTCCCCGTGCGCGAGACGCTGGCCTATGAGTAACGCAAACCCCGATAACGCAAACCCTAAAGATTGACATCGGTTTGACAGCCACGGGTCTTGCAAGCCGCGCGGCTTTCAGGCATAGTAATGCTGTCAAGAGTTCAACACGCGGGCTGGGGGGACCGCGCCACGACCTGTACAAGACAACAGGCCACTTTGGAGCATTGCATGGGAAAGAAAGTTCTTGTACGCAGGTTCTGCACAGCCTGCAACGGCCGCGGCAAAATCTATGCAGGGCGCGAAGAGTTTGAATGCGCCTTCTGTCATGGCAAGGGGTACATCGAAGAGGAAGAAGAGATCGAAGACGACAAGAAGCGCAAGTCGCGCCGCTAGGCGCTCTTCCCAGGGCGCTTGCCCGCCACCCCATCACCTCCGCCAACCCAAAGCGCCCATCCCCGGCAGCCCCTATCGGGCCGAGGATGGGCGCTCGATCACCCGGCTAGAACTGTCTGATGATACCCGGCGGGCATCGTCTGGCAGAAGGGCCTCAGCCCTTTAGCCCGGTCGTGGCGATCCCCTGAACAAAGTACTTTTGCCCCACAAAGAAGAGAATCAGACAGGGCAGCGCCATCATGATGGCGGCGGCCATGAGCAGATGGTCTTGGGGTCGCGAGACGGCCCCGGCCCCCTGCGCCATGGCGCTTTGGAAATAGCGCATGCCCACGGCCACCGTATATTTCTCTTCGCTGTTCAGGAAGATCAACGGGGCGAGGAAGTTGTTCCATTGGCTGATGAACCCCAACGTGGCCATGGTGGCGATGGCCGGTTTGCACAGCGGCACCAGGATCTGCCAGAGGACGCGCCAGCTATTGGCTCCGTCGATCTTGGCGGCTTCGTCCAGATCAAAGGGAATGCCCATCATAAACTGGCGCATCAGAAAGATATTGAACGCGCCGCCGCCCAGCCACGCCGGCACGATCAGCGGCAGATAGGTGTTGATCCAGCCCAGTTCCTTGAAGAGCAAATAGGTCGGGATCAGCGTCACCTCTGTCGGCAGCATCATGGTCGCCAGGGTCAAATAGAAGAACGGTTCGCGCCCCGGCACGCGAAAACGGGCAAAGCCATAGCCAACCAACGTCGCCGAGATCACCGTGCCCAGCAGCGCCCAGAAGGTGACGACCGTCGAATTCCACATCCAGCGCATAAAGGGCACGACCGTGGTCGCTTCGATGTAGTTGGCGACGAACTGCGGCGCTTCGGGCCAGAAGGTGGGCGGGTAGCGGTAGAGTTCGTTGATGGTCTTACCCGAACTGACCACCGTCCAGAAGAAGGGGATCATCGAGGCAAGTGCGCCAATAGTAACCACCACATAGAGCAAGGTGAGCTGTGAGAGACGCATCACACGCCAGGAGGAAGAAGACCGTGTCAGGGATACAGGTTGGAATGTTTGTTTTGCCGTCTCGGCCATCATCCACGCTCCCCCGCATAGTACACCCACCCGGCGGACGTGCGGAACTGGATGTAGGTAAACACAAACAAGATCACAAAAAACAGCCAAGACAAGGCTGAGGCATAGCCCATGTCAAAGCTGACGAAGGCATTCTGATAGATGTGCAGTGAGATAAACCAAGTGGCGCGCGCCGGCCCGCCGGCAGTGGCAACAAAGGCCGACTCAAAGGTGCGCAGGGCAAAAATAATGCCCAGCACCAAGTTGAAGAAAACGGTGGGCGTGATCAGCGGCAGCGTCACACGCCAGAACTTGGTCCAGGCGCCCGCGCCGTCGATCTCGGCGGCTTCCAGCAGTTCCTTGGGCACATCCTGCAGCCCGGCCAAGAAGATGATCATGCGCGAACCGCCCACGCTCCCCCACAGCCCAATCAGCACCAGCGCGGGAATGGCCCAGGTCGTGCTGGAGAGCCAGCCGGGGCCGTCGATCCCCACCTTCGACAGAAGAAAATTGACCAGCCCCACATCCGGGTTGAGCATCCAGCGCCAGAGCAGCGCCGCCGCCACCAGCGGGGTCAGCGTCGGCAGGAAATAGAGCGTGCGCCAGGTTGTCAGCCCCACCAGTTTCTGATTGAGCAGCACCGCGGCCAGCAGCGACCCGATCATCGCCAGCGGCACCAACAGCGCCGCATAGTAGAAGGTGCGCCAGATCGACGGCAGGAACAACTCATCCTTTGTAAAGGCATAGATATAGTTCTGCAGCCCGATCCATTGCGGCGGACGCAGCACGTTGTATTTCGTAAAGCTAAGATAGGCAGACGCCAGCAGCGGGCCTGCCACAAAAACCAGAAAGCCGATGATCCACGGCGAAAGGTAGAGGACGCCCTCCAACGCTTCGCGCCGCTGTGCCGCGGTCCACCGCCTCCGGTGCGGCGGCGCCAGGGCCGCTTGAGTGGGTGCAGATGTTTGGAGTGCCATAATATCCTTACCAGGGAAACGTGGGGGCCAGAACCGTATGCCCGGCCCCCACTGGAAACAAAACCAAGCGAGTACCCGACGCGCGAGAGGTCTCCCCTACGGTCTTAGGCGGGTTCCTTATCCAGCACAGCCTGGCAAGCGGCTTGGATCTCGTCGGCGGTGACTTCGGGTGTCTTGTCCCCTAGCTCCATCGCATCCAACACGGCCTGATAAGCCTGGTCGAATTCATCGCCGCGGAAGTTGGCGACCAGATAGTCCGGCTCGATACTCTCCATGATCGGGCGCAGCTTCTCATAGGTCGGGACGGCCTCGTAGACACGGTCATCCGCCCAGAAATCGGCGCGGGCGATCGGGCCTTTCTGCCCCTGGATCACTCCCTGCACATTCATCTCCTTGCCGGAGATCCAGGTCAAGAAGGTGAAGGCCGCATCGGTCGCCTTGCTGGCGGTGGTGATGCCAAAGACATGCTCGTTGAGCATGCTGCGCCGCTCGTCGGCGGTGTTGACTTTGGGAGTTAAGGCAAAGCCGATTTCAAAGTCGGTGAAAGTGGCCGGGTAGATCTGGATGCGGAAGGGCCAGATATCCACGGCCAGCACCTTCTGCGCGCCAAACAGTTCGGGCGCGTTGACCGCACCGGCGGCGGGCGACGGCGAGAGTTCATTCCGTATCAGGTCATAGTCATACTGCAGCGCCTGCACGAACTGCTCGCGCGTGTCGAGGAAGGTGGCCTTGGCGCCGGTCTCGTCGGTCGGTTCCACGCCCCACTGGCGCAAATAGGGGCCGCCGGAGAAGACGCCGCCGCGGTCGGCGCGGTAATAGCCATAGACGTCGTCGGTCTTGGCCTGAGCAGCCCAGTCGGCCAGTTCGGCAAAGGTCATCTCGTCGGTCAGTTCGGGCAAGCTCATCTCGGCGATCTTGGTCTTGTTGTACGCAATCACCGGCACAATCGGCTCGGAGATAAACGACATCCAGTACATCTTGCCCTCATACGTGTTCACCGCGACCGCGCCGGGGAAGAAGTTGGTATTCACGTCATAGCCTACCGCTTCGGCCAGCGGAAGCAGATCGGTGACGATGCCATATTGCGTGCCCCAGGCGATGTGCGAGCGGTGGCGCGGTGGGAACCAGACCAGATCACCCAGGTCGCCCGCCGCTGTCAGCGAGAGAATCTTGGGAATATACTCGGGGGTCCACCCCGGGACAGTCTCGAGCACCACCTCGATATTGGGGTTCTTCGTCACAAAGCCGTCGATATCCTGGTCCATCCCCGCCTGGATCCAGTCCGACACATCCTGCTTTTGCACCATGTGGGCGCGCACCGTCGACTTCTCGGCGCTCCCGGCAGGCGCGGCTTCGCCCCCGCTTGTGGCGGGAGCCGCCGACGGCGCAGCGGGCGACCCACAGGCCGCCAAGGCCGCGCCAAAGGCCGTCGCCCCCACACCCGCCAGGAAGGCGCGGCGCGAGAGGCGAGAGTTGCGTTGATTACTCATACCCAATCCTCCTATGGAATTTACTAAGTGGGCCGGCGCGCCAAAACATCCGGCGCGACCGGGGGACAGCAACAGGAGTAACGCCAACTCATACTGCCAAGTCTAGACGCTATCAGAACGGCGACCTCGCCGCGCAGGCGGCAGGGTTTGGAGATAGTGAAAATCGGGCTAGACTTGGTTACGCGGATTGTAGCACTGCTCATAAACGCGCGCAACCCAGGCGTTTTGGCTGTCACGCTTGGCCTGCGCGATGATGGGCGCTATCGGCGATGACACCCCTGACCATCAGGAATCTAGATAAGGAAGCGACGATGGTAGCAAAGACGACGACCCCCAAGCGGGTGCTGGTCACCGGCTCGACGGGGGCGATTGGACAGCCCGTGTGCGAGCATCTGCTGGCGCGCGGCCATGGGGTGCGCGGCTTTGCCCGCCGCCCCACGCCCGGCCTCGGCGACTATGTGATGGGCGACCTGAGCGACCGCGACAAAGTGCGCCAAGCGGTGGAAGGCATGGAGGTGATCATTCACCTAGGGGCCTACCCCAACGACGCCGACTTTATCGACGTGCTGCTGGAACCCAACGTGCGCGGCCTCTATCACATCTGCGATGCGGCGCGCGAGTTTGGCGTGAAGCGGCTGGTGCTCTCCAGCACGATGCAGACGGTCAGCGGCCACGGCTTTCCGGACCGCGCCATCCACATCGACGAAGGCCCGGCCCCGGTCAACCACTATGCGCTGACCAAGGTCTGGGCGGAGGATATGGGCGACATGTATGCGCGCGTCTATGGGCTGTCGGTGATCAACGTGCGTATCGGCTGGCTGCCGCGCAACCCCGACGAGGCCGACCGGCTCAGGGCGGCTCGCATCGGTCCCGACACCTTTTTCAGCCACGCCGACGCGCAGCGCTTCTATGAACGCTGTGTGGAATCGCCCGCGCCCGGCCAGGGCGAAGCGGTGACGGTCTTCGCCACCAGCATCCCCAAGCAGATCGAACGCATGGAGTTGGAACCGGCACGGCGCATCCTCGGCTATGAGCCGCAGGATGTCTGGCCGCAAGGCCTGAACTACGACTACCAGCCGTAGCAGAAGGGCCGCAGGGACACGATATGTAGGGACACGATAGTCCGTGTCCCTACAGCAATACCTAAATAGGACTAAATAGGATCGAAGCGATAGAGCGTATAGTCGCACACCGGGCAATAGCCGATGGCCTGGTAGATGTGGTTGGAGGTAGGGTTGGCGAGGTCGGTGAAGAGCGTGACAAACGCGCGGCCGTCGTCCAGCATGCGCCGGCTGAGCGCGGCCACCAGCGAAGAAGCATAACCGCGCCCGCGGCGATCGGGCGGCGTATAGACCGGGCCGATCGAGATGCCGTGCGCCGTGGGCCGCGAGAGGCCCGCCAGAGACACCGGCCCGCCGTCATCCCACAGATAGATCATCTGGGCCGCGATCCCGCGTTCGGCGCGGCGACGCGCCCCATCCAGGTCTCTGGCTTCGATGCCGGCCAAGGCCTCGGCGACAAAATCCACATTCCACTGCGCCACCAGCTCCAGATCGTCCGGCGCAGCATGGCGCATCCGGCCAGGGCTGTAGGACGGGTGGATCACCTGGCGCAGTTCAAAAAGCCGTTCCTCGACGGCGACCGTCGCCCGCGCCGGCAGCAGACGCGTCCACGTTGCGGCAAAGTGCGCGCCGAGCGGGACGCGCGCGTTCACCCCAAAAACAAACCAACTGTGCTCAACTAGGTCATGAGCAATCGCATCCAACCCCGGCTGCGGGTCGGGCCGTTCGCTGTAGAGGATCACGCCGTAGGGCGGCGTCATCGCTGCGGCCGCGGCGATGACGCCGCCGTCTTCCACCGTGGCGAAATAGGGCGCGTGCTCGCCGTAGCGCTGCGGGTCGGCGGCCACCGCGGCCGCTACGCCCAGCATCAGCCCATAGACTGCTTCCTGCGCCTCCAGCAGCGGCTGCATGCGCGCCAGAAAGTCATCCGCCTTGGCATAGGTGTGAAGGGTGAGCGCAGGCGTTGGCATAGGGGTATACCTCGTGTCGAGTCCAGATAGAACAAAGACCACAGCGATGCAGAGATTGTACATCCAGCCGGCGATTACGCCCCAGCGCCGAACTCTAGAAGCGACACATTTGCCCCTAGACGCCACCAGGCAGAAAAACAGGTGCGCTAGGGGCCAACTTCCTCCTAGCGCACCTGATCCGGTTCTCAAATTCGCGCAAGACAGAGCTTACGGCGTGGAGGTAGCCGTAGCTTCTGCCTCCGCTTCGGGGGTCGCCGTACCTTCCTCCTCAGCCTGGGGGGTCGCGGTGGCCTCGCCTGCCGTCCCGCTGTCTGCCGGCCCACCGGTTGCCGCCAGCAACGCATTGATGCCCGCCTGGGCGCAGACCTCATCCAAGTTGCCTGCCGGCGCGCCGCCCACGCCGACCCCGCCGATGATAACATCATTGACCACAATCGGCAGCCCGCCTCCCAGGATCAGCACCTGCGGGTCGATCTGGCGCAGCCCCTCGAGCGCGGGGTTCTCGGCCACAGCCGTGGCCAACTCTTGGGTCGAGCGGCCAAAATTGACCGCGGTATACGCCTTGCGCGTGCCGCTGCTGATCGACATCGTCGATGCGCCGTTGTCGCGCAACAGCGCTTTAAGCACGCCCCCATGGTCGACCACGGCCACACTCACCCGATAGCCATCGGCCTGGCACTGGGTGAGCGCGGCGCTCGCCGCCTGAAGGGCCAAATCCAGCGGCAAATAGGTCTCCTGGGGGAGTGACGCCTGGGCCTGAACCTGGCCTGCGCCCAGGAATAGGCTCAGCGCCAACAGCACGGCCTGCACGACAAGCATCGACTTCCATACGGGCGACTTCCACATAGCCACAGAGTACGGGCGCTGCATACGGTTCTCCTCCTGATTATTTGGTAGAACTGCCCTCGACGGGAATGCGGACTGCGCAAGGCTGCCTTGGCGCTGCGGGCACAGTCTGCCGAATCCAGCATGATCCTCTCACCTGATCGCGGAGAAGCGATGGGTGTTTTGTCTGCGTCCCGACCGGCCCTAATCCGGCCCGGTCTCGACCGGATAGCCTGCGGCTTGCCACGCCGGGAAGCCGCCCTCCAACGCGCGCGCCTCATAGCCGCTCTCACGGAGCAGCGCCGCGGCCCGTTCACTGCTGGAATGGCCGCGATGATGCATGTTTCAGTAAGTGACCAAAGGCCGGTCGCGCGGGATCTCGTCCAGCCGCGCCGCCAGCGTGTCGACGGGGATATGATGCGCGACGGGAATATGCCCCGCGGTGTAGGCTCCCAAAGGCCGCACATCGATCACAAAGGGGGCCGATGCGGCCGGCAGTTCCGCATACAGCTCTTGTGGGGAAATATAACCTGCGTCGCTCGCCATATTCTCCTCCCTGAAAAACAGCCAATTCCTGCACGCTACTATACACGATCCTTGGACAATCTGCGCAGCAACTTTGCAGCCGAAGCAAAAACCCGCTTATGCATCGACAGGCGGCAGATCGACATTGGCGGGGCCGTCGATCACGCGGCCATAGGCGTCGAAGCGCGAGCCGTGACAGGGGCAGCCCCAGCTTTTCTCCGCCGAGTTCCAAGCCACGATACAGCCCAGATGCGTACACACCGCAGAGTATAGTGATAGGGGTCGCCTGGGCATACAAACTCACTGGGGCCGGGCAGAGGCATAAACACCGCCCCTACACTCCGGTCCAAAGTCCAGACCCAGTGTAGGGGCGTGTTCTGTATACGTCTATATACGGGGGACTAAGCGGTCGGTATAGATGGGGAACAAGGTGCAGGCTTATACGGTCTTTTTCTGGCTGCCGTAGGCGTGCCCGCTCAGGATGGCGCGGATCTCCGCCGCCGACTTGGCATTCTGCAGCGCGCTCTGACGCGCTTCTTCTTCCTTCTGCAGCTTGCGCGCGTTCTCCAACACGGCTTCCAGCCGATTGGCAGGGAACTTGACCGCGCCGTTCTCGTCCATGTGGATGATCTCGCCCGGCGCGACATCCATCCCGCCCACCGAGACCGGCACGTTGATCGCCTGCACCGCCATCGCGCCATGCCCTGCGGTAACGCCGGTGAGCATATACTGGAAGCGCATCGGGCGCACCTCGTCCAGATCGCGCGAGGGGCCGTTAGAGATCATCCCCACGCAGCCGATGGCCTTCATGGCCGAGACCATGTTGCCGCCCGCCAGCCCCACCTTGCCTGCAATTTCCGGCGGGTAGCGCTGCTCCAGCACCAGGATCGTCGGCTTGGGCATGGCGTCGAGCGCATCGATCACATCGGCAAAGGTCAGCCGGTTATAGCTTGGGTCGGGCAGCCCATAGACACAGGTCACCGCATAGCCCACCAGCCGCCCCAATTCCGGGTACATACAGCGGATCGTCTGGTCGGTGTACCAGTTCTCAGTCCAGGGGTTATACAGCCCCAAACAGAGCGGGCTGGTCGGATAGGTCGCCACCACATTGGTGATCGACGGGGTATCAAAGTTCTTCAACTCCTCCAACATCTGCTGCACGCCGGTCGCCGCGCCATTCTGCGCGGTCGCCTGCTTGGTCTTCTGTTTCATGCTGCGCTCCCTGTTGGCTTAGGTAGGTTGAGATTAGGTAGGTTGAGATTAGGTAGGTTGAGGGTAGTTCGGGTCAATCGCCGATGGGCGCTACTCGTAGCCATGGCCCAACGGTTGTAGCTCGCCCACAGCCACGACCTGGTTCTGATGGATCGCGCGGTCCACGCTTTCCAAGATCAGCACATCCTGCAGCGCCCGTTC
>JADLFO010000159.1 GCA_020845455.1 Caldilineaceae bacterium
CCGGTGACATAGTCCGCTTCGATCAGATAGCGCACTGCCATCGCCACATCTTCGGGGCTGCCCCATCGCCCCAGCAGCGTGCGCGCCGCTGCCGCCGCCTCGCGCTGCGGCGTCGAGTTGGGCGGCGGCAGCACGGAGCCAGGCGCCACGGCATTGGCGCGCACCGTCGGGGCTAGTTCCAACGCAAGCTGCCGCGTCAGCGCCCAGAGCGCCGCCTTGCCGACCGAGTGGGCCATAAACCTGGGCCACGGCTCCCACGCCGTCAGGTCTACCAGGTTGACGATCACCCCGCCCCCGCGCGCCAGCATCCCCGGCGCCAGTGCGTTGCAGACATAGAAAGGCCCGTCAATCGAGATCGCCGTCACCCGATGCCAGGTGTCTAGCTCCTCGGTCGGAAAGGGCATGGTCGCAAACAGGCTTGCCCCGTTGACGATGATATCCACGCCGCCAAAACGCTGCTCGACAGCCGCTGCCATGGCCTGCACCTGCGCCCACTCGGCCACATCGCACTGCACGGCCATCGCCTCTACGCCCAAGGCCTGCGCTTCGGCGACCGTGACGCTTGCGGCATCGGCGGCGCTGTAATAGTCGATCACCACATGCGCGCCGGCGCGCGCCAGCATCATCGTGACCGCCTTGCCCACGCGGTGTGCGCCGCCCGTGATCAACGCCACCTTGCCCTTGGGGTCCATGCCATGCTCCGTTCTCGGCGTCATGTCCGAGGCGCATAGACAGCGCCCAGGAACAGCGCCCAATAGCAGTAGAGACGTAGCGGGCTACGTCTCTACCGGGAGATTTCTAAACAGTACAAAGAAGCGAGCGGTGCAGAGACCGGCGAGAGAGCGCCGCTTACTTTTTGCCCGAAGCCAGCGTGCGCGCGATGATCTCGTCTTGCAGCGAACGGCCGCGGTCGCGCCCCTTGCGCCTCTTCGGCTTGCGGTCGAGGTCCAATTCAATGCCCTCGGCCTGCATCGCCTTCTTAAAGGCCAACTGCATGGGCGACAACACATCGAGATCGGCGTAGGTGTCCTCAACCTCTTCTACTTCGGGTTCTTCCTCTTTGGCTGCCGCCTGAACAGGCGCAGTCGGGACCGGTTCCGGCTCTGGACGCAGCCCCTTCAAGCTCAGGTCGACGCGGCCACGGCGACGGCTCAGCTCAATGATGCGCGCCTCCACCGCCTCCCCCACCTTCACCACATCTTCGGGTTTGGCGACATAGCCCTCGCCCATCTCACGCACATGCAGCAAGGCATCGCGGCCCACACCGATATCGACAAACGCCCCATAGGGGAGAATGCGCGTCACAGTCCCGGTGACCAGTTCGCCCTTTTCCAGATCGCGGATCGTCCTGGTGCCGGGGTCAATCAGTGTCAAACTGATGCGGTTGCGGTCGCGGTCCAGCTTTTTGATCCAGGCGGTGATCTCCTGGCCTTCGCTGATCACGTCGGTCACCTTGCCCACGCGCCGCACCGAAAGCTCCGAGATATGGATCAAACCATCGCGGCCCACGCCAATATCGACAAATGCGCCGAAATCGGCCACGCGCTTAACCGTGCCGGTCACTTGCTGCCCCACACTCAACATGCGGACCGTCCGCTTGTTGGCCTCAGTTTCTTTGGCCTCAGTCTCTTTGGCCTCGGCCTCTGGGGTCTCTGCCGGCTTCGGCTCCGGCGCGGCCGAAGCCTCTGCCTGGGGCGCAGCCGGGGCCGCAGTCTCAGTCTCCGGCGCAGCATCGGCTTCGGGCACAGATTCGGTTTCCGGCGCTGCCGCGACGGGTGTCGTCTCAACCTGGGCGGCAGCTACTTCTTCGCCCGCGGATGCAACCACCGGGGTCTGCTCTTCCCCTGCTGCGCCACCGGCCTCGTTCTGCTCTGCCAGTGTCTCTACTTGGTCACTCATGGATCTATCCTCTCAAAAACCGCCGCGCCGTGGATGAAACGCGGCCACCCTCTAAAATTCCTGCCCACTATAAATAGCTGTGACGGATGAGTAGTATACCCCGTCTCAACAAAGAACGGCAAAGAATTGACCCGCTCGCGCACACCCCAGCACCGCCGCAGCACAGTTGCCGACCTTAGGCGAACCACCTATAATCTTGGCACAATAGAATCGATTCCCTCCTGCTGCGTGCGATTATCGTACGCTATTCTTGATAGAATTGGAGTAGTTGTGGACACAAAGTATCAAACCCTGCGCGCAGAACTGGTTGAACGCTTACACGAAACCAACGATCTGCACTCCGCAGCCGCTGTATTGGAATGGGATCAACTGACCTATATGCCCCCACGTGGGGCCGAGGCGCGCGGCCGCCAGCTTGCCACCCTGCAAAGTCACGCCCACCGCTTGGGCGCGGCCCCGGAACTAGGCAAGCTGCTCGATGCGCTGGAGCCGGAGATCGCCCACCTTCCACCCGATCACGACGATGTCGCGCTGCTGCGCGTCGCACGCCGCGATTTTGAACGGGCCACCAAACTGCCCTCCGCCTTTGTGGCCGAGGTGGCGAACCATACCTCGCTCTCCTATGATGCTTGGGCCGCGGCGCGCCCCGCCGACGACTTTGCCCGCGTGCGGCCTTTCCTCGAAAAAACGCTCGACCTCAGCCGCCGCTTCGCCGACTTCTTCCCCGGCTACGCCCACATCGCCGACCCGCTGATCGACCATTCTGACGAAGGCATGACGGTCGCCGCGATCCGCCCCCTCTTTGCCGACCTGCGCCAATTCCTCACCCCTTTGGTACAGGCCATCAGCACCCGCCCGCCCGCCGATGCAAGCTGTCTGCACCAACTCTTTCCAGAGCAGACCCAACGCGAATTTGGCGAAGCGGCCATCCAGGACTTTGGCTATGACTTTACGCGCGGCCGCCAAGACAAAACCCTGCACCCGTTTATGACCCGCTTCTCTTGGGGCGACTGCCGCATCACCACCCGCTTCGACGAGGAATATCTCGGCGCCGGGCTGTTCAGCACCTTCCACGAAGCCGGCCACGCCTTCTATGAGATGGGCACCGACCCGGCCCACGACGGGCTTCCCTTGGGCAGCGGCGCCTCCGCCGGCGCGCACGAAAGCCAATCGCGCCTGTGGGAAAATGTCGTCGGGCGCAGCCTGGGCTTCTGGCAGCACTACTACCCTAAGCTTCAGGCCGTCTTCCCCCAACAACTCGGCGGCGTCACTCTCGAAACCTTCTACCGCGCCATCAACAAAGTCGAGCCGTCGCTGATCCGCGTCGAAGCCGACGAAGTGACCTATAACCTGCACATTATCATCCGCTTTGAACTGGAGTTGGAACTGCTCGAAGGCAAGCTCGCCATCGCCGATCTGCCCGAAGCCTGGCGCGCCCGCTATGAAGAATATCTCGGCGTCCATTCGTCCGATGACCGTGACGGCGTGCTGCAAGATGTGCATTGGTATGCCGGGCTGATCGGCGGCTCGTTCCAAGGCTACACCTTGGGCAACATCCTCTGCGGCCAGTTCTACGCCGCCGCGCTCCAGGCGCACCCGGAAATCCCCGGAGAGATCGCCCGCGGTCGCTTCGACACCCTGCACGGCTGGCTGCGCCACA
>JADLFO010000160.1 GCA_020845455.1 Caldilineaceae bacterium
AGAACGCGAGCGCCAGCGCGCCGCCGGGCGGCACGATCTGCACCTCGACGCGCGGGGCCATCTGTGCGGCGTAAGCGGCGAAGACATGGGGTGGTTCGGCCAAAAAGCTGGGGTTGAGCAGCCCAAAGCCGGTAGGGCGCAGCGCGCCCCAGTGGATCGGCACGGCCAGCCGCGGCTGGAGCAGCGCCAGCGCCTCGGCAGCGCGGCGCGGGTCCATATGGCCTGCGCCCAGCGTCGGCCCCCAGCCCCAGACGGGCAGCAGCGCCACATCCAGCCCCCCACCCAGGTCCGCCATCCCGGCAAAGAGGTCGGTATCGCCGGAGAAGTAGACCGTGTGGCTGCCCTGGATGCGGTAGCCGAGTGATTGATCCACACGCCAGCCAAAACGGTGGCGGGCGGCGTCGTGGTCGGCGTAGGTGGCGTGGATGCACACCGGCCCAACCATGACCTCCTCGCCGATGCGGACTTCGGCCACACGGCGGAAGCCCTGCCCGCGCAGCCACGCGCCCGCCCCGCTCGGCACGATCAGCCGGGTATCTTGCCCCAGCAGCCGCAGCGACGGCAGATCCAGATGATCCAAATGGAGATGTGAGATCAGCGCGGCGTCAACCTGCCGATAGGCGGCGGGGTCAAATCCGGTGCGTTGGTGGCGGCGCAGAAAGCTGACGCGGTTGCGCAGGATGGGGTCGGTGATCAGCCGCACGCCGTCGATCTCGACCAGGACCGTGGCATGGCCGACATAGGTCAGCTGGGTGGGTGCGGCGGCGCGGGTGGGCGGCCAGGACAGCCCTGCGGGGGCGATCCGGTCGGCTGGGCGCAGCGAGGTGACGAATTGCATTCCTCGATTATACCGCGATCACGCCCCGGTTCCACTATCGTTCACCGCCGTTTCGCTCCCCCTGCTGTGAAGCTCTCTCCCGGCTTCACAGCAGCGGCGAAAAGAGCCGCGCCACCGAATCGCGAAGGCGCTTCCAAGCGGGCCGGCGGCGATACTCGCCCAGGTTGAATTCGACACAACCCTGCAGGTCGTGCTCAAACGCAGTTTCCAACTCCTGAGCTTTGGCGGCGTCGTAGATCACCGCGTTCATCTCATAGTTGATGTGAAAGCTGCGGATGTCCATGTTGGCCGTGCCGATGCTGCAGACGGTGGAATCGATGCTGACCGTCTTGGCATGCATGTAGGCCGGCTGATAGAGATAGACCTTGACCCCAGCGCGCGCCATATCGACAAAATAGGTGTTGGCAGCCCAGTTGGCTAAGACCGACGCCGTGTCGCGCGGGGCAAACATCAGCTTGACATCCACGCCCGACATCGCCGCCACGGTCAACGCCTGCGAGATCGCCTGGTCGGGGATAAAGAAGGGCGACTGGATGTAGACATGGCGCTGGGCTGTGGTGATCATCTGGAAGTAAAGCTGCTGGATCGCATACCACTGGCTGTCGGGGCCGGAAAGCACAATCTGCACAGGGACGCGCGTTTCGGTCTGTTGGCGCTGGGGGAAGTAGCGCGAGTCGACCAGCTTTTCGCCGGTGGTGTTGTACCAACTGGTGACAAAGATCGCCTGCAAGACAGTGGCGGTGTCGCCGGTCAGCCGCAGATGGGTGTCGCGCCAGGCGTCATAGATGCCTGCGCCCTTCAAATGCTCCTCCCCCATGTTCATTCCGCCGGTATAGCCCACCTTGCCGTCGATCACCGCGATCTTGCGGTGGTTGCGATAGTTGATCGTGTGCAGCCTCAGCAGCCCCAGCACGTTGAGATAGGGATAGATATGCACGCCGCCCTGCCGCAGCCGGTTGAGGTAGCCGCGCTTGCGCCACAGCAGCCAATGCGAGCCGAGCGCATCGAAGAGGATGCGCACCTCGACCCCGGCCTGGGCCTTGCGGATCAGGAGGTCGGCGAAGCGTTGCATATAGTCGTCGGCCTGCCAGATGAAATATTCCATGTGGATGGAGTCTTTGGCGGCCTCGATGTCGGCGATGAGACGGGGATATTTCTCGGCGGCGTCTTGTAGAATCTCGACATCGTTGTCGACCGTGAAGGCCGCCAGCCGCGTGCGGCGCAGCATCTCGATCAAGCGGCGTTGGGCCACGCTGCGCCTGGCGTCGCTGCTCATCGCCGTGATGTGCGGCGTCTGGCGCTGAGTCAGAGGGGCCAGACGCTCGGTCAAGGCCGTGCCCAGTGCCTGGGGCAGCAGCCGCTGCTGCTGGCTCAGAATCTGCGTGTTGCGACCAAAGAAAAAGTAGAGGACCAGCCCCACCACCGGCAGCGCCAGAAAGGATAAGATCCAAGCGAAAGTGTCCGACGGTTCGCGGTTGTCCAGGATAATAAAGACGCTGGCCGCGATCAGGTAGACCACATAGGCCAGCCACAGGATGTAGGGGACGGGGATCAGGGGGATGCCAAGCAGATCGAACAGGTTCGAGACCATTCCCAGGGTTTGCCCCAAGTGGTTTAGGCTAGACGGTCAGATGTCAGGATAGGTAAGGCAGATGCTGCCGCGGGCCGGCTAGAGATATTCCAGCACATGATTGCGCTGCATCAGGTCGAACAGGCGCTCGGCGTCTGCGCGGCGGCAGAGTTCGCTGCCCGGGGTCATGACGGCCGCGGCCCCGGCGGCCACGCCAAAGCGGATCGCCTCGGCCCCCGGCAGCCCGCGCGCCAGCGCCAGGACGATGCCCGCCACGGTGCTGTCGCCGGCGCCGATCTTGCTGCGGATCGGCACGGTAGGCGTGCGCTGGCGCGCCGCGTGCTGATCGTCGACCACAATCACGCCGCCCGCACCGAGCGAAACCACAATCTGTTGGATGCCGCTCTCGTCGACGATGCGCTGCGCGGCGTTGACGATCTCCTCATCGTCGCTGAGATCTTCACCCGCCAGTTCGGCCAATTCGGCCAGGTTGGGCTTGATCAGATAGACCGGCGCGGGGTGCTGCGCCAGGGTGCGCAGGGCGCGGCCGGAGGTGTCAATCAAGACGCGTGTTTTTGTCCCCGCCATCTGGCCTGCCACCAGCGCATAAAAGTCGTCCGGCACGCCAGGAGGCAGGCTCCCGCTGGCGACCAGATAGTCGGGCTGGGGTAGGGTGGTGAGCAGTTCGAGTACTCGCCGCCACTCCGCCTCGGCTAAGGCGGGGCCGGGCATGTTGAAGCGATATTGGTGGCGGCTGCTCTCCTCAAAGACGGTGAAGCTCTCGCGCGTGTTGCCCGCAATGGGGATGCGCTGGTTGGGCAGCCCCTGCGCCTGGAGCAGCATCTCGAATTCCTGCCCGGCCATGCCGCCCGCGGCGTAGAGCAGCAGCGATTCGCCGCCCAGTTTGTGGATGGCACGCGACACGTTGACGCCGCCGCCGCCCGGCTCCACTTGCAGCGCTTCGCAGCGCAGCTTGTCTTCTGGGACGATGGTAAGCGTGCGCGTGCTCTTGTCCAGCGCCGGGTTCATGGTCAGGGTCGCAATTGTCTGCATCGCTTTGTCGCGCATTCTCCACGCAGCGCGCGGGGGGATGGGGGTGAACTAGATGGCCGGGGCGGGTTGGGCCTGAGATTCGTATCGCCGAAAGAGCAGTTTTTCGATCTCCACGCCCACCAGCATGATGACCCCCACACCGGCGCAGAGCAGCAGTTCGCCCAGCGTCAGCGGCATAGTTTCAAACAGCTTTTGCAGGAAAGGCACATAGGTCACGGCCAGTTGCAGCGCGACCGTCAGCGCCACTGCGCCGAGCAGCGCCGGGTTATGGCGGATGCCGAATTTAAAAAACGATTCGCTCTCGGAGCGCAGCGACAGCACCGCCGCCATTTGGCCGAAGGTCAGCGTCGTAAAGACCATCGTCTGCCAATGGGGGTTGCCCGCGCGCCATTCCCAATAGCCCACGCCCAGCGAGAGCAGCCCCAACAGCGCGCCGCTGATGGCGATCTGCCAGCCCATGCCGTGGCCCAGGATGCTCTCTGACGGCGAGCGCGGCGGCTGGCGCATGACGTCGCTTTCCGCCGGCTCCACGCCCAGCGCCAGCGCGGGCAGGCCGTCGGTCAGCAGGTTGATCCAGAGGATTTGCAGCGGCAGCAGCGCCAGCGGCATCCCCAAAAAAGGGCTGACCAGCATGGCAATGATCTCGCCGATGTTTCCCGTGAGCAGATAGCGGATAAACTTGCGGATATTGGCATAGACCACGCGGCCTTCGCGCACCGCAGCCACGATCGTGGCAAAGTTATCGTCGAGCAGCACCATGTCGGCGGCTTCTTTGGAGACATCGGTGCCGGTGATGCCCATTGCCACGCCGATCTCGGCCTGTTTGAGCGCGGGCGCGTCGTTGACGCCGTCGCCGGTCATGGCGACGATCTCGTCGTCCTGCTGCAGCAGTTTGACAATACGCAGTTTGTGTTCGGGCGCGACGCGTGCAAAGACCGCGGCGGTTTCCAGGGCGCGGGCCAGTTCGTCGTCACTCATGCGGTCCAGTTCTTGGCCGGTGATGGCCTGCTCGCCGGCCTGATCTCCCTGATCTCCCTGGCCGCCGTCTCCGCTGCCCCGGTCGGTGATGCCCAGTTCGCGGGCAATGGCGGCGGCGGTGGCGGGGTGGTCGCCGGTGATCATCTTGACGTGGATGCCGGCGTCCTTGCAGGTCTGCACGGCCTCGCGCACTTCGGGCCGCGCCGGGTCCATCATGCCCACCATGCCGACCAGGGTCAAGTCCTGTTCGAGCGCGTCGAGGTTGCCGCGCTGCACTTCGGGCGGCACTTCGTCCAGCAGCCGGAAGCCCACGCCGAGGACGCGCAGCCCGTTTTTTGCCAGCCGGGCGTTGGCTTGCAGAATGCGCCGGCGGTACTCGTCGTCCAGCGGCACGATCCGCTTGTCATCCCACACACCGGCGGCAATGTCCAACAGCCCATCGACCGCGCCCTTGGTAAAGGCGATATAGGCGGACGGCCCGACGATCTTGAGGTCGTCGACCAGATTATCCACCTGTTCGGTGTCGGACAGACCCGCGCCGTTGGCTTGGGGCCGTTCATGTAGCGTGGTCATGCGTTTGCGTTCCGAGTCGAAGGGGTCTTCGGCGATGCGCGGGAAGACCTGCTCCAACTCGGTCTTGTGCATACCTTGGCGGTTGCTCGCCACCACCAGCGCCACCTCGGTCGGGTCGCCCAGGATTTCATTGGGGTCGTCGGTGTGAGCGCTCTGGGGCTTGGCATCGTTGCAGAGCGCGCCGCCCGCCAGCAAAAAGGCCAGCGCCGGCTGGTTGTGCAGGTTGGGGATCGGGGTTGCTTCCATGCCCTGCAATTCCACCTGGTTTCCGGCAATGTCGAGTACGGTGACCGTCATGCGGTTTTCGGTGAGCGTGCCGGTCTTGTCCGAACAGATGATAGTGACGGAGCCAAGGGTTTCGACGGCGGGCAGTTTGCGCATCAAGGCACGGCGTTTGAGCATCCGCTGCGCACCCAAGGAGAGGGCGATTGTCACGGTGGCGGGCAGCCCTTCGGGCACGGCGGCTACGGCCAAACTGATAGCCGTGAGCAGCAGGATCTCCAGCGAGTCGCCGCGCTGCCAGCCCAGAACTACGACCAGAACCACGATCACCAAGGCCAGCCCGGCAAGCTGTTTGCCCAGTTGGTCCAGACGGCGCTGCAAGGGGGTCTGCTCACCCTGCACCCCTTGGATCAGGCCGGCGATCTTGCCCAGTTCGGTCTGCATGCCGGTGGCGGTGACGGCATATTCGCCGCGGCCGGTGGTGACATTCGTGCCCATATAGACCATGTTGCGCCGGTCGCCCAAGGCGACATCGGCGTTGGCCAGCGGGCCAATGGTCTTGGCAACCGGGGCCGATTCGCCGGTGAGCGCGGCCTCTTGGACTTGCAAGCCTGCGCCGCTGATCAGCCGTCCATCGGCGGGGACGCGGTTGCCTGCCTCCAGCAGCACAATGTCGCCGGGCGCCAGTTCGGGCGCAGCCATTTCGCGCACAACGCCGTCGCGGCGAACGCGCACGGTGGGCACGGCCATCTGCTTGAGTGCGGCCATAGCCTTTTCGGCGCTGTACTCCTGATAAAAGCCGATGGCGGTGTTGATCACGACCAAGGCCAAGATCACGATCGTGTCTTCTAGGTCGCCCAAAAAGGCCGCGATTGCGCCGGCGATGATCAACACCACGACCATGATCGAGGTCAACTGGCCCCAGAGGATCTTCCACGGGCTGATGCCGCCCTGGTCGACCAGTTCGTTGCGTCCCACCTGCGCCAGCCGCTGTTGCGCCTTCTCCGCGCTCAGCCCGCGGGCGCTGCTCTGCAATTCGGCCAGCGTCTCTTCGGAAGATAAGGTGTGCCAGGGCGTTGGGTTCGATGGGGGTATTGCGTTTTCTGTCATCACTCCCTCTGCCATCACTCCCTCCTCGACAAGTGGTGTGTCTATGCTTGACGTGAATATTATAGCCGATCTCGGAGGGGGCGCACGTTGCTGCAATTACACAGCCGAAGGGGGAAGAATCACTGCAAAGGATCACCGCAAAGCCGCAAAGGCCAAAGTAGAGAGAAGGGATGGCGCAACACCGACCAAAGGCCGGCAGAGGATGAGATGTGGGCGGGCGCTGCCGCGCAGCCCGATCGCCGATCAGAGATCAGAGCAGCTTGCCGACGTTATCGACCAGCAGGAAGGCCCCCAAGAGCAGCACGAAAACGGCAAAGCTGGTGCGTAGCTGGTCGGGTTTGATGACGCGCGTCAGGCGGCTGCCGGCAAACGCGCCCGCAAACCCGGTCGCCACAAAGATGGCGATCAGCGTCATGTCCAGCATGGCGCTGCTGAGATGGCCTAACAGCCCCGCCACGCTGTTCATGGCGATGATGATCAACGAGGTGCCGACGGCCTGGCGTATGGGCAAACCTACCAGCATGACCAAGGCAGGCACGATCAGAAAGCCGCCGCCAACCCCCAGAAAGCCGGTGAGCACCCCCACGACGACGCCGCTGCCGACCGTGATCGCCCAACCGTGGCCGCTCCCGCCGGCGCAGGGCGTCTTACTCAGGATCATCAAGACACTGACTGCCAACATCAACAGCGCAAACAGGATCAGCAAGGCCGTGGGTGAGAGCAGGTGCGACAGCCCCGCCGACAAGTAAGCGGCGACCATCCCCGCCCCGCCAAAAACCAGCGCCACCGGCCAGTTGAGCGTGTTCTGGCGGCGGTGAAAGACGGCCCCCATGGCAGCGTTGGCCCCCACGATGATCAGCGAGGCGGTGACCGCGGCCTGGGGGCTTTGGCCCACAATATAGACCAGCGCCGGCACGGTCAGGATCGACCCGCCGCCGCCCAAAAAGCCCAAGACCAGGCCAATGCCAAAGCCCAAGACCGAGTCGATCAGCCACTGTTCCATACGCTAGTTTCCGCTGACGGTCGGCAGCGCCGTCCGCCAGGTCTCCTTGCCTTCCACCAGGTTCACCACGTTGTCAAAGCCCCGGGCGCGCAGCAGTGTGGCCGCGATCTGCGAGCGGTAGCCGCTGGCGCACTGCATGACCACCGTGTGGTCGCGCGGGATCTGGGCCAGATGTTGGGGCAGGAAGCCCAAGGGGATGTTGCGCGCCCCGGCGATGTGTTCCTCACGATATTCGCTTTTGCCGCGCACGTCGACGATGACCGTGCCGGGGTTGGGCAGACGGCGCGCCAGTTCTTGCGACGTGACCACCGGCAGCGCAGGCGCATCGCCCCGCACCGCTTCCGGCCCCCAATAGCCGCCGATCTGGTCCACGCCGATGGCGTGCAGGCTGCGCAGCAGGGCGGGCAGCAGGGTTTCATCCGGCACAATCAGATAGAGCGGTTGCGTATAGTCCACAAACCAGCCAATATAGGTACTGAAGTTGGCCGCGGTTGCCGGAATGTTGACCGTGCCGGGCCGATAGGCCGCGGAATAGTTGGCGGCGGCGCGCAAGTCCACCACAAAGGCTCCCTCACCCAGCAGCCGATCCAGCGCAGGCCGGTCGAGGTGCGGCGGGGTGGGCAGCGTGGCCAGCAGCGCCGGGCCTTGCTTGTTGACCCGCTTCATCTGGGCGAAGTAGCGCGGCGCTTCGGGCTGGCCCTCCAGCAGCCAGGCGACAAAGGCATCTTCCTGCTCGAACTGGAAGGCCGGGTTAAAACGCTTCTCATAACCCAGCGTGGTGGATGGGATCGCGCCCAGCGCCTTGCCGCAGGCGCTGCCCGCGCCATGGCCGGGCCAGATTTGCAGATAGTCGGGCAGTTGCTTGAAGCGGCGCACGCCGGCGAACTGGCGGCGCGCACCCGTCTCCTTGGTCCCCACCAGCCCGGCGGCTTCCTCCAGCAAATCGGGGCGGCCCACGTCGCCCACAAATAGAAAGTCGCCGGTAAAAATACCCATGGGCGCGTCGGGCGCGTCAGCCCCGCCGGCGTCGCGGGCCACCGTGTCGGTGACCATCAGGGCGATGTGTTCCGGGGTGTGGCCTGGCGTGTGCAGTACCTCGACCCGAATGTTGCCCACCATCCAGCGGTCGCCGTCGCGCACCAAGATCACGTTGGGGTCATCGGCATAGGCATATTTCCAGGCGTCGTCGCCCATATCGCTCAGATAGATCACAGCGCCGCTGTGGGCGGCCAGTTCGCGGCTGCCGCTGACAAAATCGGCATGGATATGCGTTTCGGTCACATGGGTGATGCGCAGATCGTGCTGGGCCGCCGCCGCCAGATAGGCCGCGATCTCGCGGCCCGGGTCCACCACCAGCGCTTCGCCTGTCGCCACACAGCCGACCAAGTACGAGGCTTGGGCCAGTTCTTCGTCATAGAAATATTTGAGCAACATGCTTCAATCTCCTGCTCTATCCGCCGCCTACTCGTCTGGACATGCGCCGGATGGCTAACGCACCGGCAGACCCTGGGCGCGCCAGGCGATGATGCCGCCCAGGTCATAGACCCGCTCATACCCGGCGCGGGCCAGCAGGCCGGCCGCCGTGGCGCTGCGGCTGCCGCTGCGACAGTAAAGCACCACCGGCTGGTCGCGCGGGATCTCGTCGAGCCGCTGTGCGATGCGCTGTAGGTCAATGTTGACTGCGCCGGGGATGTGCCCCTCGCGGAACTCGCCCGATGTGCGCACATCGACCAACAGATGGGGCGCTTTGGGCCGGCCAAATTCGGCCTGATATTGCACGGGGCTGAGACGCTGCTGGGCGCTGATCACAGACTGGCTCCTTGTTTGAAAAACCCGGGCGGCGACCCACAGCGCCGCAACGACCAAAAGGGCGATGGCTGCAACTTCCATAGACGGCATCCGTTCCCTGTCTATCCGCTCTTAGAATCTTTGAACTCTGCCGCATCGGCTGCTGTCGCCGCGGCAATGCCGCCCAGTATAGCAACTGCGCCGACGGGACGTTCTCCCCGCTTGCTTGGGGATGCTATAAGCGCGGGCTTATAATAGGCCAAGGGCGCAGCGTTATCATGGCGCGCTACCCTATGCGCCATCACGCCATGCCCATCACGCCATGCAAGGATGCTCGTCTATGCTCGACCTCTATAAGCTGGAGATTTTTGTGCGCGTGGTGGAGGAGGGCAGCTTTAGCGCGGCTGCCGAACGGCTGCTCATGACCCAATCGGGTGTGAGCCAGCACATTCAAGACCTGGAGCGCAGCCTGGGGACTGCGCTCTTTGTGCGCAGCAGCCGCGGGGTGAGCCTGACCGCCGCGGGCAAGACGCTTCGCGACTATACGCTGCGCATTCTGGCGCTGGTGGCCGAAGCGGAGGCCGCGGTCACCGATGTGACCCATCTGGCCGCGGGCCGGGTGACGGTGGGCGCGACGCCGGGCGTCAGCATCTATGTGCTGGCCGAATGGGTGCAGAGCTTTGCGGCGCTCTACCCCAACCTGACGGTGCAGATGCAGACCGAGATCACGCCGCGCATTGTAGACGGGCTGCTGGCGGCGCGGCTGGATATCGGCTTTGTAGAGGGCGAACTCGCGCCCAGCCTGGCGGCGCGTGTCGAAGTCCGTGTGCTGGAGGAACTCGAACAGTTTGTGGTCGTGGGGCGCAAGCACCCTTTTTGGGCGCGCGACCAGGTAGAACTGTCCGAGCTGAACGATCAGCGTATGATCATGCGCCAGCCGGAGAGCCAGACGCGCATTTGGCTTGACGCGCAGTTGGCGGCACAGGGGGTGCGCCCGCGCGTCGGGGCTGAGTTTGACGCGCTGGAGTCGATCAAGCGCGCCGTGATGGCTGCGCCGGCGCTGGCCATCCTCCCGGCCTATGCGGTACAGGACGAGGTGGCCTATGGGCAGTTGCGCGCCCTGCCCTTGGTGGGCCGCCCTCTACAGCGCAGCCTCAAATTTATCTGGTGCAAGCGCCGTCACTTCAGCCCCGTCACGCGCACTTTCCTGCGCCATCTCGCCGCACGCTTCCCTCCCCTCTCCTAGTCACCCGGCTAGGCCAAGACTGGTCGTCTGGGTGTGGCGCGGCGCGCGGCCTTGGGTGCATAGTGAAGGTTAGGGGAAAGGGGTCACACGCCATGATCCTCAACAACCTGTGGCGGCGCGCCACACGCAGCCTGTTGACGGTGCTCGGCATCGCCATTGGGGTGGCCGCGGCCGTCGCCCTAGGGGCCATGGCCCAAGGCGTCGGCAAGAACTACGGCAATGCCCTAGGCTTGAGCAATGACCTCCTGATCACCCAAGCCAACACCTACGACGTGATCTTCAGCAGCCTGGACCAAGACCTCGACCAGCGCATCCGGGCGATCCCCGACGTCACCAACGTCGAGCCGGGCGTCTTTAGCTGGATCGTCGTAGGCGATACTCCCTATTTTTTGATCTACGGCTACCCTGCGGGCAGCGTCGCCATGGCGCATTACCGCATCGTCGAGGGCAAGCCGGTCACCGGCCCCGGCCAGATCGCGGTGGGGCGGCGCGGGGCCGACGCGCTCGGTCTGGGCGTGGACGACACGCTGCGCGTCAAGGGCGTGCCTTATCGCATCGTCGGCATCTATGAGACGGGGCAGGGCATGGAGGAATCGGGCGGCGTGGTCACCTTGGAAGATGCCCAGACCATCGCCGCCAAGTCGCGCAAGGTCAGCCTCTTTCAGGTGGGGCTGCACCCCGCCGCCGACCTGGCGCAGGTGATCCAGCGCATTGAGGCGCTCGACAAGCAGATCACGGTCAGCACGGCCAGCGACTATCAGAGCGGCCAGGATTGGACCGCGCTGCTGCAAGGGTTTGCGTGGAGCATCGCCGCCATTGCGATCTTGATCGGCGGGCTGGGCATGATGAGCGCTATGGTCATGAGCGTGCTGGAGCGCACGCGCGAGATCGGCACGCTGCGCGCCGTGGGCTGGAGCCGGGGCCGCGTCCTGCGCATGATCCTGGGCGAAGCCGTGGCTTTGAGCCTCACCGGCGGCGTACTCGGTATTTTGATCGGCGTGGCGCTGGCCTGGACCGTAGGCCGTATCCCCGGCGTGGGCGCTTTTCTGGAGGGCAGCTTCTCGCCGGATATTTTCGTCCAGGGGGTAGTGACCGCGCTGGCGCTGGGCTTGGTCGGCGGGTGGTATCCGGCGTGGACCGCGGCCAACCTTCAGCCGGTGGAGGCGCTGCGCTATGAGGGGGGCGGCGCGGGCGAGAGCGGGGGCCTGTTCAGCCGGGTGGGCAGCCAGAGCTTTCGCAACCTGTGGCGGCGGCGCACGCGCACCCTTATTTCGTCGGCAGGCATTGGCATCGGCGTCGCCACTTTGGTCATGTTGGGCGGGCTGACCGAGGGGATGATCGGTCAGTTGAATGGGCTGGCGGGCAGCGGCGGCACGGGCAGCATCACTGTCATGCAGCGTGACATCGCCGATATGAGCCTGAGCAGCCTCGACGAACGGATGGTACGCATGATCCAGGGCATGCCGCAGGTCAAGGCGGTCAGCCCCTTTGTCTTGGGGGTGATCAGCTCGGAGGAAATGCCGATGTTTCTGATCGGCGGCCTAGACCCCAATAGCCCGGCGATGGGTCATTACAAGCTGGTCGAGGGCCGCCATATCCGGCGGCCTAATGAGATCGTGTTGGGCAAGATCGCCGCCGAGACCTATAAGGCGGGGGTGGGCGATACTCTGTCGCTCTATGATAACCGCTACAAGGTAGTGGGGATCACGGAGACGGGCGTGGCCTATGAAGACAGCGGTGGGATGCTGGCGCTGCAGGAGGCGCAGCGCCTGATGGCGCGGCCGCGCACCGTCACCTTTATCTTTGTGGATGTAAAGGAGCCGGCGCAGGCCGCGGCCATGGTCGAGGTGATCAACCGGCGTTTTCCGGAGGCGCGCGCCAGCCTAAGCAGCGAGTTCGCCCAGAATACCAACGACATCAACAACATGACGGCGATGACCGACGCCATCCGCCTGCTCGCCCTAATGGTGGGCGGCATTGTCGTCGCCAATACCATGATCATGTCGATCTACGAGCGCACGCGCGAGATCGGCACGCTGCGCGCCCTGGGCTGGCGGCGGCGGCGCATCTTGGGACAGATCTTGCAGGAGAGCCTTCTGCTCTGTCTCTTGGCCGGGCTGTTGGGGTCAGCGCTGGGGGTGCTGCTGTTGACCGGGGTAGCCTCCATTCCTGGAGCCGGCCAAATGCTGCAGGCCAGTTGGCGTGTGGAGACCTTTGTGTCGGCGATTGGCGTGGCGCTGCTGCTCGGCCTGTTGGGGGGACTCTATCCCGCCTGGCGCGCAAGCCGCCTTCAGCCGGTAGAAGCGCTGCGCTATGAATAAGGTGTTTTGTATGCTCAGTCAGTTCTGTAGGTGCGGTTTTCCAACCGCATCATCCGGCGAGCCAAGGAACGTTGTGTCATGAAACGGGTCGGAGTGATTGCGCTGGTGATCGCCCTGGGGCTGGCGGGCTGGTGGGCCTATCAGACCTACTGGGTGCGGCCTGCCGCCCAGGAGGCCGAACGCGCCGCCGAACGTGCCGCCGAAGAGGCCGCCGATATCGAAAACGTGATCTGGGCGTCGGGCACGCTGAAACCAACCGTGTGGGCGGGGCTGAGCACCGCCGTGAGCGGCGTAGTCAGGCAAATCTATGTGGCAGAAGGCGACTGGGTGGAGGCGGGCGATCTGCTGCTCGACTTGGAGAACCAAGTCTTGGCAAGCCAGGTCGAGTCGGCCTCCGCCAATGTCGCCGAAGCCGAAGCTGCCTTGGCGAAGCTGCGCGCCGGGGCTACCGCCGCCGAGGTCGCGGCTGCTGAAGCGCGGGTCGCCGCCGCCGAAGCCCAGGTGACCTTGGCCGCAGGCCAGATGCTGGAATGCGAGGCCGCCATTGAGCAGGCCGAAGCCCAGGTGCAGATCGCGTCCAATGAATACGCCGAGTTGGCCGGCCATCCTACCGAGACCGAGATCACCGCGGCCGAGGCTGAAGTAGCGATCGCCGAGGCTGGGGTCAGCCATGCCCAGGCGGCCTACAATGGGGTACGCGGCGACCCGCAGATTGCATCGCGGCCTGAAGCGCTGGCGCTCTATCAAGCGACGGCCACCTTGGAGGCCGCCCGCGCCAAGGCGGATTTGGTTAAGTTGGGGCCGACGCGCCAACAACTGGCCGTCGCGCAAAGCCGCATCGCCGCCGCCGAAGCCGCAGCGGAGATGGCGCGCAGCAAGGCCCCTGGGTCCGAGGCCGCAGTCCAGGCGGCCCTGGCCGACCAGTCGGGCGCACAGGCTGCGCTCGACGCCCTGGTGGCCGGCGCCACGCAGGAAGAGATCGCCATGGCCGAGGCGCGCGTGCTGTCGGCGCGTGCCGCCCTGAGTACGACCCAGGCTCAACTGCGCCAAAGCCAGATCGTCGCGCCTTTTGCCGGACAGGTGGGCGCGATTCATCTGCGTGTGGGCGAGATGGCCGTCCCCGGCGGCACGCTGCTCTTGCTCGGCAACCCCACGGCCATGCAGGTCGAAACCGCCGACTTGCGCGAGACCGATGTTGTACGTTTGCAGCCGGGCATGGCCGTAGAGGTCACGTTTGATGCCTTGCCAGAACGGATCTTTCAAGGTAGGATCACCGAGATTGCGCCGGTCAGCAACACCGAAAAGGGCAGCACCAACTATACGGTCCATATCACTGTGGACGATCTGGACGAAACCCTGCGTTGGGGCATGACTGCCTTCGTCAACATCCAAGCCCCGCGCGACGCTCGTATCATGCAAGGGCAATAATGTCCGAACCGTTGATCCGCATCATCAACTTGAGCAAGGTCTATGGCGTCGGCGAGACCGCGGTCCATGCCCTGGACGGTGTCAGCCTGGAGGTGGCGCGCGGTGAACTGCTCGCCATCATGGGGCCGAGCGGCTGCGGCAAAAGCACGCTGCTCAACATGATCGGCGCGCTCGACCAGCCCAGCGCCGGAGAAGTCTGGGTGGCGGGCGAAAACCTGGCCCGGCTTAAGGATGTGGATCACTTCCGGGCGCGCACGGTGGGTTTTGTCTTTCAGTTGCACAACCTGCTGCCCACATTGACCGCTCTGGAAAATGTCGAGGCGCCGATGCAGGGACAAGGGGCAGGCCGCCAGGCCCGCCGCGCGCGCGCCATGCAGCTATTGGAGGTCGTGGGGCTGGCCGGGCGTGCCGGCCATCTGCCCAGCCAGCTTTCAGGCGGACAGCGCCAGCGCATCGCCATTGCGCGCGCCTTGGCCAATCACCCTCTCCTGATCTTGGCCGATGAGCCAACCGGCGCGCTGGACAGCCAGAGCGGCGAGGAACTGCTGGCGCTGTTGAACGATCTCAACCAGAGCCGGGGCACGACGATCGTGGTGGTGACCCATGACCGCCGCGTGGCCCAGGCCACGCGGCGCATCGTGCGGATGCGCGATGGCCGGGTGGTGGAGGATCACCGGCTGGTGGACCCTCTGGAAGAAGACCTGCGTACGCTGGCGCGCAGCTCGCTGGGCCAGGCGATCCTCGACGAAGAAGATCGACCGCTTGCCCGGATAACACCGGAGGAAGAAGCTATGCTGCGCCGCATCCTCCTGCGCGTGGATGGCGTCCAACAGGAATATCAAGAGCATCAAAACCCCGCCGGCCAACGTGAGCCGCAGCTCTAACCGATGCCGAAGCAACTGAAGATCCAGCCCGCGCAGGATGTCCATGTGCCCGCCATGGTCGCCCTCTCGGAACAAAAGCGCACAGAATATGCCGCCTATCAGCCGGTCTTTTGGCGCAAGGCGGCAAATTCCGCCGCGGCGCAGACGCCCTATTTTCAGCGGCTCTTGACGCAGGAAAACGTGCTGGCCCTGGTGGCGCTGCAAGGAGGAGCGGTGGCGGGCTTTGTGATCGCCGCTCTTGTGCCCGCGCCCGCAGTCTATAACCCCGGCGGGCTGACCTGCATGATCGACGATTTCTGCGTGGCGCAGCCGCAGCAGTGGCTGTTGGTGGGCCGCGCCCTGCTGGCCGCAGTGACGGCGCAGGCCGCGGCCCGCGGCGCATCCCAAGCCGTGGTCGTCTGCGGCCATCTGGATGAACCTAAGCGCGCCCTGCTGCGTGAGGCGGGGCTGGCTATCGCCTCTGAATGGTATGTGTCGCCTATCGACCCCGAAACCTAAGCCATCCCGGAGGTTCACGCCATGCTCTGCCAAGGGATCAACCCCCGGCTGAAGAGCGACGCCCATCTAAGCGGACTTGCTGGAGTCTGCAAGCGACCCTGTGCGCCCCCCGGCTTGCGGCTGCGCCGCCACTTTGTGAGACGTACCGAAAACCTCATCTTCGAGTAAGCCCGCTTGAGCGGGCGTCGTTCTTTAGTCCGGCGTCTTTAGTGCCGGACGCTCTGCGTACACAGAATGACACAGGAGAGAAGGCCATGCACCAACGTGATCTGCTGTTGATCTATGACTACAACTACTGGGCAACCCGGCGTATCCTGCAGGCCGCGCAAAAGCTTCGGCAAGAGGAGCTTACGCAAGAACTGCCCACGAGTTGGCATTCGATCTTGGAGACGCTGGGCCATATCCTCAGCGCAGAGTGGGTCTGGCGGATGCGCTGTGAGGGCGTCTCGCCCGCTGCGCTGCTGGACCCCGGCCAGTTTGCCACCTTGGACATGCTGCGCGCCCGCTGGGATGATGAGGAGGCCGCCATGCGCAGCTATCTGGAGAGCCTGGTCGGCGCCGATCTGGAGCGGGTCATCCACTACAAGAATACCAAGGGCACGCCTTTTGACCGCGTGCTGTGGCAGATTCTGCTGCATGTGGTCAACCACGGCACACAGCACCGCGCCGAGGCCGCGCTCTATCTCACGACCTTGGGCCGCTCCCCAGGCGACATCGACCTCAGCGTCTATCTGGCCGAACGCGCCGCATAGCCCATTTCTTTTACCTACCCCTTCCAACCCAACGTTTGACGTGAGGCAGTCATGGCCCAGGATCTGCAATTTCGCGAGGACGGCAGCTTTACGATTGTCCAGTTTACGGACACCCATTTTAAGAACGGCGAGCCTGCCGACGCCCAGACCGCGGCGCTGATGGCTGCGGTCTTGGATGCCGAGCAGCCCGACCTAGTGGTCTACACCGGCGACATGGTCGAAGGCCAGCCCAGCGCCGACCCGGCGGCGGCGGTGCGGCTGGCGCTTGCGCCGGTGGTGGCGCGCGGGCTGCCCTGGGCCGCGGTCTTTGGCAACCACGACGACGAGGGCAGCCTTGACCGCGCCGCGCTGCTGGCAGTGCAGCAGTCGCTGCCCGGCTGTCTGAGCGAAGCCGGCCCGGCAGGACTCTCCGGCGTGGGCAACTATGTGCTGACCGTGCTGCAGGGTGACCGGCCCGCCGCGCTGCTCTATTTTCTCGATTCCAACGGCTATTCCGAGACGTGGCTCAAGGGCTATGGCTGGATCCGCCGCGACCAGATCGCCTGGTATCTGGCGACGGCGCAGGAGTGGCGCGCGCGCGCCGGCGGTGAACCGCTGCCCGCGCTGGCCTTTTTCCACATCCCGCTGCCCGAATACAACGAGGTCTGGGACCTGTACGAATGTTTTGGCGAGAAATATGAAGCTGTGTGCAGCCCGCGCATCAATTCGGGTCTCTACGCCGCGCTGCATGAGATGGGCGATGTGCTGGGCACGTTTGTGGGCCATGACCACATCAACGACTTTGTGGGCGACCTGCACGGCATCCGCCTCTGTTATGGCCGCGGGACGGGCTATAACACCTATAGCCGTGAGGGCTTTGGCCGCGGGGCGCGCGTGATCCGGCTGCGCGCCGGCGTGCGTGATTTCGACACTTGGCTGCGGTTGGAGGGCGGCGAGCAGGTGACGGTGCAGCCGCGCCACGCGCCCGAAGTGACGCGTGCCATCTGCGTTTTGTGACCTGCGTCTATCTAGCGTTTCGTACGCGCTTTGGCTATACTCGATCTACAGTTTTTACTAAAATGGCCCGGCAGCCGGCGCGTGATACGCGCCCGGCGCGGGAATAATGCCCAGCAGGCGAAGGAACGATTTCGATGAACAACGGGACGCAGCCGGTGCGCATGGCGATGATCGGCTGTGGCGGGATGGCCCGCCATCACATCCGGCGCATTTTGCAGCAGCAGGACACAACCCAGGTGGTGGCGGCGTGTGAGCCGTCGGGCCAGGCCTACGAGGCGTTTTGCGCCATTTTCGACGATGCGGGGTTGACGCCGCCGCCCAACGAGCCAAATCTGGAGGCGCTTCTCAAGGAGCGCGGCGGCGAGATCGACACGGCCTTTATCATCACGCCCCACGCCATGCACCACGACCAAGCCAAGGCCTGTCTGGAATCGGGCATTGACGTGCTGCTGGAAAAGCCGATGGTGATGACCGCAGCCGAGGCCAACAGCTTGATCGAGACGCGTGACCGCACGGGCCGGCTGCTGGCGGTTTCGTTCAACGGCAGCCTTTCGCCGCAGATCCGCGCCGCCTCGCGCCTGTTGCGTTCCGGCGAACTGGGCAGCATTATGAACATCCATGCCGTGGCCTGGCAAAGTTGGAAGCTGGGTACAGCCGGCACCTGGCGGCAGAACCCGGTGATGTCGGGCGGCGGCTTTTTGTTTGACACCGGCGCGCACATGCTCAACACCGTCTCCGATCTGGCGGGCGAAGACTTTGTCGAGGTCGCGGCCTGGCTGGACAACCGCGGCACGCCGGTGGATATCCTGGGGTCGGCGATGGCGCGCACACGTTCGGGCGCGTTTGTGACGTTGAGCGCCTGCGGCGATGCCATCAAATCCTGCCATTCGGATGTGCGCGTCTTCTGCACCGAGGCGATCTTGCGCACGGGCATTTGGGGCGAGCGGCTGGAGGTGCAGCGCCAGGGGCAGGAGCGGCTGATGCCGGTGCGTGTGCCCGCCTCGCTGGGGCAGTGGGATCAGTTTTTGCGTGTGCGCGCCGGCAAGATGGCGAACCCCTGCCCGCCGGAGATCGGGCTGCGCATGGCGCAGTTGTGGGACGCGATCCAGGTGTCGGCGGCGCAGAACGGCCAGCCCGTGCATATTTTGTAGGTTTGTGGAGCGGCGGGGCGCATCTTGTGAAGGCATAGGAGGATTCGATGCAGGCGCAAAGCAGAGGGCCATCTCAGAGCAGCGCGGACATTGTCACCGTTGCGGCCCTCAGACAGAGCCTCAAGGCGCGCTCCAATGCGCGGCGCGGCCCGGCGGCGCGGCTGGCGGACCGGATGACTGCCGGCTTTGGCAGCATGCTCTTTCTCTTGTTAAACTGCATCTGGTTTGTGGTCTGGATGGTGATCAACCTGGGTTGGATTCCCGGCGTGCCTGCCTTTGACCCGTTTCCCTTTGGCCTGCTGACCATGATTGTCTCCTTGGAGGCGATCATCCTTGCCATCGTCGTGCTGATCTCGCAGAACCGCGCGGCGCGCATCGCCGAACTGCGCGAGGAGGTCGCGCTCCAGGTCGAGGAAATCAGCGAGCAGGAGATCACCAAACTGCTGGAGTTGATGGTGCGACTGCTGGAGAAACAGGGCGCGGATGTATCTCGCGACCCGTTGTTAGACTCCATGTTGCAGCCTACAGACACCGATAAGCTGACCGAGGCGCTTGAAAAAGAAGTCGAGGAAAGTGAAGTAGAGTGAGGGAGGCCCCAACGATGAAACTCGCCGAAGCGCTTAATTTGCGCGCCGATCTGCAGAAGCGGATCGCCCAACTCAAACTGCGGCTGCTCGCCAACGCCAAGGTGCAGGAAGGCGACACGCCCGCCGAGGACCCCACGCTGCTGTTGCAGGAGCTAGACGGCTATACAGCCCAACTGGAGATGCTGATCCGGCAGATCAACAAGACCAACAACAGCACCGTCGTGGATGGGGCCAGCCTGGTCGACATGATCGCGCGCAAGGATGTGCTTACGCTCAAAATCTCTATTCTGCGTGACTTTGTGCAAGCGGCTGCTAACAAGGCGGACCGCTAACTGTGCGCTCAGTACTGTTACAGGCGTATCGGGTATGGCGTATGTTTACAACCTCTGTACCGGCTTGCTTGTCGAGGGTGGGCTTGGGGATTTTGATCGATCGCTGCCTTGAACTGTTGACTTGTCCCGACAGTATCGGGACATTTGTAATAAAAATCGCAATCCGCAGTTGACAGGCGTGCCGCGCTGCGCTATAGTATGCTCATTCCGTTTGGACAATTTGCTGTAAACCGTTTGTGCAACCTGCACCGGGGATCGAGCCTACCCAGATGAATCCGGCTAACCTGCCCAGCATCCTCATTATCGGCGTAGAGCTTCTGGTAGTACTTAGCCAGAAGCCAATACCGGTTGGAGAAGCTGCGTAAGGACGAGCCAAGTCCGCAACGTAACAGAGGTCACTGTAGACCCTTCCCAACCGGGAAGGGTCTTTTTATATCACCATGAAGGAGACCGTGCCATGACCCAGGCCAACCAAAATGGACATAGGCCCCACGAGCCAGAGACTCCCATTCCCATGAAGGGCGCGACGATGGTATGGGAGGCGTTGGTGCGCGAGGGCGTCAATGTCGTCTTTGGACATCCGGGCGGAGCGATCCTGCCCACCTATGATGCGCTCGCCCCCTATGAGGCCTCCGGCAAGATTCATCATGTGTTGGTGCGCCATGAGCAGTGCGCCGCCCACATGGCTGACGGCTATGCGCGTGCCACCGGCCGCGTCGGCGTCTGCATCGCCACCAGCGGCCCCGGCGCGACCAACCTGGTGACGGGGTTGGCGACTGCGTTGATGGACAGCGTGCCCATCGTCGCCATCACCGGCCAGGTGCCGACGAACCTTCTGGGAACCGACGCCTTCCAGGAGTCCGATGTGGTGGGCGTGACCCAACCCGTCTGTAAGCATAACTATTTGGTCACCGATATTGAAGAACTGCCGACGGTGTTGAAGGAAGCCTTCTATATCGCGCGCGTGGGTCGCCCCGGTCCGGTGTTGGTAGATATCTGTAAGGATGTGCAGAACGCCACCGGCCTTTTTCGCTATGACATGGAGATCGAACTGCCCGGCTTTGAGCCGTGGCCCGACGCGGATATGGAACAGGTGTACCGCGCCGCCGAGTTGATCAACCGCGCCGAGCGCCCCTTGATCTTGGCCGGGCACGGCATCAAGCTGTCGGGCACGGCGCGCGAACTGCTGGAACTGGTCGAAAAGGCCGAGATCCCGGTGGTGACGACGCTGTTGGGTACGGGCAATATCCCCGAAAGCCACCCCTTGAGCCTGGGCATGGGCGGGATGCACGGGGAAGCCTTTGCCAACCGCGCCATCCAGGCGTGCGATGTGTTGATCGCCCTGGGCATGCGCTTCGACGACCGTATCACAGGCCGTCTGGACCGCTTTGCCAAGCAGGCCAAGGTCATCCATTATGAATTGGACCGCGCCGAGGTGGGCAAAAATGTGGCGCCCGACGTGCCGGTGATCGGCGACCTGGGCCAGACGCTGCCCGCCACCCTGCCCCTGATCGAGTCGCGCCACCATCCTGACTGGATGCGCGCCTTGGGCGAATGGCGCGAGGATTCCGCCCAGACCGACATCCTCAACTATGAAGTGGACGAACTGATCCCTCCCTTTGTGATCCGCCAGCTCTGGCACGCCACCGCCAATGCCAAGAACGGCCCGCCTATCGTCGTCACCGATGTGGGACAGCATCAGATGTGGGAATCGCAGTACTACATCCACGACTTCGCCGGGCAGTTGTTGACCAGCGGCGGCGCGGGCACGATGGGCTATGCGCTGCCGGGGGCCATCGGCGCGCAGATGGCCTACCCCGACCGGCTGGTGTGGGTGGTGGCGGGCGATGGCGGTTTTCAGATGACTATGCAGGAGTTGGCTGTGTTGGTGCAGGAGCGGCTGCCGGTCAAGATCGCCATCATCAACAACGGCTTCCTGGGCATGGTGCGCCAGTGGCAGCAGTTGTTCTATGAGAAGCGCTACATGGGGACGCCCATTGTCTCGCCCGACTTTGTCAAGCTGGCCGACGCCTACGGCATCCCCGCCATCGCCGTGCGCAAGCCCGAGGATGTGCCCGCCGCCTATGAACAGGCGCACAACACGCCGGGACCTTTCCTGATCGACTTCCGCGTCAAGGAAGAGGTGAATGTCTATCCCATGGTCGCGCCGGGCGCTGCGGTGGACGAGTTGATCCGTCGCCCCAAGCCGGGCGTGGTGCAGGGGTTTAGCGGAATTGAGCCAAGCTGGTGAGCAACATGATAAGCCATGAAAGGGCAGAGGCAGTCATGAAAGAGGCAGCCGTGAAACACACGCTCGTCGCCTGGATGCGCGACAAGCCCGGCGTTTTGAACCGGATCGCGGGCATGATGCGCAGGCGCAATTTCAATATCGAGAGTCTACAGGTGGGACACAGCGAGACGCCGGGCATCAGCCGCATGACTTTTGTGGTCGACGGCGATGCGCATATGGTGGACCAGGTGACCAAGCAGATGCGCAAGGTGGTGGACGTGACGCGCGTCGAGGATATCAGCGACCGGCCCAGCGTCACGCGTGAGCTGGCGTTGATCCGGGTGCAGACCAACGCCGAAAACCGCGCCGAGATCATCCAACTGGTCAACATCTATCGGGGGGAGATCATCGACGTGGCGCTGGACAGCATGGTGGTGCAGATCGCCGGCTCCGAAGACCGTGTCGACGCGCTGGTCGACCTGTTGGCCCACTTCACCATTTTGGAGTTGGTGCGCACCGGGCGCGTCGCCATGGTGCGCGGCATCACCGAGCGCAGACACAAACGCGGCATCGCCGTGTGGAAGGCGCGCGCCAACGGCCATGACGAGGCCAAGCGTGAAACCCGTTTTACGACGGGCGGCGTCTAGACAAGCCGATGCCTCTGGCGGCGCGCCGCCAGAGGCATGAACGGTGGATTGACGGGGATTGACTGCCGGCTGGATTCGGTATCTGCGCCACTTTGGCGCAAAATAGAGCCACATGGGCGGCGCGCCGCGCCGCCGGCAGGATTGTTTTGTCAAGCTTGCACAGAACGTATTGAAACCAAACGAGAAAAGGAACGACTCGCTCATGGCCAAGATTTATTACGAGAACCAGGCAGACCTCTCGCGGCTGCAGGGCAAAAAGATCGCCATCATCGGCTATGGCAGCCAAGGTCATGCCCATGCGCTCAACCTGAAGGACAGCGGGGCTGATGTCCGTGTGGGGCTGTATTCGGGCAGTAAGAGCTGGGCCAAGGCCGAAGCCGAGGGGCTGAAGGTGATGACCACCGCCGAGGCCGCGGCGGAAGCCGACATGATCATGATGGTGCTGCCCGACCCGGTGCAGGCGAAGGTCTATGAAGAAGAGATCGCGCCCAACCTCAAGCCGGGCGCAACCTTGATGTTTGCCCACGGCTTTAACATCCGCTTCGGCTTTATCCAGCCGCCTGCCAACGTGGACGTGAGCATGGTCGCACCCAAGGCCCCCGGCCACCGTGTGCGCGAGGTCTTTAAGGAAGGGTCGGGCGTGCCGGCGCTGGTGGCCGTGCATCAGGATGCTTCGGGCAACGCGCTGCAGAACGCGCTGGCCTATGCCAAGGGCATCGGCAGCACGCGCGCCGGCGTGCTGGAGACTACCTTCTCGGAGGAGACCGAGACCGACCTCTTTGGCGAGCAGGTGGTGCTGTGCGGCGGCGTCAGCGAACTGGTCAAGGCCGGGTTCCAGACGCTGGTGGATGCCGGCTATCAGCCGGAGATCGCCTATTTCGAATGTCTGCATGAGCTAAAGCTGATCGTCGACCTGATGTACCAGGGCGGCCTGAGCTATATGCGCTACAGCATCTCCGACACCGCCGAATGGGGCGACTATAAGAGCGGCCCGCGCATTGTCACCGACGAGGTGCGCGCCGCTATGAAGCAGGTCTTGGCTGAGATCCAGTCGGGCGCGTTTGCCGAGGAGTGGATGGACGAGTATCACAACGGCGGCCGGCAGTTCTATGCCACGCGCAAGCAGGAGCAGAGCCAGCCGATCGAGACCGTCGGCAAGGAACTGCGCAAGATGATGACCTTCCTGAACGCCAAGGAAGTTAGCTAGGCAGTAGGGGGTAGGCAGTGGGCAGTAGGGGCAGAAACAGCGGTAGCGTCGCCGGTTACCCTGCGCCCACCTGCCTACTGCCTAGCTGCCCACTGCCCAACGAAAGGGGGTGATGAGAATGGACGATGGTCTTAGTGGGCTTACCGGCCGGCTGCGACCCACCACGTCAATGAGACGCGATTTGCCAGACGAGTTTAGACAGCTATCCATTCGTCAATCACCCCAAGGAGAGGTGTACCCATGACCACGCAAGAGAACGGCACGATCAACGGCGCCGATCACGGCGATGCCGGCGTAGACCACAGTGAAGACCCCAACGTAGATGTAGATATTACCCAGTTCGCTATCTCCGACATCGCGGCCCATACCCGTGCCATCGCCCACGGCAACCGGGTCGTCGTCTTTGATACCACCTTGCGCGACGGTGAACAAAGCCCCGGCGCAACCTTGAACACCCAGGAAAAACTGGACATCGCCCATCAACTCGCCCGCTTGGGGGTCGACGTGATGGAGGCCGGGTTCCCGGCGGCCAGCCCCGGCGACCTGGACGCGGTGCGCAAGATCGCGCAGACCGTGGGCCACAAGGCGCGCATCGACAAGGACGGCCATGTCGCCGCCCCGCCGATCATCGCCGGGCTGGCACGCGCCAACAAAAACGATATTGACAAGGCGTGGGAAGCCGTGCAAGACGCCGTGCGCCCGCGCATCCATACCTTCCTGGCGACCAGCGACATCCATCTGGAACACAAGCTGCGCATGACCCGCGACGAGGTGTTGGAAACCGTGGGCGACATGGTGCAGTATGCGCGCAGCCTCTGCGCCGATGTGGAGTTCAGCCCCGAAGACGCCGGGCGCAGCGACCCCGCCTTCTTGGTGCAGGTGCTCACGGTCGCCATTCAGGCCGGGGCCACCACGGTCAACATCCCCGACACGGTCGGCTATACCACGCCGGAGGAGTTCGGCGAACTGATCCGCTTCCTGCGCGAAAATGTGCCGGGGGCTAAGGATGTGATCTTCAGCGTGCATTGTCACAACGACCTGGGGCTGGCGACCGCCAACAGCCTGGCCGGGCTGCGCGGCGGCGCACGCCAGATGGAGGTGACGATCAACGGCATCGGCGAGCGCGCCGGCAACACCAGCCTGGAAGAGATGGTGATGGCGATGTATGTGCGCGGCAGCCAACTGGGGCTGGACACCGACATCGTCACCCATGAGATCCACCGGGCCAGCGACATGGTAAGCCGCTACACCGGCATGGTGATCCAGCCCAACAAGGCAATTGTGGGAGCCAACGCCTTTGCGCATGAGGCGGGCATCCACCAGGACGGCATGCTCAAAAACAAGCGCACCTATGAGATCATGGACGCCTCCACCATCGGCCTGAACCAGAGCATGTTGGTCTTGGGCAAACACAGCGGGCGGCATGCGCTGCGCCGCAAGCTGGAGGAGATGGGCTATCGCTTGGACAAGGATGAACTCAACGAGGTCTTCCAACGTTTTAAGGAACTGGCGGATAAGAAAAAGACCGTCACCGACGCTGACTTGGAAGCCTTGGTGGGCGATGAGATCTATCAGCCGCAGGAAGTGTGGGAGCTGGTCAATCTGCAAGTACACTGCGGCACGGCGCTGCAGCCGACCGCGGTGGTCACGATGCGCAACACGGTCACGGGCGAGGTGGTGACCGACGCCGGGATCGGCGCCGGCCCGGTCGATGCGGTCTATAAGGGTATCAACCGCGTGGTGGGGGTGAGCAACACGCTGGTGGAATATCTGGTGCAGGCCATCACCGAGGGCTTTGACGCCAACGGCGATGTGACGATCCGCATCGAAGTGCCGGAACACAGCCGCGGCTATAAGGAGACGGCGCAAGGCCGCCCGCGCCGCCGCCTGTTCAGCGGGCGCGGGGTGGACACCGATATCATCGTGGCGAGCGCCAAGGCCTATATGCAGGCCCTGAACAAGGTGTTGGCCGCCACGCCCGACGGTGGGTCTTCCGCCGCATCGGCGGTGAGCATCGCCGCCGATGCGCCCGAGCAAGTCGCTTGAGCATTCTGAAACATTCGGACGTCTTTTTGCGTATAGTTGCCGTGGGCAACCAATCGTAGCGGCGGTATGGCTGTGCGGTTGGAAAATCGCACCCACACAATGCGATGATGTGTGAGTTTGAGGCCAGAAGCCAGGTTGCCCGCGCAACCCTGGCTTCTGTTGCCTAGGTAGGAGCCAGATGGAGGGATTGAGGGGTTGGCGCGCCCGCACCCTGAGCGCCGTATCCGGGGGGGTGATTGCCGCGCTGCTGTTGAGCACGGTTCCGGCCATGGCCGCGCCCCTGCCCCAGGCCGCGCCCATGGCCGGCTGTGAAGCGATCGCGCCCGACGCCTTGCGCGATGAACTCAACCGCATCAGCCAGACGATTTTTGCCGGCGACCGGAGCCTGCTCGACATCGAGGGGATCGTGGCGCGGCAGTGGGCGCTTTTGGGCATGGGCGCACGGCTGGATGCCGAGGTCGACCAGGCCGTGGCGCAGGTGCGCGCCGATGCCGACCTGTGGAGCCGGTTCCTGTCGGGCTGGTCGCCCAGCCAGGCCGAGGCGCTGACGCGCCAGGTGGCTGATACGGCCTTTGCCTCGCCTGGGTTCCGCATGGCGATGGATGAATTGGCCGCGGCGGTGGCGGCGGAGGCCGCGGCCGCGCTGGCGACCCTCTCCGCCGAATCGGCCTCGCAGACGACCCTGTGCCTGCAATCCTACATCGGCGCACGCTATTCCGAGGCGATGGTCGCAGCCTTTACGCGCGAGATCCAGGCGCAGACCGCGGCGCTGGAGTTCAACGTGGACGAAGGCTCCAACAGCGGCGTGCTCGCCGTGATCGACCGCCACAAAACGGCGTTGGGCGGCGTGGGCGTGATCATCGCCGGACAGATCGCCAAGCGCGTCGTGGTCAAGTTGGGACAGACCATTTCCAAACGCGTGGCCGGGCGCATCGTGGGCCGTGTGATCGGCAAGGCGGGGTCGACCGTCATCCCCGCGGCCGGGTGGGCCATCGGCGCGGCGCTGATCGTCTATGACCTGATCGAAAGCCGCGACGGCGCGCTGCCGCAGATTCAGGCCGGGCTGAAGGCCCCGGAGGTCAAGGCCGCGGTGCAGGCGGAGATCGCCGCTTCGGTCGAGACCGAGCTGCGGCTGGAGATGCCGCAACTTGCGCGCGACGTCGCCAACGACCTCTATAGCTCCTGGCTGGATTTTCAGCGCAAGTATGCCCAGGTGCTGGCGCTGGCCGAGGCCAACCCCGCCTTTCAGCCGATCTTGGCCCAGGCCGCTGACCTGGGCGCGCTCGCCACGTTGATCGACACCAGCCTGGCCGCGGTGGGGCAGGAGGGGTTGGAGGCCGCCTTGGCCGGCGGCAGCCTGGGCCGCGCCCTGGAGCTGCCTGAATCGGCCTACCCGATCTTGGCGGCGACAGGCTCCTTTGACGCGCTGCTGGCCTGGGCCGACCTGGCGGGAGGGCGGCTCGATGAGGTGGTGCGGCTGGAGATTTACAAACACAAGACGCCGGAGACGCTGACGCGTGACCGGCTGTTGGCGCTGCTGGGGGTGGACGATGCGGAGGCCATCGCGCGCCTGGTGCTGCTGGACGACGCCGCGCTCGACCGGCTGCTGGCGCTCTCTACGCCGCATGTGCGGACGCTGGCGCAGACGCTCAGCGCCGACGACCTGAATTGGCTGGCAGGCTATCTCGCCACGCTGCCCCAAGACCAGGCCAACCAACTGGTCGCTCAACTGCTCGACGACCCCGGTCTGATGGCGCGCCTCAAGGACAGCCGCGTCCAGGCGCAGATTGCGGCCGGTGAGGAGATCGCGGCCACGCTGCGCTTTTTGGATGCGCCGGTGACGCTGTCGCGTTTTGCCGAAGATTGGCTGCGGCTGGCGACGGGGGATGTCTCTTGGGCGCTGTTTCGCGCCAAGTATGGGCCTGCGGTCAGCGCCGCCGCGGTGGGCGTGCCGCTGTTGATCGTGCTGGCGCTGCTGCAGACGCTGTTGGCCTGGCTGATCGCGCCGCTGCGCACGCTGGCGCGCGGGGTGCGCGCCGTCAGCCGCCGACCATCACAGCCGGGACCTAACTAGGAAGCCGCCGCCCATGTTGATCGCTTTGGACCAACTCTCCAGTGCGGCGCGCCTCGGCGCGCCGGATTCCGCGGACAGCGACACCGTGATCGAGGTGGGGGAACTGTTGACAGCCGTCACCGTGATGGCGGCCAACGTCGTGCGCGATATCCGCGAGAATATCCGCAACTTGGTGGGCGGGCGCATGACCCACTACGAGCAGTTGATCGACGAGGCCGTGCAGAAGGCTTTGGACGATTTGGAGCAGAAGGCCAAGCGCCGCGGCTATGACGGCGTGATCGGCGTCAAGATCGCCACCCCGACGGTGGTGGACGGCGGCGTGGAGGTGGTGGTCTATGGCAACGGCTTCCGGCTGCACCAATCCTCGGCGAAGTCAAAAGTATAGACAGAGAGGGTAGTTGGATGGCGGTACAACCAATGGCCGAAGTCTTCGGCTACTGGTTGTAGACGGGGATTGAGATGCAGCAGCTTTCTTGGTTAGAACAAGAAGAAAAGAAGCGGATCGTCAACGTCGCGTCTGTGCCTCAACGCAGCCCTTTTCGCTACCCAGGCGGCAAGACGTGGCTGGTTCCCAAATTACGAGCATGGTTGCGAAGCCTGTCTGCACGCCCAGTTGAGTTTGTGGAACCCTTTGCCGGGGGCGGTATTATTTCACTCACCGTGGCCTTCGAGCGTCTCGCCGAGCATGTCACGATGGTGGAGCTAGACGCGCAGGTCGCCGCAGTCTGGAAAACGATTCTAGCAGGCGATGCTGCGTGGTTGGCTCATCAGATTACCTCCTTTCAGATGACTCTAGAGACGTTAGACGCCGTCTTAGCGAAAACGCCCGTCTCTACCCAGGAGTTAGCCCTTCAGACGACCCTGAAAAATCGAACGTACCGGGGCGGGATTTTGGCCCCCGGAGCAGGCAAGATCAGGTATGGGGAAAAAGGCAGGGGGATTCTCTCGCGCTGGTATCCAGAGACCATCAGCCGCCGAATTCTGGAGATAGCACGCCCGGAGATACGCAGCCGGATTACCTTTGTAGAGGGAGACGGTCTAGCCATTGCACGGCAGAAAGCCGCTAGCCCCACGACCGTTTTCTTTATTGATCCGCCCTACACAGCTTCAACCAAGCGGGCGGGGAGCCGGCTTTATCTTCACTCGGCGCTTGACCATGCGGAGCTTTTTCGCATCGCCGCGACCTTTGCCGGTGATTTTCTGATGACCTACGATGACGCCGAAGAACTGCGCGATCTGGCTGCTCAGCATGGGTTTGATACGGAGTTGGTCGCCATGAAAAATACG
>JADLFO010000161.1 GCA_020845455.1 Caldilineaceae bacterium
GTCCCCTATCAAATCAGCCTGTGGTTGGCTCCGGTCTTCTATCTTGGCGGCTTCCTGGCTATTGTAGGGATGCGACCTGTGCAGCCCAGCGCACATGAGCCGGGTGCAGCGCCAAAAGGGCGTGCGCCTGTGGCTTTTTTAGCGGCGTATGCGCTGCTCTATTTCCTCTTGGCTTCCGCCGAGGGTGGTCTGCGTGCCTTCTTTAATGTCTATCTCGATGATCGGTTGGCGCTGCAAGTGGGCCAGATCGGCGGTATCATGGGGGTGAGCCAACTGCTGCCGGTGGTCACAGCGTTGGCCGCACCGCTGGTAATGGCGCGCCTGGGCACAATCCGCACCATCTGGGTCATGTCGGTCGGGGCCGCAGCGGGGTTGGCGTTGGTGGCGCTGATCCCGCATTGGGGGGCCGCGGCGGCCGGCTTCATGCTGCTGAGCGCTACGATCAGTGCGGGGTCCACGGCGCGCAATGTTTTTGGACAGGAGTCCGTTCCGGTCGAGTGGCGCACCACGTCGTCGGCGATGGGGACGATCGGCACTTCGTTGGGATGGGCGCTGATGGCGGTCGCGGGCGGCATGGTGATCGCGCAGATGGGCTACCGTCCCCTATTCATGGCTGGGGCAGGGCTGGCGGTGAGCGCGGCGGCTTTGACGGTTGCCGTGTGGGGCCGCGCACCGGCGCCCAACCCGGCAGCCGCGGGCACAGGGTTCCCTTAAGGCAATCGGCCGCGGGCAACGAAAAGGGCCACCGATGAGGTGGCCCTGACGATTTTATGATTTGGATTAGCCGAGATAATCGCGCAGTTTGCGGCTGCGCAGCGGGTGGCGCAGTTTACGCAGCGCCTTGGCTTCGATCTGGCGCACGCGCTCGCGCGTCACATCGAACTCGCGGCCCACATCCTCCAGCGTGCGTGTGACGCCGTCCTCCAGCCCAAAGCGCATGATCAAGACCTTGCGCTCGCGCTCGTTCAGCCCATCTAGGATTTCGTGCATGTGCTCCTTGAGCAAGCGGCGGCTGGCTGAATCGACCGGGCCGGGCATGCTGTCGTCTTCGATGAAGTCCCCTAGATAGCTGTTTTCCTCATTGCCCACCGGCGTGTTGAGGCTGAGCGGTTCTTGGCTCAAGCGCTGGATGCGCCGCACCTTGGCCGCGGCGCGTTCCAAGCGCCGCGCCGTGTCGGTGTCCAATGGCTTCTCCTGCCGCAGCGCGTCGCGCACCTTGTCCACATCCTCCGGCTCGACAAAGTCCATTTCGAGCGCGATCTCTTCAAAGGTCGGCTCGCGGCCCAACTCCTGCTGCAGCCGGCGTTTGATGCGCGCCTGACGGTTGATCGTCTCCACCATATGCACAGGGATGCGGATGGTGCGCGCCTGGTCGGCGATGGCACGGCTGATCGCCTGGCGGATCCACCAGGTGGCATAGGTGCTGAACTTGAAGCCAAGCCGGTGGTCAAACTTGTCCACGGCGCGCAGCAGGCCCAGGTTGCCTTCCTGGATCAGGTCAAGGAAGCTGAGGCCGCGGCCGATGTAGCGTTTCGCCACGCTGACCACCAGGCGCAGGTTGGAGCGCGCCAAAATATCATGCGCCGTTTTCCCGGCATGGAACGCGATGATCATCTGCATCACGCGGCCCCGTTCGACAGCGGCTTGCAGCGCCTGCCGTTCGGCGGGGTCGGTGAGGTTGCCGGCAGCCAACTGCTTGGCCGCTGCCTGGCCGTTGACGATGATCTGCCTAGATTCCCGCTCGTCTTCGCCGCGCTCCTGGTCGCGCGCCCACAGATCGCCCAATTCCTGGGTCAAGGCGGGGTCGGCGTTCTGAAGCTCGACTTCAGCCGCAACCCCTTCTGAGATCTGGCGTGCCAGCTCCAATTCTTGTTCGCCGGTCAAGAGGGCGTGACGGCCAATGTCACGCAGATACATCCGCACCGGGTCCAGGCTTTGGCCCAAGTCCGGTACGTCTTCGATCAGCTTTTCGAGCGGGACATATTTCTCCTGCTCGATCTCTTCTTCCATTTTGGTGTCACGCTCGATCCGCGGGATGGGCGTGCTTTCCTCTTCTTCGACTTCCTCCTCTTCGTCGGGGATGTCGTCGAAGAGATCCTCTTCTCCTTGTTCCTCACCCAAATGGATATACTCGTCCAGTTCGCTTTCGCTGGGCGAGCTTCGGCGGGGGATGGGGGTAGCAGAATCGGATGGTGATGGGTTGTTCAACCCGGATGGGCGTCGCTTTGCCATCTGTCTCCTTAACCGCTCATGGCGGCCTAACGAATTTTGACGCCCTGTTCGGCGCGTCCTTGACTCACCAACACACGGCTCAGGTTCCGATAGGTAATCTGTAAGTGCGATAGATCGCGCAAGACCTGGTTGTTGACGGTGTAGAGGTCGCGGGCGTCCTCACGTTCCCCTTGTTGTGTCGCCTCATCGATCAGATATTTGATCTGCATGCTGCGCGCTTTGAGCCGGTCGAGGCGCATCCGCACCAGAACTTTTAGCAGATCAATACGCAGTTCGTCGTTGTTAGCCGCGGGCAGATTGATCCCGGCGGTGATCAGCCGCGCCAGCCGCCCATGCAGCGGGCCGGGCAGTGTCTCTTGAAAAAGTTCCGCGTCCCACTGTTCATCGCTGGACATCCAGCGTTTGAGCGTACGAAAGATCTCCTGATTTTCCACATGCTGCCAGTCGCCGGCATGAATCGCCACAATTTCGCGTTCGTGTGCGGCCCCCGCCAGCCAGATCAAGAGGTCGGGTTCGCGCAGCAGGTGCGCCAGCAAATAGTCCTCTGTGTGCAGCCCGGCCCGCTCACTGCGTTCCGGCGCAACCGACAGGGGGGGCGGCGCGATCTCCGGTCCGGCCTGTGCGCCTGTCTCCTCTGGGATAGGCGCGGGCGCCCGTTTTTGGATGTGCCCGTCGGAGCGAGGCTGCGACGGGACTTGGCTGGTGCGGGCGGCGGCCTGCACGCGCCCGGCGACAGTGCGCTCGTCGACTTGAACCAGACGGCTGAGCTGTTGAATATAATGCTCGCGCTCGATCGCGTCGTCCAACTCGGCGATCAGCGGGGCCAATTCGGCCACGGCCGCGCCCTTGCCGCGCGCGCTGCTCAGGTCCATCTGCCCGGCGACCACGGCGAAATAGAAATCGACCAGCGGCTTGGCCTCGGCGATCAACTGCCGCCAGAGGTTGGGGTCATGGCGCACGACCTCGTCGGGGTCGCGGCCTTCGGGCGTGGAGGCGATGTGGAGCGCCGCGCCCAGCCGTTCCTCAAAGCGCAGCCCGGTGGCGGTGACGGTCGGCTTGCGCACGCGTGTCAGCGCCTGGCGCGCTTGGTTTAGCCCGCGGATGGTAGCCTGCTGCCCGGCGCTGTCCGCATCCAGCGCCAGTACAAAGTTGCTGGTGTAACGCTGCAACTGCTGCAGTTGGTCGGGTGTCAGCGCCGTGCCCATGCAGGCGACCACGTTGCTAAAGCCATACTGGTGGGCGGCGATCACATCCATGTAGCCTTCGACGATGACCACCTGCCCGGCGCTGCGGATCGCCTCATAGGCCATATCCAGCCCGTAGATCACATGCGACTTGTGAAAAACGGGGGTCTCTGCTGTGTTAAGGTACTTGGGCTGACCGTCGCCCAAGACGCGGCCGCCAAAGCCGATCACCCGGCCCATGCGGTCGCGGATCGGGATCATGACCCGCCCGCGAAAGGCATCGTACGTAGAGTCACGCTCTTCGCTGTGCTTGATCAGCCCGGCTTCAAGCTGGAGGTCGATGTCGAACTTGCGGGCCGATAAATAGTCGCGCAGCCCGCTCCAACTCTCCAGGGCAAAGCCCAGTTGAAAGCGGTCACGCGTGGTGGCGTCGATGGCGCGGCGCTGCAAATAATCGCGCGCGGCCTGGGCGGCGGGATGGTTGTGCAGCACTTCGGCAAAATAGGCGGCGGCCGCGGCGTTGGCTTCATAGACCTGGCCGCGGCGGCTTTGGGAGCGGTCGCCCGTTTCGTCTTCGAGCGATACGCCCGCCTCGCGCGCCAGAATCTGCAGCGCCTCGCGGAACTCCAGATTCTCTTTGCGCATGAGAAAGCCAAACAGGTCGCCGCCTGTACTACATGCGCCAAAACAGTGCCAAGTGCCGGTATGGGGAAAGACGACGAAGCTCGGCGTACGCTCGGAGTGAAAGGGGCACAACCCTTTATAGGTGGCGCCGGCCTTTTTCAGCGGCGTGTAGCGTGAGATGAAATCGACCAGATCGATCCGCTGTTTGATTTCATCGCTGACGCTCATGGCCGCCTCCCCCTCCTCGCCCCATCAGCCCGGACCAGCCGTCCAGTACGGTGCGCAGGGGCATTATAAACGCGCATCCCTGGGGTGTCAAAGGATCTCGCGGCTTCGAACGGATGCTCTACAGCAATCCATGCTCGGCGGCGACGGCGGGGTAGACGCGCTCGGCCTCGCGGAAAAGGTCGAGAAACTGCATGGCCTTGAGGAAGTTGCCTTTGGTCTTGATGCGCCCGCTGAAAAAGGCCTGGCTGGTGCTCTCCTCGCCCATCCATATCTGGTGCAGTAAGTCGGCGGGCATGGTAAACTCCATGTTCGCCTTGCCCGGGCGCGGGCCATAGAAGACCTCCAGCGGCGGCTGCCGCCCGTCGAGCAGCACTTCGCCCTGCGGGTCGAGAAAATTCATGCGGATCACCAGGTTGCTGTGGGTAAAGCCTGCGATCTGGCGCGGCTGGGCGGCCAACCGCTCGAAGACCCCCTGCAACACCGTATAAAGCTGGGCCTCAGATTCAAAAACTGCCATCTAGTCTTGTTCTCCTCTAGCGCGCGGAGGCATCCCCCGCGTCCGTCTGCTGCGCGCCCTCGGCACGCCGTCCGAAGAGCGCCAGCCCCAGCGCCAACCCGCCCACGGCTAGCGGAATCGCCACTTGCCAGCGCGGCTGCGACGCCGATTTGGCATCCTTCTGGGCCAACTGGCGGTCGCCTTCTTCCAGCTTGCGCCGGGCTTCGGCCTGCACCTGGCGGAATTTGGCCGGGTCGGCGCGCAACTCGTCGGCCAGCCGCCGCCGCGCCTGTAGATCGGCGTCGGTCACATATTTGTCAAAGCTGCGCATGCCTGCCAGCCGCAGCCCATGTTTTTTGAAGAGCCGGTAGATCTCCTTGACCTTCTCCAACTCCAGCTCGCGGCCGATGCTGTAGTCCTCGAAGCGGCCTTCCAGCGTGAGCAGCGCCGTTTCGGAAAGACAGGCGTAGGCGGTCTTGGGCGGCAGCCCGATGTCGAAACCAAAATCGGGGTCGCCGGGCAGCAGAATTTCGCCGCTTTCGATCACCAACACGTCGGGGCGCAGCGCCGCTTCCCATTCCTCGATGTCGGGCGGGCGTGCCACATCACAGATCACCGCGCCCGGCTTGCACTTGACGATGTCGATCACGCGCTGGTTAAAAGCGCTGGTCGTGGTGACGATCACGTCCATGTCGGCCACATAGTCGTCGGGCGTGGTGGCGATGGTCACCTGGCTGCCCGGCGTCTCCTCTTCGATCTGCTGCTTGAGCGCGATCAGCCGTTCGGGGCGCGGGGCCACCAGCGTCACCGCGCCCAGGGCCTGGGCCAGCAGCCGGCTGCACACCGAGCCGATCGAGCCGGTTGCGCCGATCACCATGGCGTTGCCTTTGGTCAGGTCGGTGGCGCCCAGTTTGATCACCGCCTGTTTGGCGGTCTCCAGCGTGGCGGCGACGGTGAGGCTGTTGCCGCTGGTGATGGGGATGTCGGCGTGGTGCGCCACGGTGACGCCCGCATCGCCCACAATGCTGGTAAATGCGCCCAGCCCCACCAACCGCGCCCCGCGCTCTTCGGCGTCGCGCGCGATCTGCAGCAGGCGTTTGTAGGTAAAGCTGGGGTCATGCTGCATCATCTGGCGCGGGGTCGCGCCCAGGCTGTAGAGATAGCCCTCTGCTTTTTGGCCGGTGGCCTCGCTTTGGATGCCGCGGATGCGGCTCAGGTACATGGGGGGCAGATAGGCCACGGCCCACTCGACCCAGCCGTGGGGCAGCCAGCCGAAATAGCGCAGCAGCGGATGGTTGAAGATATAGCGCGCCGATAGGGGATGGATCACAAAGGCGAAGCGGTTGACCTTGGCTTCCGGCTGCAGGGTGACGATGGCGGGCCGCCAGTCGAGATCGGCCAGCAGGTTGAGGTAGTCGTTTTCCTTGGCGCGGCGTTTGCCCAGCAGCGCGGCCATACACGCTTCGATCACCGCCGCGGGCCGGCGCGCCGGTTGGCCGGGGTCCAGCCCGTAGGGGCCGATGGGGGGCATGGTGGTGATCAACGTGGCGACCCCGCGGCGGCGCAGGTCGGCCTCGTCGGCGGGGGTGGCGCATTCGCCGATGACGATCTTCTCCTTCAGCACGGCGGGCGCATAGCGGCGGATGGCGGGGATATCGCCGGCGATGACCTGCGCCCAATCAAAAGGCGCTTCCGAGCGCTCTTGGCCGGGGGCGCCTGCCTGCGGGAAGATGCGGCGGAAGGGCTTGTCGTGTACCACGTCGAGCAGGCGCGGGGCCAACTGGCGAAAGGCGGCTTCGCCGGTGGCCGGACTGGGCAGGTTCCAATAGAAGAGCGGGTCGGCATAGCGCCGCTGTTCGGTGAAGGCGGCGAGGCCGTCGGCCAGTCCGTTGTGGTTGAGGCCGGGGGCCAGCAGCACATGTTTGCGCGTGAAGATGCCCGGCTCGGCGTCGTTGGCCAGCCGGATCGCCCAGCGCTCAAATGCGCCGCGCACGCCCTGGCCCGTGACCAGCGGCGTGTCGATGGACGCGGCCTCTAAGTGTTCCGCATAGATGTGCTGGATGCGGTCGCGGCCCACGCGCAGTTGGGTGGCAAAGCCGTCGAGTGCGATGGCATCCACCTGCGGGTCGACGTCGGCGGCGCGGATCAGCCGGTCGGCGGTGTCGATGTCGCCGCCTGTGCCGACGCTGCGGATCGTGAACGATTCGCCCAAAAAGCGCACCGTGGTTTCGACAGGGGGGGCTTCGCCGGGGGTCGAATCCTTGCCAAGATGAAGGTGTAGAATCTGCTTGCTCATAGGCTCCTCGGTCGGGCCGCGGTTATGGCACGGCCAGGCCACAAGATACGCGCGTGCGCCGTGGGGAAAATTATACGGTGGGCCAAGGGCGCATGCAAGCCGGAGACGCTCTCCTTGTCCAGAGGATGTCCACAAGGCGACGGCATTGTGGGTTTGGCGCGCTTGTGGGTACAATGTCCGGCTGTGGGTGCGCGTGTACGCCACCCGCTTCCCCAGAATTTCCGGCGCGGGCGCGGCGGCGCGGCGCGCACACTTGATAGGAGCAACAACGCATGGCCGTTTTGGATCGATTTCGCCTGCAAGGACGGGTCGCGCTGGTGACAGGCAGCACCAAGGGGTTGGGCCGCTCGATGGCCGAAGGGTTGGCCGAAGCGGGCGCACAGGTGGCGGTGGTCAGCCGTCACGCCGACCAGGCCGCGGCGGAGGCCCAAGCTATGAGCGCGGCCACGGGCAATCCGTGCCGCGGCTATGGCTATGATGTGACCCAGCCTGACCAGGTCGATGCGCTGGTGGCGCAGGTGTTGGCGGACTTCGGCCAGGTCGATATCTTGGTCAACAATGCGGGGCTCAATATTCGCGGGCCGATTGAGGACCTGACGCTGGATCAATTTCTGGAAGTGCAGGCGATCAACGTGACCGCGCCGTGGCTGATGTGCCGGGCGCTGGCCGGGCCTATGAAAGAGCGGCGCTATGGCCGGGTGATCAACATCGGCTCGACGCTCTCGATCATCGCGCTGCCCGACCGCACGCCCTATTGCAGCAGCAAGGGCGCGATCTGGCAGATGACGCGCGTGCTGGCGTTGGAGTGGGCGCCCTATGGCATCACGGTCAACTGCATGATGCCGGGGCCGTTTGCCACCGAGATGAATTTGCCTATCAAAAACAACCCTGCGGTCTATGAGCAGTTTATTGCCAAGATCCCGTTGGGGCGCTGGGGTGAGATGGAGGAGATTCAGGGGCTGGCGGTCTTTCTGGCCAGCGAGGCGTCGAGCTTTGTAACCGGTGCAGGGATCACGATCGACGGCGGCTGGACGGTGCATTGAGAGAGGATTTACCGCAAAGGTCGCAAAGAGCGCAA
>JADLFO010000162.1 GCA_020845455.1 Caldilineaceae bacterium
GGCGGAGGAGCGGCAGCCCTTTATCGGCTGGGACTTCTCGTATCTCGCCGGGCGCATGATCGAAGATGAGCCGCCGTGGGACTATCTGGGCCGCGCCGCCGAGTTGATGGCGCACGCCGCTTCGGCGCTGGATATGGAGACGGGCGGGGGCGAAAAGCTGCTCTCGCTGCGCGCCCACTGGCCGCCGCGCCTGATGGCGACCGAGGAGTACCCGCCGAATCTGGCGCTGGCGCACACCCGGCTGGAGCCATTGGGTGTGCAGGTTGTCGACGTACACTGTACTGAGGTGGACCCTATGCCCTTTGCCGGCGGCGAGTTTGACCTGGTGCTCAACCGGCACGGGGCGTTCAACTCGGCGGAGGTAGCGCGCATCCTGGCGGCGGGCGGCACGTTCTTGACTCAGCAGGTAGATAGTCACTGGGCCGAAGACTTGCAGGCGCTGTTTGGCGCAAGCCCACAGTGGCCCGATGCGACCTTGGCCTGTTATGCGCCGCTGCTCGAAGCAGCCGGGCTTGAGCTGGTTCAGGCCCAGGAGTGGACCGGCCGCTTGCGCTTTACGGACGTGGGCGCAATTGTCTATTACTTGAAGGCGATCCCCTGGGAAGTGCCGGATTTCAGCGTGGATCGCTACGTCGACGTGCTGCTAGACCTGCAAGCCCGGTTAGACCGGGGAGAGCCGCTTGAGTTCCACGCGCCGCTCTATCTAATCGAGGCACGCAAAGTAGGCAGTGGGGAGTAGAGCATAGGTGCGGTTGGAAAACCGCACGCTGTACGCTTATGTACAGTAGTCAGAGCAGAGTGCAGAGGAAGAGGATAAACGGAATGCAGCATTTGGGGACGCAGACGCTAGAGACACCGCGCTTGAACCTGCGGCGCTTCACCCTGGACGACGCCGAGGCGATGTTCCGCAATTGGGCGAGTGACCCGGATGTTACAAAATACCTGATGTGGCCACCGCATCCGGATATGGACGAATCGCGGCGTGTCGCCTCAGAGTGGGTTGCCAATTATAGTAAGGATGATTTTTATCATTGGGCAATTGTTCCCAAAGACTTTGGCGAACCGATCGGCGGCATCAGTGTTGTGGAGAAGAACGACGAAATCCGCATGGTGCATATCGGCTATTGCATCGGCCAAGCCTGGTGGCATCAAGGCTATACATCTGAGGCATTTGCCGCTCTCATCCCGTTTTTCTTTGAGCAAGTCGGCGTCAACCGCATCGAATCGCGCCACGACCCGCGCAACCCCAACTCCGGCAAGGTGATGCTGAAATGCGGTTTACGCTATGAAGGAACGCATTACCAGGCAGACTGGAACAACCAAGGTATCTGTGATGCAGCAGTATACGGGTTGCTGGCGGAGAATTATTTCCAGAAATAGTCAGCATATACCATGCTCCGGCCGGCCATGTGCGGTTTCCCAATCGCACCTTCGCTTTTTTCTTCTCCGGCCTTTGCGCCCTTTGCGGCCCTGCGGTGAATTCTCTGCCCTACTCCCCTCTGCCTACTGCCCAACCCCCATCGGCGTCAGGACTAACTCGCGCAGCGCCACGGCCGCGCCATCTTCCTCGATGGGCGGCGCGACCCACTGGGCCGCGGCGATGACGTCCGGCGCGGCGTTGCCCATGGCGACGCCAAACCCGACCGCCTGTAGAATGGGGATGTCGTTGTCGCTGTCGCCGATGGCGAGGGCGCGGCCCGGGTCGATGCCCAACAGGTCACACAGCCGGATGACGCCTGCGCCTTTATCAATGCCCTGGGCCGTCCCCTCCACCAGCCGCGGATGGGTGCGCGTGATGTTGAGGCCAGGGCTGAAGAGGTCGCGCAGCTCGCCGATCAGGTCCACGCCTGCGGTAGACTCGTCTTCTACCAGGATAAATTTGAGCGGCGGGCGTACGCCATCGCCGCTCAAGAGGTCGGCAAAGCGGGGCCGGATGGCGCGGATCTCGCCAAAGACATGGGCGTAGAAGTCGGGTTCCGGCCCGCGGCGGTTCTGGTAGATGACGATGTGCCCGTCGTCGTCCAGAAAATAGACCGCAGTGATGTAGGGGCGCGCGTCGATCCAGGCCATGGCCTGCCGCGCCAGCGGCAAGGGGATGTCGGCTTCGTACAGGATTTTGCCCGTCAGCGGGTCGCCGACCACCGCGCCTTGGGTGGTGACGACCGGCGTGGTGATGTTGAGGTGTGCGACATGGCCGCGCACATAGTCTAGGGTGCGCCCGGTGGCGATGGTGACGGGGATGCCTGCGGCTTGTACGGCGGCGATGGCCGTCTGCACGGCGGCGCTGATAGGCTTGTGGTGATACAAGTCCAAGATCGTGCCGTCCAGGTCGAGCACGACCAGGTCAAAGGGGCGGGTGCGATTGGGTGGGTTGGTCATCGCCGTGCCTTCCAGTCGAGGTGGACATGAAAAACGGGGGCTGCGCCGGTCGACAGCCCCCGCCAAGTGCAATGGTTTGTCATTCCGAGGCCCCTGTCGAGGAATCCCTCTGGCTGTACAACCCAGAGAGATTTTTCGCTCGGGCGCCCTTGGGCGCGGAATGACAGAGCCTCTACAGACCGATCACGACCAGCCGGTCATAGCCGTGATAGTCTTGATGCAGCGCCACGGCGGAGGCCTGGGGCAGCAGGGCATGGGCCAGGTTGATCACGGCCTCGCCCTGGTCGTGGGCGATCTCCAAGAAGATGACGCCGCCGCGGTTGAGATGGGCCGGGGCCCGCAGCAAGAGGCGGCGAATGGTGTCCAGCCCTTCCGGCCCGGCCTCCAACGCCAGCCGCGGTTCATAATCGCGCACGTCTGCCGCCAAGGTGGCATAGACGGGGCTGGGGATATAGGGCAGGTTGGCGGCGATGATGTCGACGGTTTCGGGCAGCGGCGTCAACAGGTCGCCCTGCAGAAGGATGATCTGCTGCCGCTCGTCGAGCCGTTCCACATTGGCGCGTGCCACGGCCAGCGCGTCGGCACTGAGGTCGACGGCATAGATGGTGGCGGTAGGGGCGTTGGCGGTCACGGCAATGGCGATGGCCCCGCTGCCCGTGCCGACATCCACCATGCGTACATGCGGGTCGGGCCGGGATTCGATATGGTCAAGCACCGCATCGACCAGCAGTTCCGTCTCCGGCCTGGGGATCAGCACACGGCGATCCACCAGATAGTCGAGGCCATAGAATTCGCGATGGCCCACCAGATAGGCGACCGGCTCGGCGGCGGCGCGGCGCGCCACCAGGTCGGCATACTGTTCGGTCTGGTTGGGGGTGAGTTTCAGGTCATAATGAGCGAAGAGCCAGGCGCGGTCCTGGTCGAAAAGATGCGCCAGGAGCACCTGGGCATCGAGGTTGGCGGTTTCGCTGCCTGCTTCTTCCAATCGCTGGGTGGCCGCGACGAGGGCGCGGCCGATGGTCGTCCAGGGAGCCAACTTCCAGACGACGCGCTGATGCCAATTTAGTTCTAGAATTGCCAAATCTGCCTCCGGGTTGGCTGCTTAGGAGCCGACCGCCTGCAGTTGTTCCGCTTGGTCGGTTGCAGCCAGTTCTTCGATGAACTCGTCCAGGTCGCCGTTCATCACCGCTTCCAAGCGATAGACCGTCTTGTTGATGCGGTGGTCGGTGACCCGGCTCTGGGGAAAGTTGTAGGTGCGGATCTTTTCGCTGCGGTCGCCGGACCCGATCTGTTTGCGCCGCGCCGCGCCCTGCTCGTCCATGCGCCGCTGCTCTTCGAGATCATAGAGCCGCGAGCGCAGGATACGCATGGCCTTGATCCGGTTTTGCAACTGGCTTTTTTCATCCTGACAGGAGATGACGATGCCAGTCGGCAGGTGGGTAATGCGGACGGCTGAGTCGGTGGTATTGACGCTCTGGCCGCCGGGGCCGCTGCTGCGGAAGATGTCGATACGGATCTCGTTTTCCTTGATGTCGACTTCAACTTCGTCGACTTCGGGCAGCACGGCGACGCTGGCCGCGCTGGTGTGGATGCGTCCTTGGCTTTCGGTTACAGGTACGCGCTGGACGCGATGCACGCCCGATTCATATTTGAGGCGGCTGAATGCGCCTTTGCCCTTGACGGCGAAGATCACCTCTTTGAAGCCGCCCATATCGCTTTCGCTGGCGCTGAGCAGCTCGAGCTTATAGTGATGCTCCTCGGCCCAGCGGGAATACATGCGGAACAGCTCGCCTGCAAAGAGCGCGGCCTCTTCGCCGCCCGTGCCGGCGCGGATCTCGACGATCACGTTTTTGTCGTCGTTGGGGTCCTTGGGCAGCAGCAGCGCCTTGAGCTTGCTCTCCAGGTCGGCCCACTCCGTTTCCAAGTCTGTTAGCTCTTGTTGGGCCAGTTCCGCCAGGTCGGGGTCGCTGTCCTCAAGCAGCAGCCGGTTCTCCTCGATCTGCTGTTCGACGGTTTGAAAACGCCGGAAGGTCTCGGCGAGTTCCTCCAATTCGCTGCGTTCTTGGGCCAGTACGTTGAGACGGGCATAGTCGGCAACTACATCCGGCTCGGCCATCAACCGGTCTAGCTCGGCATATCGTTCGGCAACCTTGGTCAGTTTTTCAGTCAATGTGGACATAGAATGGGTGCGACCACGGCGTCGCGCTTAGTCCGTGAATATGGGCAGATGGCCGAGCGAGACCACCTGCGACCAGTCTGCATGATTCCCTTCAGTAAAGACAGCCATCTCGCCTACAATTTGCGCTTGGGCGTACTGCATGAGCAGGCGCAGACCGCGCAAGGTGCTGCCGGTGCTGATCACGTCGTCGACCAGTACGGCGCGCTTGCCTTCGACCAGGCGACGGTCTTTGCCGTCGAGATAGAGGGTCTGTGGCCGGCCGGTGGTGATGCTGACGACCTCGGCTTCCAGACAGTTGACCATATAGGGTTTGCGAATCTTGCGCACGACTACATAGGGCAGACCGCTGCGCGCCGAGAGCGCATGGCCCAGCGGAATGGCCTTGACCTCCGGCGTCACCAAGACCTCGGCCTCGGCGGGCAGCCGGGCCGCCAACAGTTTAGCGGCGGCTTCGACCACGGCCGTGTCGCCTAACATGTTGAAGATGGCGATCTTTACCTTGGGGGCTACCTCAAACAGAGGCAGGTCGCGCGTCAGCCCGTCGATTTTCACAGAATAGACACGGCCGTCATAGCTCATGAAACGCTGCTCCTCGATGCCTGATGGTGAGAGGCCTGGTAATGAGCGCTCGGCGATATGCCTGCCGGCGATGGCGTGACGCTGCAAACGTGTACACGCCAACAATCAAGTATAGCATAAAGCACGGCGGGCAGAAAACGGCGCGGGAAGAGGAAATTTATCAGATGTACGGATGCGTGCATTGGGTGTGCAGGCGGCAGACCCTATCCGCCGCCTGCGCGGGCCGCTTATGTGTCGGGTGGCGCTTCGAGTACCGGCTCATAGCGGCAGCGGCAGCCGCGCGGCGACGTGCAGTCGCGATGGGGCAATTCGGGCACACGCGCCACCAAGAATTCTTTGCCCAGTTGGCTGCGGCAGTGTTCGCAGGTGTATTCGTCGTTCGGCCCGGCGAGCGCAATGCGGCGCACATGGTCGCCCCCTTTGCAGCGCTGCCAGGTCTCTTGGTTGTCGACATGCAGCGCCAGTTGATAGGCCTTCCAGTAGGCGGCTTCGGCGGCGTCCATGTCGGGGCGGGCCAGTTCCTGCACCACGTCGGGCGGGATCTCGTCGGGCGACAGCCGCCAGGTCGCGCCCCACAGATGCTGCTCGGCGGCGTAGAGCTTGATCCATTCCTGGGTCGTGTTGCTCAGCCCGTCCAGCAGCCAGTGATCCAGAAAGAAGATACGCCGGGTCAGCGCGCTGTGGCTCAGTTGCGGCTCCGGCCCGGTCCAGTCCGCTTTGCCCATCGGGAAGCCGGCCTCGTAGGCGCGGCGCAGGGCGAAGGCCGTATTGGTGTCTTTTTGGGCCAATGCCTCGCGCACCTTGGGTATGATCTCGGCTTTGTCATGCGCCAGGCGGTCTTGGTAGGCGGCGACATAGGGCTGGGCTGTGGCGGCGACGCGATACTGCCCGCTGCCGCTTGGCTCCAGCCAGCCCAGCTTCTCAAAGTGGCGGAGCATCTCCGGGTAGGGGTGGGGCAAGATGCGGCTCCAGCGGTTTTGCTCTCCGGCGCTGGGCGACGGACGCCCGGCGGCGAAGTGGGCCAAGAGGTCAATCTGGGCGTAGTCTTGAAGCTCTGCGGAGCGCGCCAGTTGATCGCCATCTAAGGGTTTGCTGCCGCCGATCCATCGTTTTAGAAAGCTCATGATGCCTTGCCTTGCAGGAACGGACTTTGTTTCAACGCAAACAGGGAGTAACGCCTATGGGCGCTACTCCCTGCACACAAGGAGGAGGAAGAATACCCATAGTATGGCCGGAGCCGAGTACAATATCGGTAAGAGCCGTCTCAATTGGGCGGCAGGCGGCATGCCCGCTCATGCGTATAGGTTGCACAGTCTATCCTACTTCTTCTGAACGATACTTCATCTGGGCAACATCGCCTTATAACATCATAACATCGTATATTCTGTGCGCAGATAGCGCAGGGGGACCACGGCGCTGATCAGGCAGAGGATGAAGATCAAGACCAAACCGACCTGGCCCAAACGGTCTAGCCCGCTGAACTCCTGGTTGAGGTAGGCGAGCAGCAGGACGATGGCCGCCAGCGCGTTGGCGACTACCATCGAAACCATGCCGGCGCTGCTCACGATGCGTTCTTGGGCAGCGATCAGCAGGTTCAGGCCGAGCGCCACCAACAGTGCGCCCGCCATGCGACCCGGCCACAGCGCGGCCTCCGGCGACACGCCGGCGGCGCTCAGGGTGGCGCGGGGGAAAATCAAAATGGCCCCGCCCAAGAGCAGCCCGATCAGCAGCCCGTTGGCGCGCATGACGAGGCGCAGGCCGTAGTACAGGTCATTCAACGAATAGGCCAAGCGGCGACTCCCCTGCCGGTAGCGCTGGGTTTCCTTGGCGGCGCGCCGGGAAACCCAGACGGTGGATGCCCGCATTGTAGCGCAAAGCCCGCGCGCCGCCAACCATCCGGCGCGCTTATCATGCGCTAAAGCCCTGTGACAAAGCGCGGCCTCCTGTGCTACACTCGCAGCAGCGAGGTTGGTCAACAGAAAGCGCGTGAGATGCAGCCCCAGGAGTTTCAACCCTATCGACGGCTGAAGCCGCGTGTGCGCCGCGCCGCGGGCAGCATGGCGAGCCATGCGCTGGTCTTGGCGGCGACAGTGGCGCTGCTCTGGGGGCTGGAGATCGCCGATTTTGTATTTTGGCATGGCGGGTTGGACGCTTACGGCATCCGCCCGCGTACCTGGCAGGGGTTGGGCCACATCTTGACCGCGCCTTTATTTCATGTCGGCTTTGCCCATCTGGCGGCCAATACGCTGCCGTTGGTGATCTTGGGCTGGCTGGTAATGCTGCGCCGCACGTCGGATTTTTTCGTGGTGGCGCTGGCGTCGGCATTGGTCAGCGGGTTGGGCATTTGGCTGTTGGGCGGCAGCCGCACGATCCATCTGGGCGCGAGCGGGGTGATCTTTGGATTTTTGGGCTATCTGCTGGCGCGCGCCTATTTTGAGCGCAGCCTGGCCGCGCTCCTGCTGGCGCTGGTGGCCGGGATACTTTATGGCGGGCTGCTCTGGGGCGTGCTGCCGGGGCAGGCGGGCGTCTCTTGGCTGGGCCATTTCTTTGGGCTGCTGGGCGGCGGGCTGGCGGCCTTTCTGCTGACAGACCGAAGGGACTATTATGCATGAACCTCCTTGATCTTACCGGCAAGACGGTGTTGATCACGGGCGGGGCGGGGGCCATCGGCCAGGTGATCACGGCGACGCTGGCGGCGCACGGCGCACAGGTGGCGGTCAACGACGTGCTGCCCGACGCCGAGGGGCAAGCGATCGTCGCAGCCGTCGCCGGGTTGGATGTGCCTGCGGATCGAGTAGCCTACTTTCGCGGCGACGCCGCCGACCCTGCCGCGGCCGAGCGGTGTCTCGACGCGGTGACGGCAGCCTGGGGGATGCCCCAGGTCGTCGCCTGTCACGCGGGCATGGTGGATGCGTACCCTGTGACCGAATACCCGCTTGACCGCTTTGACCTCTTGATGCAGGTCAACGTGCGCGCCGCCTTTGTCATGGCGCAGGCCGCGGCGCGGCGCTGGGCGACGGCAGGTACGCCGGGGCTGCTGCTCTTTACGACCTCTTGGGTGCAGGATGTGCCCTGGCCGGAGATCACGCCCTACAACGCCAGCAAAGCCGCCATGAAGACGATGATGCGCGGCTTTGCGCGTGAACTGGCGCCGCAGGGCATCCGCGCCAACGCCATTGCGCCGGGGATCGTCGGCGTGGGCATGGCCAAACGGCAGTGGGACACCGACCCCAGCTATCGCGCCCGCGCCCAAAAGGCGATCCCGCTGGGTGCGCTGCAAGACCCACAATCGGTTGCCAATGCGTTTTTGTTTCTCTGTTCCGACCTGGCCGCCTATATGACCGGCAGCGTGCTGCTGGTGGACGGCGGCTGCAGTTTGTATCCGATGGACTGAGTAGAAAGCAAGCATAGAAAGCAGCCTTTATGCAGATCACAGCCGTCAAGACCCTGGTCGTCAACGCCGAGATGCGCAACTGGGTCTTTGTCAAGGTGGAGACCGACCAGCCCGGCCTCTATGGGTGGGGCGAGGCCTCGCTGGAGTGGAAGACGCGCGCCGTGGTGGGCGCGGTGGAAGATTTTGCGCCGATGTTGATCGGCGAGGACCCGGAGAATATCGAGTTTCTCTATCAGAAGATGTACCGCCAGTCGTTTTGGCGCATGGGCGTGATCGGCATGTCGGCCATCTCCGGCATCGAACAGGCGTTGTGGGACATTCGCGGCAAGGCGTTGGGCCAGCCGGTCTACAAGCTGCTGGGCGGCAAGGTGCGCGACCGGGTGCGGATGTATACGCATCTGGGCGGCGGCGATATGCGCGCCGTCTATGAGACGCAGTACAGCGCCGACCCGCAGCTTTTTGTGGACCGTGCGCTGGAGGTGATCGGCCGCGGCTACAACGCGGTCAAGGTGTTGATCACCCCGCCGACCGAGAGCCTCAACGCCATCGGGGCCTATGCCTATGCCGAGCGCATGATGGCCGCGCTGCGCGATGCCGTGGGCGACCAGGTCGATATCATGGTGGACTGCCATGGCCGTCACTTTCCGGCCAATGCGATTGAGTTCTGCCGGGTGCTGGCCCCCTACAAGCCCTTTTTTGTCGAGGAGCCGGTGCCGCCCGAGAACGTCGATGCGCTGGCGGAAGTGCGCAAGGCCAGCCCAGTGCCGATTGCGACGGGCGAACGGATCGTGACGCGCTTTGGGTTTCGCGAGCTGTTTGAAAAGCAGGCGTGCCATGTGATCCAGCCCGACCTGTGTCACTGCGGCGGGCTGTGGGAGGCGAAGAAGATCGCGGCCATGGCCGAGACCTACTATCTGGGCGTTGCGCCGCACAACCCGCTGGGGCCGGTGGCCAATGCCGCGGCGCTGCACTTTGCGCTGAGCACGCCCAATTTCTTGATCCAGGAAGATATGCTGGCGGATGTGCCCTGGCGCTGGGAGGTGGTGCAGCACGATTTGCAGACCGAGAACGGCTATTGGCTGCCGGCGGATGCGCCGGGGCTGGGCATCGAGGTCGACGAGCGCGCCGCGGCCCAGCATCCATTTAAGCAGGAGGTGATCCACGCCCTCACCACGCGCGCTCACGACAACGCAATTTTGGATTGGTGATGGGCGCGGCGCTGTTCAACCGCTCAACAACCGCGCGCCAACACGCGCAAAACGTGGCGTGATATACTGGACGGGCAGAAGCAGACTCCCAAAAATTCGCAGGAGAAGACAAACGTGAAGATCGCCGTGCTGATTAAACAGACGCCGGACACCGCCGAACTGCCCAAGGTGGCGGCGGAGGACGTGCGCCAGGGCGATGTGAAAGCGACCATGGTCATCAACCCATGGGACGAGTTCGCCGCCGAAGAAGCGATTCAACTCAGCGAGCGTTTTGACGCCGATGCCGTGGCGATTTCGCTGGGCAGCCCGGAGGCCGTCGAGGCGCTCAAACATGCAATTGCCATGGGCGTGCCCGAAGCTAAGCTGGTCGACAACAGCAGCGCGCCCGCCGGGGATATGTGGACGACCGCGGCGCTGCTGGCCGCAGCCATCCGCGACGTGGGGGATGTAGACCTGGTGCTGGCGGGCAAGCAGAGCGTGGACGAGAACAGCGGCTCCGTCTTTGTGGGCGTGGCGTGCAAGCTCGGCTACCCGCTGCTGACCAATGTGGTCAAGATCGTGGACGTTGCCGGCGGCACGATCACAGTCGAGCGGATGGCCGAGGGCGCACAGGAGACCGTCTCTGCGCCGCTGCCCGCCGTGGTGAGCGTGGGCAAGGAGATCAACGACCCGCGCTATCCCAGCTTTATGGGCATCCGCAAGGCAGGCAAGGCCAAAATTCCGGCGCTCAACGCCGGCGACCTGGGCGTGGACGCGCAGCCGCGCACGGCGTGGACCAACGTCCGCAAGCCGGAGGCGCGCAAGGTCGAGGTCGTGATCGTCGACGGCGCGTCGGTACAGGAGAAGGCAGCCAAGCTGGCCGAGGCTCTCTTGGCCGAGAAGGTGATATAGGAGCGTCCGATGTCTGTCCTCGTATGGATTGAACTAACCAATGGCAAGCCGGCGGCGACCAGTTGGGAAGTGTTGGGCAAATCCCGCGAGCTGGCGGCAGCGTTGGGTGTGCCGCTGGCCGCGGCGGTGATAGGCGAGTCGACCGAAGCTGCGGCGCGCGAGGCCGGGACGCTGGGCGCGCAGACGGTCTATACGTTGACCGGCCCGCTTTTTGCCCAGTATCGGCTGTCGGCCTATGCCGCCGGGCTAAAACAGGCGGTAGACGCGGCAAACGCCGGCGTGGTGTTGACCGCGGCGACCACGCGCGGGCGTGAACTGTGTGCGGCGGTGGCATGTGAGATGGATGCGGGCATGGCCCCAGATGCGGTCGACCTGCGCGTCGAGGGCGGGAAGCTGGTAGCGGTACGCTCGGTCTATTCCAACAACATCCTGACCGATGTCACCTTTAATACGCCGGTGCAGTTTGCCAGCGTGCGCCCGCGCTCCTTCCCCATGCCTGAAGCAAACGGGGGCAGCGCCGAGGTTGTGGCGCTGCCCCCGGCCATCGACGAGAGCCAAGTGCCCGAAAAGGTGCTGGAGGTGAAGTCCGGCGACAGCGGCGAGGTGAGCCTGGCCGATGCGGGGATCATCGTCTCCGGCGGGCGCGGGGTGGCGGCAGACCCGGCCAAGGGCTTTGCGCTGGTCGCCGAACTGGCGACGGTGTTGGGCGCGGCAGTGGGCGCCAGCCGCGCCGCGGTCGACGCCGGCTATATCCCTTATAAGCATCAGGTGGGGCAGACAGGCAAGACGGTTAAGCCCGACCTCTATATTGCCGCCGGGATCAGCGGCGCGATCCAGCATTTGGCCGGGATGAGCGGCAGCAAGGTGATCGTCGCCATCAATAAGGACCGCGAAGCGCCGATCTTTGAGCGCGCCAACTATGGCATTGTGGGCGATCTCTTTGAAGTGCTGCCCGCCTTGGCCGAGGAGTTTAAGAAACGTCTCGGCTGATCGGCTTTGTGCGTTTTAGATGATGGTTTGGCGACCGGCGCCCCTACGGGCGCCGGTTTTTTCGCGTTTGAGTACCTATCATCAAGCATTGTATAGTTATCAAGCACTGTATAGTTCTATAGTTATCAAGCGCTGTACTAGGGGGGCTAGCCGGAGGTCGTCCATGGAAACGTATCGCGAGTTGTGGGTTACGGATGCAGACGAGTTGATCTTTGGGCGCAGCCCGCGCCCGCTGCGGCTTAAGAACGGGCTGTCGATCGGGGCGGGGACGGTCTACCCTGAGATCAATTTCACGCTGCCGGATATTTCGATTGCGGCGGAGACGCTGCCGGAGATCCGTAGACAGTACAGCCAGATGATCGCGGGCGTCTGCAAGCGCGCCGTCGAACTGCAAGCGCCAGGTCTGGTAGTGGAGTTTGAACTGCTGCCCGAATTGACCTTGACACCCGAATGGGGCGCGGAGATCACCGCGCTGCTGCGCGCTACGCTCGACCAGTATGCGGCGCAGGAGGGGCTGGTGAGCGCGCTGCGCGTGACGCCAAATGACATCCGCGAGTTTGCGCGCCCGCCGTGGCTGCGTTCGGGCGAGTATTGGGAGAAGATGGTACGCAGCTTTGAACTGTGCGCCGCGGCGGGCGCCGACCTGCTCTCGATTGAATCGACCGGCGGCAAGGAGATCCACGACGATGCGCTGCTCTACGGCGATCTGCCCGCGGTGGTCTTGGCGCTGGGCGTGCTGGCGAGCCGTGATATGGCGCATCTGTGGGATATGATTGTGGGCGTAGCGCAGCGCCATGGCGCGGTGGCGGCGGGCGATACGGCCTGCGGCTTTGGCAACACGGCTATGATGCTGGCCGAGAAACGCTATCTGCCGCGCGTCTGGGCGGCGCTGGTGCGCGTGCTGACCGTGCCGCGCAGCCTGGTGGCGTTTGAGCGCGGCGCGCTGGGGCCAAGCA
>JADLFO010000163.1 GCA_020845455.1 Caldilineaceae bacterium
CACCATGTTCTCGGTAATATAGACCGGCACATGGCGCCGCCCATCATGGACAGCCAGCGTATGCCCCACGAACTGCGGGAAGATCGTCGAGGCGCGCGACCAGGTCTTCAACACCTTGCGCTCGCCCCTCCGGTTCATTTCCTCAACCTTCTTCAGAAGCCGGGGGGCGACAAACGGTCCCTTTTTCAGTGAACGAGACATTGTGTCTTTCTACCTTTCCAGCTATTTGCCGCCGCGACGCCGCACAATGGACTTGTTGGTGAACTTATTGCGGCGTGTCTTCTTGCCCAATGCCGGCTTGCCCCAGGGTGTCTTCGGGCCGGGCATGCCCACCGGCGAACGGCCTTCACCACCCCCATGCGGGTGCGAGGAGGGGTCCATGGCAATGCCACGCACCGACGGGCGAACGCCCAGCCAGCGCCGGCGGCCCGCCTTGCCCATCTCCGCATTCGCATGATCCGGGTTGGAGACTTGCCCCACCGTCGCCATACAGTTCACATCCACATAGCGCACCTCTCCGCTCGGCAGACGCACCTGCGCCAGCGTGCCCTCTTTGGCGACAAGCTGGGCGGCGTTGCCGGCGCTGCGCACCATCTGGCCGCCGCGCCCCGGATAGATCTCGACATTGTGGATCGTCGTGCCCAACGGGATCATGCGGATCGGCAGCGCATTGCCCGGTCGGATTTCAGCATCCGGCCCCGACATCAGCACATCCCCCACCTTCACCCCTACCGGCGCAATGATATAGCGCTTGTCGCCGTCGTTGTAGACCAGCAAGGCGATGCGCGCGCTACGGTTCGGGTCATACTCGATCGAGTCGACGCGGCCCGGAACGCCCAGCTTGTCGCGCCGAAAATCGATGATCCGATAGCGGCGCTTGTGGCCGCCGCCCCGGTGGCGGACAGTCACGACGCCGCGGTTGTTGCGCCCCGACTGCTTGCGCAGCGGAGCCAGCAGCGAACGCTCCGGCTCGCTGCGTGTCACATCGTCGAACGCAGTCACAGACATGTTGCGGCGTCCGGGCGAAGTGGGACGATAGATCTTAATAGCCATCGGGTCTACTCCTCCTAGACACCTTCAAACAACTGAATGCTGTTGCCGGGCGCCAAGGCGACCACCGCCTTCTTCCATTTGGGCTTGCGGATCACCACCCGCTTGCCGCGGCGTGTCGTCTTCGCCGGCATCACCATGACGTTCACCCCGGTGACCGTCACATCGAAGGCCGTCTCGACAGCCTCCTTGATCTGAAACTTGTTGGCGCGCAGGTCGACTTCGAACGTGTAGCGGTTCGTTTCGTCCACCCCGACAATCGTCTTTTCGGTGATGATCGGGCGCCGCAGTACGTCATAAAGATGCATGGTTACTTCTCCGTTTCCGCGGCAACCAGCTCACGGTCCTGGGCGCTCTCGCCGCCCAGCCACGTCTCCACATGCGCCACAGCATCACGCGCCATAAGCACGACATCATACCCGAGCAGATCGCGCATATTCAAATAACCGGCGGTCAACAGCTTGACCTTGGCCAGGTTGGCGACGCTGCGCGCCACGTTCTCTTCGCGCTCCGCCACCACCAGCAACACATTCTGGTCGGCCAGACCCAGCGCCTGCACCATGGCGGCGGCGTGCTTGGTCTTGGCCTCGTTGAACGCCAAATTGTCCAATACGACCACCTCGCCGGCCCGCGCCTTCACGCTCAGGGCGCTGCGCAGCGCAGCCCGGTGCATCTTTTTGGGCATCGCCTTCATATAGGTGCGCGGGGCCGGCCCAAAGACGGCGCCGCCGCCCACCCACTGCGGCGCGCGCGTCGAACCTTGGCGGGCGCGCCCGGTGCCCTTTTGCCGCCACGGCTTGCGGCCGCCGCCGGCGACCTCGCCGCGGGTCTTGGTGTCGTGTGTGCCCAGCCGCGCATTGCTCAACTGGCGCAGCAGCGCCTGGTGCATCAATGAATTGTTGACCGGCGCGCTAAAGACCACATCGCTGACCTCGATCTCGCCGACTTGCTTCCCGGCCATATCTTTGACTGGCAGATTCATCGTCAAATTCTCCTTCTCAATCGCATTGCGTTGCGACCCTGCCGGCCTAGGAATTCGCTCCCCGCCGGCTTCCGGATGCACGCCTGTGGCTTAGGCCTTCTTGGCCTTTTTCGATTTCACAGCCGTACGGACCAGGACAAGGCCGCCGCGCGGGCCGGGAACAGCGCCTCGCACTGCAATCAAATTGCGCTCGGCATCCACCAAGGCGATCTGCAGATTCTGCACCGTCACCCGCTTATTGCCCATCTGCCCAGGCCCTTTGGTGCCGGGGAAGGTGTGGCCGGGCGTGGTGCCCGCGCCGCGCGAGCCGGGCGCGCGCTGACGGTCGGATTGACCGTGGGTCTTGGGGCCGCCGGCAAATCCATGGCGTTTGACCCCACCAGCAAACCCGCGACCTTTGGAGATGCCGACCACGTCAACGATCTCGCCGTCTGCGAAAATATCGGCCTTGATCACATCGCCCGGGGTATACTGGGCGACGTCGTCGGTGCGGACCTCGCGCACTCGCCGCACCATAGGCGCACCGGCCTTTTGCAAATGGCCCTTCTGCCCCTTGGTCAGCTTGCGCTCGGGAACTTCGTCAAACCCCAACTGTACTGCTTGGTAGCCATCGGTCTCGACGGTCTTGACCTGCGTCACATAGCAAGGCCCCGCCTCGATCACGGTCACCGGCACAACCGCACCCTTTGCGTCAAAGAGCTGCGTCATGCCAACTTTTTTGCCAAGAATCCCTTTCATCATATCCTCCTGGGACTGACGGTTACGCAAATAAACCACATCATCCCAGCGTTTGCAGACGCCAAAAACGAGCCGCGCCCGCGAACCACTGCGGCAGATTATAGTTTAATTTCGATATCCACACCCGCGGGCAGGTTCAACCGGGTCAGATTTTCAATCGTTTTGCTGCCCGGGTCCACCACGTCGATCAACCGCTTGTGGGTGCGCACCTCAAACTGCTCGCGGCTGTCCTTGTCGATGAACGTCGAGCGCATCACCGTGAACTTTTCCATCCGGGTCGGCAGAGGAACCGGCCCCACGACCTGCGCGCCCGTCTGCTCGGCGGCATCTACGATCTGACGGACCGAAGCATCCAACACGCGATGGTCATACGCTTTCAGCTTGATTCGAATTCGCTGCTTTGCCATGGATCGTCCTTTTGATCTCCCTTTCAGTCACCCAAAAAGAGAGGAGAGCCAGATGATGAGGCCCTCCCCTCTGTCGGTCGAGCTTATTTGAGGATTTGGGTGATGACGCCGGCGCCGACGGTGCGACCGCCCTCGCGGATGGCAAAGCGGCTGCCGGTCTCAAGCGCCACCGGCGCAATCAACTCGACCTTCATGTTGACGTTGTCAC
>JADLFO010000164.1 GCA_020845455.1 Caldilineaceae bacterium
GTGACAACGTCAACATGAAGGTCGAGTTGATTGCGCCGGTGGCGCTTGAGACCGGCAGCCGCTTTGCCATCCGCGAGGGCGGTCGCACCGTCGGCGCCGGCGTCATCACCCAAATCCTCAAATAAGCAGGGTTCCGGTGTCTGGGGGCTGCCAAGCCGTCCCCAGACACCGCGGTCATAGAGGCGAGTAGCTCAATTTGGCAGAGCAGCGGTCTCCAAAACCGCAGGTTGCGGGTTCAAGTCCTGCCTCGCCTGCCTAAATCGCCACCGGCTTGATGCAAGCCGGTGGCGATTTTCCGCAACGTGAATGTGAAAGTATTGGGTGCTATATGAGCCGTTCCGTTCCTGTCAAGCCGAAGCCGGACAATGCCTTCGTGCGCTACTTCAAAGACACGCGCGCCGAGATCGCCAAGGTGACTTGGCCGACGCGTGAAGAAGGGTTGCGCCTGACCTGGGTCGTGCTGATCGTGACGACCGTCTCGGCGATCGCGCTGTTTGGCGTCGATTCGTTTTTTAGTCTGTTGATCGCGCTGTTCTTGCAGGTGACCTAGGGCCTCGGTTGCCAAAACGCCCACCGGCTTCAGATGCCCCATGGGCAGCGACGCGCCCCGCCGGCGACGCCTGGGCGTAGTAAAGGAGTGGATGGGTTTGCGGAAGGAGACAACCATGGCTGACGAGGAAAAAGACCTGTTATCCAACGCTGAAACAGATGAAGACCTGGCGGCATTGGATGCGGAAATCGCCGCCCAGTTGGATGCCGAAGAAGCCGGGGAAAGTGACGAACCGCAGTGGTTTGTGATCCACAGCTATTCCGGCATGGAAAATAAGGTCAAGAAAAATATCGAACACCGCGCCGAATCGATGGGCATGTCCAAACGGATCCTCGACGTCGTCGTGCCGACCGAAACCGAGATCGAGATCCGCAAGGGCGCGCGCAAGGAAGTCGAGCGGCGCGTCTTCCCCGGCTACATCCTGGTCAACATGCACATGGACGAGGACAGCTGGTATGTGGTGCGTAACACGCCCGGAGTCACCGGCTTTGTCGGCATGGGCAACAAGCCCACGCCGCTGCGCCAGGATGAGGTCGACAAGATCATGCGGCGTATCGAAAGCGACGAGCCGCGCATCAAGGTCAACTTCCAGCCGGGCGAGCATGTGCGCATCATGAGCGGCCCCTTTGCCGAGTTCAGCGGCACGGTGGACGAGATCTATCCCGACAAAGGCAAGGCGAAGGTGCTGGTCAGCTTCTTCAACCGCGAGACGCCGGTCGAGGTGGATTTTTTACAGTTGGAGCGCGATGTGTAGGACAACCGGATAGGGCATATCGATAAAGGTTCCGGCGCCGGCTTGCCCAGGCAGCGCCGCCTAAATCGCTCATTGCTCAGGATGGTGTATCGTTACTGGTATCGTTAGGTCTTTCTTAATAACGCTGGCCTCTGGGAGCCAGGCGGCGGTCGCCAGCCGTGCGCCGGCGCACACCAGAACCAGAAGGAGCAAATCATGGCAAAGAAACTCAAAGCAGTCGTCAAGCTGCAACTGCAGGCCGGCAAGGCCAACCCGGCGCCGCCCGTCGGTACTGCGCTTGGCCCCCATGGCGTCAACATCATGGGTTTTGTCAAGGAGTACAACGCGCGCACCCAGAGCTTGATGGGCCAGGTCATCCCCGTGGATATCTCGATCTTTACGGATGGCTCGTTCACGTTTGTAACCAAGACGCCGCCCGCGCCCGACCTGATCAAGAAGGCCGCCGGCCTGACCAGCGGCAGCGCCGAACCGAACAAGAGCAAGGTCGGCAAGATCACCAAGGCGCAGGTGCGCGAGATCGCCGAGGTCAAACTCAAGGACCTGACCGGCGTCAGCCTGGAAAGCGCCATGAAGATGGTCGAAGGCACCGCCCGCAGCATGGGCGTCAACGTCGTCGACTAGCCCCGCGCTACCCTGTTGCCGGAACTGCACTTTTGAGACAACCGTTCATTGTGGAAGGGATCGCGATCCCGCTTGCACCACAAAGGAGCCACCATGCCGAAACACAGCAGACGTTATAGTGCACTGCGGTCCCAAGTGGACCCCACCGAGCAGTACTCGCCACAAGAGGCGATCAGCAAGGTCAAAGAACTGGCTACTGCCAAGTTCGACGAAACCGTTGAAGTCCATATGCGCACGGGGGTCGACCCGCGCTATGCCGAACAGCAGGTGCGCGGCGTCGTCACGCTGCCCGCCGGTACCGGCCGTGAGGTGCGCATTGTGGTCTTTGCTGGGCCGGACGGCCAGGAGTTGGCGCGGCAGGCCGGGGCCGACTATGTGGGCGCCGACGACCTGGCCGAACGTGTTCAGAAGGGCTGGACCGATTTCGACGTCGTCTTGGCTACGCCCGACATGATGCGCGTCGTGGGCCGGCTGGGCCGTGTTCTAGGGCCGCGTGGGTTAATGCCCAGCCCCAAGACCGGCACGATTGTGCCCGCCGAAGACCTGCCGCGCGTGATCGAAGAGACACGGCTGGGCCGCGTGGAGTTCCGCGTCGACAAGACCGCCAACATTCATGCCCCCATCGGCAAGGCGTCATTCCCGCCCGAGAAGCTGCTCAAGAACTTCGCCGCGCTGATGGAAGCCGTGGTGGCCGCCAAGCCTGCCGCCATTAAGGGCATCTATCTGCGCAAGGTGACCGTCACCAGCACCATGGGGCCGGGGGTCAAGGTCGATGTGGGCAGCGCCAGCGCGCTGCACGCCGACGAGTTTTAGGACACTTCTACACTGTGTTTATGCCCGCGGCGATTTGGGCCAGAATAGCCGCCGGGGTATAATGCACGACCGGAAATGAATACCGCCGCCCAGCATCGCCTGAGCGGCATCTGTGCTAAAGACAGCAGGCGCACCGCTTAATTCCCGTAGCCGTTGGCTGGGGGCCTGCCGAGGCAAGAGTGGTAATCCGATGACCGGCTTGGTATGGCGTCCTTGGGGCGGCCTGCCGGCTTGGAACTGGTACCAACCCGCGCCTTGTCTTGCACAGGGCGCGGTTTTGTTTTGCGAACGATTGTGGAAAGGAGGGATGTCGCTTGGCCATTACCCGAGAGAAGAAGGCAGAGTTGCTCAGCCAGTATAAAGAGCATATCCAAGGCTCCTCGGCGCTGGTCTTCACCAATTTCCGTGGGTTGTCCGTCCCCCAACTAGCCTCGCTGCGCGCCAAACTGGGCGAGAACAGCACCCGCTATGTCGTGGTGAAGAACTCGATCCTGGGCATCGCTTTGGAGGAGTCGGGACTGCCGGCGCCCGATCAACTCTTGGCCGGCCCCAATGCCGTCGCCTTTATCGGCGAAGATATCGGCCGCGGGGTGAAGGGTCTGTTGGATTGGATCAAGGCCGAGAAGGTCGGTGAGGTCAGCGGCGCTATGCTGGGCGCGTCGGTGCTCGATGCCAAGGGCGCTGAGGCACTGGCCGACCTGCCGACCAAGGAACAGGCATTGGCGATGGTCCTGGGCGCGATCAACGCCCCGGCCAGCAGCCTGGCACGGATGCTCACGGCGCCCGGCGCAAGCCTGGTGCGTGTCATCAACGCGCATGTCGAAAAGCAGCAGGGCGCAGAAGCGGCCTGATGGCCGCCTCCTGTATCTGTGAACCGGTGTATGTAGACGCTATTTAAAGATCGCGATAGGAGGCAATAACACAAATGGCAGATTTGCAGGCCATCAAGGAACAACTGGACAGCCTGAGCTTGCTCGAGGCGTCGCAACTCGTCAAGATGCTGGAAGATGCGTGGGGCGTCAGCGCGGCGGCGCCGGTCGCTATGGCTGCCGCCGGCCCGGCTGCGGCGGCCCCGGCAGAAGCCGCCGAGGAGCAGACCGAGTTTGACGTCGTGCTTAAGGACGGCGGCGCCAAGAAGATCAACGTGATCAAGGTCGTGCGTACCCTGACCCCCCTGGGCCTCAAGGAGGCCAAGGAAGTCGTGGAAAGCACTCCCTCCACGATCCTCAGCGCAGTCAGCAAAGAAGCGGCCCAGGATGCCAAGGCCAAGCTGGAGGCCGAAGGCGCGGTCGTCGAGGTCAAGTAAGATCTCGTCTTATACGCTGCGCAACAGGGGATGGACCCGTTCAAGGGCCATCCCCTGTTTTGTTGTCGCGGTTTCTGATTGCGCGCGGTTAGGGCGCATTGTTCAGGCTGCGCGCGGCTTCGTCGGGTGTCAGTTCGCCGCGCAGCACCGCAAGTTGGCCGGTCTGCAGCCGCCGCGCGAAATCGGCGAAGGCGCGCCCGTTGGGCACGGCCGCCGCGGACTCGATCTGTTGTTCCAGAAAGCTGCGATAGGGGCCGGCCTGATCCCACTGCGCCAGCGCGCTGCGGCGGCTGGGCAGACGATCCGCAAACTGGCTCCACGCGCCCTGCACGTCGGGTTCCAGCAGGGCGGCCACCAGGCTCAAGGCCAGGGCTTGCCGGTCGGCGTCCTGGGTGAGCAGCGCAAAGGCCCAGGTGTCGGCGACAGTCGTAGGCTGTCCGCTGCGGGTGGGCAGCGGCGCATAGCGCAGCGGCGCGCTTTCGGCCCCGCCCAATACCTCACTGCTCAGCGTGGCGGCTAAGCTGCCGGTATCCGTCTGAAACTGGGCATAGACCGCCGAAAATGTGCCTAGGTCAGCCACTTCAGGCGGGATGACCCCGCGCAGCCGCCCATCTGACAGAAATTCAAAATAGGCGCGCACCGCTTCCAGATCCGGTTCCACACCGCTTTCTGCCACTTCCCCGCCCGCACCCAGATATTGGGCCAGCAGGTGCAGGTTGGCCGACCCGTCGCTGCTGCCGCCGGGGAAGAGATAGATCGGGGCCTCCGCCAGCAGCGTCTCCCAAGTCGGCAGCGCGCCGGAAAACTCCGCCTGGCTGTAGACCGCATGCACCGCGTCGACGGTATAGGGAATGCCCAACAGCCGGTTTTTGTAGCGCACGCTTGCCAGCGCCGCCGGATAAAAGTCGTCGATCCCGACGATGGCCGTCTCGTCCAGCGCCACGAACAGCCCCAAGTCGGCCCCTTGCCAAAGCTGCTGGGTGTTGATCAGCGCCAGGTCGGGCAGGATGGCTGGCGCAACCGCTTGGGCCGCGCGCAAAAACGGCCACAGCGCGGCGATCCCGCCCTCGGCCTTGACCTGGATATCGACGCTCACGCCGGGGTGTGTCTGTTCAAACTGGCGAATGGAGGTCTCCAGCACGTCGCCTGCCGCCGCGCCGGCGGCGATCCCGCTGAAGGCCGGCAGCCAAACCACCAAGTTCTGTTCTTGGGCAGTGTCCGCCATGGAGGGGCCGTTGTCTTCTGCGGGCACGCTGAGGCCTGGCGCGGGCGTGGTGGGCGTAGGCGTAGGTGCGGCGTTTTGCCGCGCGCGACATGCTGCCGGCAGCAGGGCCGCGGCCAAGATTAGGCCCAAGGCCCAGACCCACCGGCCTGTGTACGGCAGCGCCCAGTCCAGCAGGGCGCGGTTTGGCCGTGTGTCGGATGATTGAACGGTGCGGCGCAGAGGCATAGCCGCCATTATAGCCTGGAGCGCCGCCGGTGCATAACGCACATGATGGGCTGGGGCACGTGGACGGGCGCATCACGCCGGTTTGTGACCGCGCCGCGGCTGTGCTAAAATCGAACATTATGTCTGCTGCATCATCTCCCGCGGGCCGGAGCGTCTGGCCGATCTACGGCCACGAGTGGGCCGTCCATCTGCTGCAGCGCACGCTTGATCCCCAGGCCGCCGGGCCACGCCATGCCTATCTCTTTTTGGGGCCGCCCCAGGTGGGTAAAAGCACCCTGGCGCGCAGCTTCGCCCAGGCCCTGTTGTGCAGTGCGGAACAGAGCCGGCCCTGCGGCGTCTGCCGGGCATGCGGCTTGATGGCGCGCGGCAGCCACCCGGATTTCCGGCTGGTGCAGCCGCTCGATAAACCGCTCGACAAAGAGGGGGTTGCAGACCGAGTGAATGGGATGCTCAGGGGGGAACAGGCCACCGAGTTGATCCAAGAGGCTGCGTTGCGTCCTATGGAGGCGCAGCGCAAGGTCTTTGTCATCCAAGAGGCGCATACGGCCAATCCCACCTTTGCGAACAAACTGCTCAAGACGCTGGAGGAGCCGCCCGACCACGTCATCCTGCTGTTGACCGCATTGGACCGCGGCAGTGTGCTGCCCACCATTGTCAGCCGCTGCCAGGTGCTTGAACTGCGCCCGCTGCCCGTGCCAGTGATCGAGCGCGCCTTGACCGAAGGGTGGCAGGTGGAGACAGAGGAGGCGGCGCTGCTGGCCCGCCTGGCCAATGGCCGTCTGGGCTGGGCCGTGACGCAGCGCGCCGACCGTGAGGGCGCCGGCCGTCGCCACGCACAGTTGGAACAACTCCGGCAGTTGATCGCGGCCAATCGCGTGGTGCGGCTCGACTTTGCCGAACAGCTCGCGGCCGGGCGCGATAACCAGCAGTTGTTTGCCATGTTGGAACTCTGGGCCGGCTGGTGGCGCGATGTGCTGTTGGCCCAGACCGGTTGTCTCGACGCTTGCTGCAATATCGACCAGCGGTCCGTGCTGGCGCGCCAGGCGGCGGCCCTTTCGCCCCTGGCCGTGCGCGACTATCTCTACACGCTGCAGCGGCTCGACGGCTATTTACACCATACAGTCAATACTCGCCTGGCCCTGGATATCCTGGTGCTGCGGCTGCCCCACACCACAGCCGCATAACATCCAGACCGGCGTCGCATCCAAACCGGATGTCGCAGGTGTCCGGCGGAGAAGGAAGCTTCTATGCCAGTTGTTGTCGGAATTCAGTTCAAGCCTGTTACCAAGCTCTATCACTTCAGCCCAGGCGACTTTCTCGGTCTGGCCCCCAACGACTATGTGATCGTGGACACGGCCAAGGGGCAGGAAGTCGCCCAGGTCGTCCAGCCCCCGCATCAGATCGACGACGCCGAAGTTGTGGGCGAGATCAAGAGCGTCCTGCGCCGCGCCAACCCGTGGGACCTGGTGCAGAAGGATTTGTGGGAACACAAAGAGCGTGAGGCGCTGGCGATCTGCCGCACCAAGGCGCGCGAAAGCAACCTCGACATCAAGATCGTGCGCTGTGAGTATAACTATAACGGCGGGCGGCTGCTGATCTACTTCTCATCCGAGGCGCGCGTTGACTTCCGCGACCTGGTGCGCGAACTGGCGCGCGTCTTCCGCACGCGCATCGAGATGCGTCAGATCGGCGTGCGTGACGAAGCCAAGCTGCTCGACGGCGTGGGCAAATGTGGACGCCAACTCTGCTGCACAAGCTGGCTGCGCGAGTTCACGCCGGTCAGCATCCGCATGGCCAAGAACCAGCAGCTTCCGCTCAACCCCGACGAGATCAGCGGCGTCTGTGGGCGGCTGCTCTGCTGTCTTTCCTATGAAGACGCCTTCTACAAAGAGCAGAACAAGAAGATGCCCAAGCTGGGGGCGGAGGTCGTCACGCCCCAAGGCGTGGGCCGCGTGCGCCATGTGCATCCGCTCAAGGAGTCGGTGACGGTCATGTTGGAAAACATGGCGCTGGCCGAATTCGCCGTCGCCGACCTGGTGAGCAGTAAAAGCAGCAGCGGAGGCGGCTGCAGCACCTGCGGCGGGTGTACGGCCAAACGGCGCGCCGGCGCAGAGGCCGACAATGCACGCATCCGCCGCCAGATGGCCGCCCCGCCCGCGCCCGATGAAGAGGCTGAGGAAGACGGCGAGGAATCCGCCGACAAGGGGCGTCGCCGTCGCCGCCGTCGCCCGCGCGGGCGCAAGCCGGGCGAAGAACAGGGTCACTAGGCGCAAAGCAAGAGGGGGAGGCCGGTGGGTCTCCCCCTCTTTTGTGTCTATCGCGCTCTCCTCTGCGGCGGTAGCAGCCGCCGCAGGGATGCCCGCTCGACCTGCCCAGTATGCGCTAGGCGCACATCCAAACTAGGTGTTGTTGGCGAGGCTGGGAGCTTCGAGAACAGGCGGGCGTTTGAAGATCGCGAGCCGCACCGCGGTGCGCTCGTTGCCCTCGATATCGACCTCGGTAAAGCTGGGGACGATGACCAGGTCCATTTGATCCTGTTCGAGATAGCCGCGTGCAATGGCGATGGCCTTGACCGCTTGGTTCACGGCGCTGGCCCCGATCGCCTGTACCTCCGCATATCCCTGTTCGCGCATGACACCTGCAATTGCGCCGGCGACGGCGGTAGAGCGAGATTGGGCAGATACTTTGATGAGTTCAGCCATGGAAATGTGCCTCCTGTCTGTCAAACTGTCCATCTTAGGCAGTGTGCTGCCTGTGCTGAAATACGCCGCGTCGACCAATGGTTGTCAATTGATGTTGACGATGTAGTGGCAAAATGGTTACGCAAATTTCCGCAGAGAATAAGGAATCGGTGCGGATGCGTCGGCGCATGGAACAGCGTGGGGTCTGCATGGGGCCCTCCATACCCTGAGTGGTAGGCTGCTCTCCGGTCGTTGCCGGCAGTGACAGGTGTCATCCTGACGCACGATTCTACCATAGTTTGATCGCCCTAGACAATGTGTTTTTCGCACACTGTTGCCGGAGACAGCGGGTGATTTCCCTGTGCAAAAAGAGCCGCCTGCCCCTCGGCAGGGGCAGGCGGCCCGGCGCCCGCCAAACGGCGGGCAGGGTAGGCTAGGCGGGGGCTATTTGGCGTAGTCCACAGCGCGCGTCTCACGGATCACAGTGACCCGAATCTGGCCTGGGTATTGAAGGTTGTCCTCGATCTTCTTGGCGATGTCTTTGCTCAACTGGATGGCGGCCAGGTCGTCGACGGCGTCGGGCCGCACGATCACGCGGATCTCGCGCCCGGCCTGGATCGCAAAGGTCTGGCTCACGCCGTTGAAGCTGTTGCCGATCTCCTCCAGTTCGGTCACGCGTTTGATATAGGTCTCCAAGCTTTCGCGGCGCGCCCCAGGCCGTGCGCCGCTGATCGCATCGGCCGCGGCCACGATCACCGCTTCCACCGACTGTGGCTCGACTTCGCCGTGGTGGCTGGCGATGCAGTTGACCACGGTTTCGTTGACCCCATAGCGTTTGGCGATTTCGGCGCCCACGATCGCATGCGGCCCGTCGATCTCATGGCTGACCGCTTTGCCGATGTCGTGCAGCAGCCCGCCGAGCCGCGCCACCTTGACATTGGCGTGCAGTTCGCTGGCAATGATGGCGGCGATGTGCGCCGTCTCGATGGCGTGATAGAGCTGGTTCTGCCCATAGCTGTAGCGAAACTTGAGCCGCCCCAAGAGCTTGAGGATCTCGCGGTGCAGCCCTTGGGTGTTGGTCTCGATGGTGGCCTGCTCACCCGCCTCCAGGATCATGCGGTCGATCTCGTGGCGGGCCTGCTCCACCTCCTTTTCGATGCGCGTCGGGTGGATGCGCCCATCCGCCACCAGTTTGCTCAACGCCATGCGCGCGATCTCGCGGCGGATGGGGTCAAAGCTGCTGATGATGATGGCTTCGGGCGTGTCGTCCACCACCAGGTCTACGCCGATGGCCTGCTCGATGGCGCGGATGTTGCGCCCCTGGCGGCCAATGATGCGCCCCTTCATCTCGTCCGAGGGCAGGTCAACGCTGCTCACGGCATATTCAGAGACATGCTCGCTGGCAATACGTTCGATGGCCAGTGTGACGATCTCGCGGGCGCGGCGGTCGGCCTCGTCGGCAACCTCGGCCTCGACCTCGCGAATGGTGCGCGCCATGTCGGCGCGGGCCGTCTGCTCCACGCGCTGCAAGAGCACCTGCTGCGCCTCCTCCTGCGACATGCCCGCGACCTTCTGCAGTTCGGCGGACCACTCCTCTTCCATCGTGGTCAACTTGGCGGCGCGCTGGTCGAGCTTGGCCTCGCGCTGGTTGATCTTGCGCTCGCGCGACTCCAGTTGCTCCAAGCGCCGTTCGGCGCTGTCCAAGCGGTTTTGCAGCCGTTCTTCGATGCGCTCCAAGTCCTTGCGGCGGCGGGTTGTCTCCGCCTCCATCTCGTTGCGCATCTGGACTTGTTCTTCTTTAAGCGTAAGCTCCTGTTGTTTGACGCGTGTTTCGGCGTCGGTCAAGATGCGCTGCGCCTGGTCTTCGGCGCTTTGCAGCGTAGCGCTCTGGCGCTCTTGTTCGGCGCGCAGACCGGCAGCCCGGCCGCGCTGAAAGGCCAGATAGCCGGCGACCGCGGCGCTGATCAGGGAAAAGAGAATGACAATAATGAGCGTGACTATACCATCCATAGGCGGTTCCTTATCATACCGATCGTATCGATAACGGCGCATCCGGCGCAGTATGCCGGATATGCCCATGTCAGCGTCCGTGGCGCCGGGCGACGGCCATGCTGCCCAGCTGCTTGGCCCAATAAAAAACGCTGTAGCCGACGCTACAGCGCAGGACCCACCCCCGGCATCGCCGGTGGCGTCATGCTGCGAAGGAGGGCGGTTCTCCTCTGCATTGACCTGGAACTGGCAAACGCCTCAAACTGCCTAACAGGACAGGCAACGGCAGAGCCGGCCCGCCGGCCCACCGTCAACGGCTCTTCAATCGGGGCGCAGGCGCTCTGGCCTCGGCCAAGGGGTCAGCGGCCAAATCGGCTGAGGCCGCTGCGGCCCCATTACCTTCTTCCCAAGGCGCACGTGCCGGCAGCCCTGCCTTTTGCCGGATCAGATTATCGATCTCGCGCGCCAGGCCGGCATGCTCGCGCAGATAATCTTTGCTCGACTCGCGCCCCTGTCCGATCAACTCGTCGTTGTAACGGAAGTAGGCGCCGCGCTTTGACAAGATGTCATATTCCACGCCGAGGTCGATGAGGTCGCCGGTGGTGGAGATGCCCTCGTTGTACATGATGTCAAACTCGGCGACCTTGAAGGGCGGGGCGACCTTGTTCTTTTTGACCGTGACGCGCGTGCGGTTGCCCA
>JADLFO010000165.1 GCA_020845455.1 Caldilineaceae bacterium
ATGCGCTCTAAGCTCTCGATCCAGCGCGCTGCCCACCAGTGCTCGACAAAGTCGCCGCGCCCGCGGCGTGCTTTGATGCCTGCGTCCGATTTGCGCGGCTTGCGCGGCGCATAGAAATCATCCATGGAAAAACGCCGAGGGTACTCCCCGATTTATCGGGGATAGGGAATCGGCGCACCCTCCTGTGTCCCCTTTGCCTGTAGAACAAATGTGTGGTATCTTGAACTTGCGACAGAGAACCGGCCCGACAAGGCGTTTTTATGGGGCGATGATCCTCAGCTACAAGTACCGACTCTACCCAACCGACACGCAGCGCCAACTGCTTGAGCGCACGCTGGAGATTCACCGGCGTCTGTACAACGACGCTTTGACCGAACGACGCTTGGCCTGGGACAGACGGCGCGTTGCCATTCGCTACATGGACCAGGCAGCCCAACTCAAAGCGATCCGCGCCTTTGACGAGGACGCCGCCTGGGCCAACTACACCTCGGTCCAGCAAACCTTGCGCCGTCTCCAGAAGTCGTTTGACGGTTTCTTTCGCCGTATCAAGACAGACGAAAAGTCCGGTTATCCCCGCTACAAAGGGCGCGGCTGGTTCAAGTCAGTCACCTATGTCTATGGCGACGGCTGTCGTCTGGTGGACGGCAGGCTCTATGTGCAGCGCATCGGCTCCGTCCGCCTGTTTCAGCATCGTCCCTTGCCGGACGGCGCAACCGTCAAGCAGGTGGTCCTGAAACGCGACGGGGCAGCCAACTGGTACGCCGTGCTGCAACTGGAAGCGACTGACGCCGAGGTTATGGCGTCCGCGTCCGGCAGCGTCGGGATTGATATGGGGCTGGAACACTTCGCTAGTCTCTCCAACGGTGAACAGATCGCCAACCCGCGCTGGCTTCGCGCCGCCGAACCCAAACTCGCCACCTTGCAACGGATGCGCGCCCGCACAACTCGCGGTTCGCGGCGCAACCGCGAGTTGAAGCGCCAGATCACGCGCCACCACGAACGGACGGCGAACCGCCGTCGCGACTTCCAGCACAAGACCAGCCGCGCCCTGGTCAACCGCTTTGATACGCTGTACGTCGAAGCGCTGAATGTCAAGGGGTTGGCACGGTCGCACGTGAGCAAAAGCATAGCCGATGCCGGATGGTCGCAATTCCTCGCGTTTCTTGCCTACAAAGCCGAAAACGCTGGTGGACAAGTGGTAGAGGTTGACGCCAGAGGCACGAGCCGGCTTTGTCCCGAATGTGGTTGTCGTGTCGAAAAGTCGCTTGCCGTTCGTGTTCACACCTGTCCTCATTGCGGTTACGTTGCTCCGCGCGATGTAGCCGCTGCTCAAGTCATCGCTCAGCGCGGTTCTGGTCGGACAGACCAGCGGCGTAAAGAGTCCCACCCTTGTCCTGAGCCTAGCGAACGGATACGGGTGGTCGTCGGAAGCTCCCTGCTTTAGCGGGGAGAGGATGTCACGGGATCGTCCTCGTCCTTGACCTCGCTCCAGGGGAGAGTATGTCATTCCACCCAATCGCGGCGCAGCGTCACCAGGTCGCGCAAGTCGCTGGTGGATAGCTCCGTGAGCCAGTTTTCTCCGCTCCCCATGATATTCTCGGCCAGCGCCTGCTTGCGTTCGATCATGGCGTCGATCTGCTCCTCCAACGTGCCCATACAGACGAATTTGTGCACCTGCACATTGCGCCGCTGACCGATGCGAAAGGCGCGGTCGGTTGCCTGGTTCTCTACCGCCGGGTTCCACCAGCGGTCATAGTGAAAGACATGGTTGGCGTGCGTCAGGTTCAGCCCCGTCCCACCGGCCTTGAGCGACAAGATAAAGATCGGCGGGCCGTTTTCGCTCTGAAAGCGCGCCACGCTCTCGGCGCGCTGCCGGGCCGGGACGCCGCCATGCAGAAACAGGACCTGGCTGCCCAAGCGGTGCTGGAGAAAGGTGCGCAGCAGCCGGCCCATCTCGGCGAACTGGGTAAAGATCAGGGCGCGGTCACCCACCGCCAGCAGCTCTTCCAACAGTTCGACGAGACGCGCCAGCTTGCCGCTGCGCGCCTCGTCCCCATCCGGCAGATAGCTGTCGCCGATCTGATGCAGGAACTGGGCCGGGTGGTTGCAGATCTGCTTGAGCTTCATCAACATGGCCAGCACCAACCCGCGGCGCTGCAAGTCCTCTGCCTGCGCGATGGTGCGCAGCGCGTCCTGCACCACCGCCTCATAGAGCGTGGCCTGCTCCTGTGTCAAGGGGCAGTAGGCCTTGGTCTCCTGCTTGTCCGGCAAATCCTGGATCACCGTCGGGTCGGTCTTGACCCGGCGCAGCACAAAGGGGGCGGTCAAGCGGCGCAGCGCCTCTGCGGCCCCGGCGTCGTCATAGCGTTCAATCGGCAGCGCAAAGCGGCGGCGGAAGCTCTGCTGCGACCCCAAAAAACCGGGGTTGAGAAAGTGCAGGATTGACCACAACTCGGTCAGACGATTCTCGACCGGCGTGCCTGTGAGCGCCAGCCGGATGCGCGCCGGCAAGCGCCGGATCGTCTGCGCCTGCTGGGTGGCGGCGTTCTTGATGTTCTGCGCCTCGTCCAAGATCACGCCATACCACGCCTGCTGCTGCAAGGTCGCGGCATCGCGGCGCACCAGCGCATAGCTGGTCACGACCAAGTCCACGCGCCCCACGGCGGCAAGCAGCGCCTCGCCCTGCAGCCGGTTGATCCCCTGGTGAACGAGCAGGGTGAGGTCCGGGGTAAAGCGCGCCGCCTCCTGCGCCCAGTTCAGCACCACCGACGTTGGGCAGATGAGCAGCACCGGCCCGGGCAGTTGCCCCGTCTCCTGTTTGATATGCAGCAGCAGCGCCAAGGTCTGCAGGGTCTTGCCCAAGCCCATATCGTCGGCCAGACAGACGCCGATGCCCCAGCGCCGTTGAAAGTCGAGCCACGAATAGCCGTAGTGCTGATAGGGGCGCAGCTGCGCCCGCAGCCCGTCCGGCACAGGCAGCAGTTCCGGCGTCTCTTGGCGTGTAAAGCGCTGCATCCAGTCGCGCAGCCAGCCCTCGAACTCGACGGCGTCCACCGGCAGCCCATGGGTCTGTTCGGCATCCAGCCCCAATTGCAGCGCATCCAACAAAGCGATCTCGCCTTGGCGGTCGCTCTTCTCCCAAAACCGAATCGCGGCCTCGATCTGGTCGGGGTCCAGACGCACCCAGCGGCCGCGCACCTGCACCAAGGGGGTCTTGAGCGCGACGATCGCCTCGAATTCCTGGCGCGAGAGCGTCTCGCCGCCCAGCGCAATCTCCCAGCGATAGTTGACCAGCTTCTCGAAGCTCACCAGACCCGCCGCCACACCGCCCTCCGCGCCCGGCGTGCCGCGCATGCGCAAGCGCGCGCCCAAGCGCATCCCCGGCCGGTTCCACCACGGCGGGGCCAGCACGCCAAAACCGCTCTCCTCTAGGAGGGGCGCGACCTCGCGCAAAAAGGTGTAGGCCTCTTGGCTAGAGAAGAAGGCTGCCTGCGGGCGCGGGTCGTGCAGGCTGGCGCGCACCGGCGCAAAGAGACGGGCGGCAAAGCCCAAGCCGGTGAGCAGGACCTCCTGCGCGTGCTCCATGCGCCGCCCCAGCGCGGCCGTCACAGCGCCGCGCCCCTGCCAGACCTCGGCTGCAGGCACGAGCAAGCTGGGGTCTTCGCGGTCCTGCAGCAGATAGTGAAGCGCCCACGGCTGGGCTGGGCCGTCGTCTTGCGCCTGTGCGTCCGGTTGCGCG
>JADLFO010000166.1 GCA_020845455.1 Caldilineaceae bacterium
CGGAAGCAGCCAGTGGTGACGCTATGCGCCCACAGGAGGCTGCTTTCCTCTGCCCCTACTCCCCACTGCCCACCTGCCTACTGCCTCTCCTCACCCCGGCAGCGGCAGCCGCGGATACTTGCGCCCATCGTCCGGTTTGGCCGCGGCACGGCGCTCGGCTTCGGCCGCGATCTCCGCCTGCATACGCTGACGGGCGCGGAAGCGCTGGCGCTCCTTCGACTGCCAGCGCGACAAGTCCATCCCCGCGGTCAGGCCGCGCGCAAAGACCAGAAACCCCGTATGGCCGATCATCATATCGTCGGGGCGCAGCCGATCGGGCACGGGTTTATAAGCGCGCAGCATCAGCTCCTCCACCGCCACATCGGTAAAACCGTGACCGTCCAACTCGGCCAATAGCTCGCTCACCTGGTTGGTGGTGGGCAGCAGCCCGGCGAAGAAGCCGCCCGGCTTGAGCGCCGCGTTCACATGCGCCAAATACTTCCACGGGTGGCGCATATCCAGAAACAGCGCATCCACCCCCGATTGGCGAAACCCCTCCTCAATGCTGCCCTCGTGCATCTCGACATAGGGCAGCAGCCCCACGCGCTCCAGGTTGCGCCGCGCCAGGTGATAAGTATCCGAACGCGCCTCGTAGGTGTAGACCCGACCGGCGGGCGCGACTGCCCAGGCCAGCGCCATCGTCAGCCCCCCGCTGCCGGTCCCCGCTTCGATCACCGTCGAGCCGGCGCGCAAGTTCAGCCGATGTACCAAATAGGCCGCATCTTTGGGATAGACGATCTGTGTGCCCCGCTTCAGATGGGTCATCAAGTCGGTCAGCGACGGCTCCAAGAGCAGCGCCGGCTGATCCATGCTGCTGGTCACCGCCTCCCCCCAGGCCGCGCCGATGATGTCGTTGTGCGCATAGATGCCCAAATGAGTGTGCAGTTCCTGCCCAGGCCGCAGCGTGATCAGATAGCGCTTCAGGTCCACTGTTAGCAGCAAGACCAGGTCTCGTTCCTGCGTGTGGGTCGTCGCGCCGCGAAACCAAGGCGATTCCGGCCCAGCAGGCGAAGCAGACGGCGAAGAGGCAGAGGTTGCAGAGGTCATGGCGGCGTTTCGCTCCAAAGTCAAAGGAATTTGTCTGGCGACATTATACCGTAAACGCTCATCCCTCCCAACCCCAACCAATACTGTAGAATGCCCAAAAACAGGTCGCTTTCCCAGAGGCGCACACGAGGCAAAGGCCCGCGTCGCACAGTTGACAGAGATTTGCGCCCTGTGTACAATGCAAGCGGCTGAGTCTACTTCACGTTGACTTCCACAATCCAGCCGCATTTGGGCGTGTCGTCTCTGGTTGTCCGGCGACCCGCCGCGCACCACAGCGCCTATCTGTGAGAGCCAACTGAAGCTGATTGCGTTTGGCGAAAACGCCGTTCTTCTGTGGGCGCACTTGCCCTTTGTGCTTCATCACAACGCAGAACAAACGATCGGACCTATATTATTGGGCCGCCCGATTCATTGGCCCCCACCTTTTTCCATCTCGCTCATCTCAGGAGGATTCATCTATGCAGAAGCCGCGACTATCGCTATGGCTGACCGGCCTCGCGGTCGCCGTGTTGGTCCTGTCCGGGTGCGCCCCGCGTGCCTTCAGCGGACAGACCGCGGCCCAACAGGGCGATCAACAACTGGTGGTCGATCTGCCGGCGCTAGTGATCGACATCGACGCCGAGGGCAAGCCAAGCGTCGGCAACGTGCCCTTGGCCCAGTTGGGGCAGGCCTTTGCGCCCGGCATGCTCGACTCGCTCGTCATGCCCGCCGAGACAGTCACCTTCCTCACCGACAGCAACATCCAGCATATCCAGATCGACAACACCCCCACCGGCCTGCTGCTGCTGGTCAACGGCCGGTCCATCCCCTCGCTCAAATGGGATGGCGAAATCCTCTCCGGCACAGGCCAGTTAGTCACCCAGTTGGGCGCGGGCGTCCCTGTGTTGGAGAAGGCCCTGCCTCTGCTCGCCAACTTAGGCATCGGCGTGATCGTGCGCTTCCCGCTCCAGCAGGGCGCAGAGCCGATCGCAACCTATGTGGAAGGCGGCGAAGCTCTTCAGGCCGCCAAGGCTGCCCAACAGGAATTTCTCGCCTCGGTCGGCGACACCCCGCCCACGATCAAGCTGCCTGTCTACTATGACGCCGACGGCGGCTGGCGTGTGGGCGACCTGACCGACGCCGAGTGGACCAACCTCACCGGCATCCCCTTCCAGGCAGCGCGGCTCCAACCCGAAATGATCGCCAACCTGACCAAAGCAGGGATCAGCGAATTGTCTATCTCCACCGACGCCGCGGGCATCCATCTGAGCATCAACGGCCGTGCCCTCCCCTACATCGGCTGGGCCGACGGCGAGATCAACCACCTGCTCACCTTGGGCGATCAGTTGGGCCTGTGGAACAGCCTGGCCGATTCAGGCCTGAACATGGGCGAGGTGACCAGCATGGTCGAAACGCTGCTGCCGATCGTCCAATCCACCGAGACCGACATCAGCGTCTATTTCCCGTCGGGCGTGGCCTCCACCCAATAATTCACGCTCGCTCATCTGAACCGAAAAACGGGGCGCAGCTTTGGCTGCGCCCCGTTTTCTTTGCGCTTGGTTGCCGCCATGCGCGGCGCGCATGGCTACCTACGGGCGGCTCTACCCGATCCGCGCCGCGCGCCCAAGCGCCCGGATCGTCGCGAGCAGCGCCGAAACCTCATGCGCCGCCAAGGCGCTGCCCGCCATCACCACCTCAAACTGCGGCGCGCCCTCACGCTGCACCACGACCCACTGCAGCCCCGCATGAAAGCGCGCATAGAGGTCTGTAAACGCATAGCGCAGCGCCCCCGCGTTGAGGCCGCGCGTCGCATACTCCGCGCCGCCCAAGCTGAGCCGATGGATTTCCCACAGCGTACGGCCCGGCCCGCGGCCCAAGGCCCGTGCCGGAACCTGCCCCCGTTCCCACACCAATTCCGCCTCGGGCGTGCGCTGTAAGATCGCCCAGATATGCAGCCGGCTCGGCGGCGCGCCCGTCAGGCGGCGCAGACAATCGACCGGGTCAAAAATGGACATGGCGCGGAAACTGACGCTAAACTCTCGGAAAGGGTCCGGTGCAGGCGTCAACGCCGCCACAAAGCCCCACGCGCCCGGGCCGCGGCGAAACTCGATCGTGCCGCGGCTGCCGGCGCGCAGCGCAGCGAGGATCGCCTGGCCGCGGCGGCGCTTGCGCAGCCACCCCACCAGCCAGCTCGCCAAGACAAGCAGCGGCAGACAGGCCGCCGCAAGCACCCACAGCCCAAGGCCGGTCGCCTCCCACTGGAGCAACCAGGGATCAATCCGGTCGAGGAGCCAGTTTAGAAAACGGTCGAATGACATATGGAACTCAAAAACAACGTAACGCGGTTACTCGACGGCAAGCGTATCCCCTACCGGCTGCACACCTATGCCTATGACGAAGGCGTTCACTCCGCCGTCGAGGTCGCCGCCGCCATCGGCCTGCCGCCCGAACGCGTCTTCAAAACGCTGGTAGCCCTGCCCGAAGAACCCAACCGCAAGCCGCTGTTGGTGGTCATCCCAGGCCCAGAGACGTTGGACCTCAAGACGCTGGCCAAAGCCATCGGACTCAAAAAGGTCAAGATGGCCGCTCACGCCCAGGCTGAGTCCCTCACCGGCCTACAGACCGGCGGCATCAGCCCGCTGGCATTGCTCAACAAGGGGTTTCAAATTCTGCTGGACAACCGGGCGCTTGCCTTCGACACCATTGCTGTCAGCGCCGGGCAGCGCGGGGCCAATGTGGAGCTAGGCGTGCAAGACCTCATCAAACTGACCAACGCCCGGTTGGTCAAGCTGTAAACTAACCAGCGCCCGGGCTGGTCAGCTTGACAGGGTAACACCCCTCCTAGCACGCCGCACAAACTGCCGCGCGGCGCGCCTCAGCGCGTCTCGGTCACCTTGCGCAGGCCGCGCGGGTGATCCGGGTCATAGTCGCGCGCCCGCGCCAGATGCATCGCAAAGATCTGCCCCGGTACAATCGCCGTGATCGGCGACACCCATTCCGGCACAGACGCCAACAGCGGGATCTGCACACGCCCGCGCTGCAGCGTCGCCGCGTCGTCACTGATCACGATCGGTTCGGCCTCGCGCTGCACCAGCACGTCGATAAACGCCTGCATTTCGGGCAGCATGATCCCGCTGGGGGCCAACGCGATCACCGGAAAGCCGTCTTCGATCAGCGCCAGCGGCCCGTGCAGAAAATCTGCGCTGCTGTACGGTTCGGCGATCGTATAGGTCAATTCCTTCAGCTTCAGCGCCAGTTCAAAGGCGCTGGCATAGTTATACCCACGCCCGATAACCACACACGCCTGCATATAGCGGTAGCGCTGCGCCAGCGCCGCCACGGTCGGCTCGACCTCTAACACGCGCGCCACCGCGTCGGGAATCTCTGCCAAGGCGTTGAGCCGCTGCGGGTCGTCGCTCAGGTTCGCGCCCAGCAGCGCCAGCGCCATCAATTCGGCGGTATAGGTCTTGGTGGCCGCGATCGAACGTTCCTCCCCGGCGTGCAGCGGGATCACAAAATCGGCGTAGCGGGCCAGGTCTGACTCTTCGAAATTGGTGATGGCCGCGGTCAGCGCGCCTTGGCGCTGTGCATCCGCCAAAACCGAGACAATATCCGGGCTTTTGCCGCTCTGGCTGATGCCCAAGACCAGGGCATTGCGCAGGCGGGGGGGGTGTTGATAGACCGTGTAGAGGCTCGGCGCAGCCAGCGCCACCGGCAGCCCGTTAAGCGCACCGAACAGATAATTGGCATAGCGGCCCGCATTGTCGCTGGTGCCGCGCGCCGCAATCAGCACATAGTCAATATCACGCTGGCGGATCGTTTGCACCAGCCGGCGGATATTGGGCTGCTCCAGGTCCAAGAGACGGCGCAGCACAGTGGGTTGCTCGTGGACCTCACGGTAGAGATGGGAAGCAGTGGGCATCGGCAGTCTCCGTTTTCTGTGTCTGTTCCCAGGCCCCATTGCCCGCACGCTAGGCGGCACACAGGCGGTGAACTATGCGGCAATACACTCGAGCAATCCAGCGCAGTCTGGTCCATCCAACATCATTATAAACTGCACGGCAACAATGCCAGAATCCCTCGGTTGTTGAATCGAGACACACCTGGCCGCGCCCACACCGCGTCCAGAACCGACCAATCGACGTGAACCGGCCCCATCTTGTTTGACAAAGGAACAATCTATGCTGACCGTGACGGACACCAGCCCGTCGGGCTTACAGTTCGAGCTTTCCGACGACCAGCAAATGCTCCAGACCCTCGCGCGCGACTTTGCCCGCAAAGAGATCATCCCGCGCGCCGAGCACTACGACCAGAGCGGCGAATGGCCCTGGGATGTGTTCCACA
>JADLFO010000167.1 GCA_020845455.1 Caldilineaceae bacterium
TCGTTTCTCTATTTTAGCATATTTGTTCTATTTTTGTCAACATCCAATCGCGCTGAACGCGCGAATAATGCGATTCTTGTAACCACACAAAGCTGCCAAGACCTGTTTTTCGCACGTTTGTTCCAGGGACTCAACCGGCCAATTCAAAGGTTGACAAAAAGCCGAAAGGTAGTACAGAATAAAACATCAGTTCTATGGCCGGCTGCCCGCGCCGCGGCGGTGTGCGGGCAGACAGAACAACAGCGTTGAAGCCAAGTGCGCGTGGGCAGATCGCCCGCGCGGCGTGTCGTAAATCAGGCTTGTGCGTCTACATTGGTGATGGGGTGCAAGTCGCGCCCGCCATGCAGAGCGCAGCCTGGCCGCGCGTTACCGTCATGGAGGTCGTCGCCATGCGCGCCGGCCCACAACGCCGACTTCATCTCATCTTGCCCGCCGGCCTGAGTCATTGGAGGAGAGCAGGGTTATGCATCGCCACAAAGCTGGACGCCCCAGCAAACCAGCATCCAAACGACGCCAGCAGTTGCACATCAGCCTTTACCCGGAAGATATCGAACGGCTGGACGAGTTGACTAAGAACCGCAGCGAGTTCATACGCCACTGCATCAACAAGGCGTGGGAAGAGAAACATGTAGGCGAGGTGACGGTGACGCTCACGCTGCCTAAGTGGCTGTTGCAGGGCGTCGTGAAGACCGCCGAAGCGCGGCTGCCCGCCGATCAACTCGACACCTTCTACTCGCTCGTGGGCCAGATTGTCAGCGCTAGAGATCACAACGCCACAGAACACGCTGCCACAGAACACGCTGCCACAGAACACGCTGCCACAGAACACGCTGCCACGGAGCCTATCGCCATCGAGCGCGATTCCGCTGCACACGATGCGCTCAATGGCGACGCGCTGAACGGACGATCGATTGCCGCATCAACCCGTCCAAAAGGGGACAACCGGCCCTAGTCGCCGCCCCCAGACCGCGCGACATTGATACAGGTAGATATGAGCGTGTGAACTGAGCAAGCCGGCTTGCCTTTGACACTGGCGCAACGCCAGGCGAGGTGATCCATGCAGCGCCAACGGCCTCTCGTCTCCCGTACAATGCCTGCCTCTCGCAGATTGCCTAGCTTACGCAAATTGATCGTACCTGGGGTGGTGCTGCTTGCCTTTTGGGGCCTGGGCTTTGCCATGTGGCAAAGCTCAGGCTATTTAACGGCGCTTTTCTTTTTCGGCTATATCGGCACGGCGGTCGGGGTGGGGCTGGGGCTATACGCCGCATTGCCCAAGCAGAAAAAGCCGCTGGGCCGCCGGCTGGCCCTGTTGTTGGTGGGAACATTTCTCTTTGGCTTTGCCGCGCTGCTGGGCCAAGAGAACATGCAGATCGAGGGCTTTTGGTTTGGTCTCTTCACCGGCGTGATCCAAGCCGCGGTGATCCATTATCTGATCGCCAAACTCCTTGGCCCCGTGCTGTTTGGCCGGCTCTGGTGTGGCTGGGCCTGCTGGACGGTGATGATCCTGGACTTGCTGCCCTTCAAACGCAGCAGCGGGCGTTTGAAGGGCAGGTGGGGCCGGCTGCGCTATGCCCATTTTGGGCTGAGCCTGGGGCTGGTGCTGCTGCTGTGGGTCGGCTTTGGCTATGGCGCGGGCGCGGCGGGCCGTGCGGCCGTCGTCTGGTTCTTGATCGGCAACTTGTTCTATTACGCGCTGGGCATCGGCCTGGCCTATGCGCTGCGCGATAACCGCGCCTTCTGTAAATACGTCTGCCCGGTAGCCGTTCCTCTTAAACTGGCGACCCGCTTTGCGCTGCTCAAGGTCAAAGGCGATCCGGCCCGCTGCAACGGCTGTGATGCCTGTATCAAACTGTGCCCCATGGACATCCGCATCCCCGATTACATCCTGCACGGCGAACGCGTCTTGTCGACCGAATGCAGCCTTTGCCAGACTTGCATCAGCGTCTGCCCCCAAGATGCGTTGAAGCTCTCCTTTGGGATCGACCTAGGCGGCAAGGATCTGCTGCGCCAGCGAACCTCCACGCAAGCCTGACTCGATACGCTGCCGGCTTGGCCTAGCAAATAGGGGACAAGTGCCCCTAGTCCCTGCCCCCTGCGCATGGCATGGTTAGGATGGCAAATACTCTATTGCTGCAGACCGGCGGCCCGCGGCGGGCACGACCCCGCATCGCGGCTGTGGTGTGCGCCGCCGGATCGAGTCCCGCATCATTCCGGAGAGACAGAGAGGCACGATCCATGCTCCGCAAAGCAACCCAAGAGACGTTGAGCTATCGGGACCGGCTGGCGGCGCTGCGCCGCACCAAGCTGGCCCAGACCCAGGAAAAACAGCAGGTCATCGGCGCCATGGACCACGACGACTGGGCGCTGATCTTACCTCCGCCCGAAGTCCGCAAGATCGTGCAGGCGGTCAGCGGGTCGGGCGTGTTGATCACCGATGCGCTGATCGACGGGGTGGAGATGGCCGGCAACCATCCCAACGGCGGTTTCTATGGGCCAAAGCTGTGCGGCGAAAACTTCCGCCGCCTGCTGGATGCGCATCCGCCTTATATCGACCCGCTCTGCTCGCTGGCGGGCGCGCTGATGGCGAACTTCAGTTCCTATCGGCAGCACGGCTGGAACCCCGACTTCGACTATTCGCATCTGTACGCCGAACAGGAAAAATATCAACTGGCGACCGGCATCGGCGGCGGGCAGCATTTCTGCCCCGACCTCGCCATTGGGCTGGAACTGGGCTGGGGCGGCATCCTCGACCAGATCGCCGACTATCGCCCGCTGCACGCGCCCTACGCCGACGACTTCTATGACGGGCTGGAGCAGGTCGTCTTGGGCATCCAACATTGGATCCGCCGCCATGCCATCGCCGCCTGGCAAATGGCCCACGACGAGACCGACCCCCATCTGCGCCACAACTTGGAGGAGATCGCCGACATCAACGCGCGGCTGGTGGAAGACCCGCCGCGCACCTTGCGCGATGCCTGCCAGTGGATGACCTGGTATCTGATGGCGGCGCGCATGTACAACGGCAGCGGCGCGCTGGGCCGCTTGGACGTGCTGCTCACCCCCTTCTATGAGCGGGATAGGGCCGTCGGGCGCTTGACCGACGACGAAGCGATCTTCCACATCGCCTGTATGCTGCTGCGCGATACTGCCTATGCCCAACTGGGCGGGCCGGATGAACACGGCCGCGATGTGACCAACCGCGTCTCCTATCTGGTGCTGGAGGCGATTGACCAGCTTCAAGTGCCCGCCAATATCGGCGTCTGCGTCGGGGAGGGCGTGGACCCAGGTCTGCTGCGCCGCGGGGTGGAGCAGCAGTTTGCGTACAAGATGGGCTTCCCCAAGTTCCTGGGCATCAACCAGACGACCCAGGGCTTGGTGGACAACGGTTTCCCGCTGGAACTGGCCCGCCAGCGCGCCTATTCGGGCTGTCACTGGAGCGCCATCCCCGGCCGCGAATACACCATGAACGATATGGTCAAGCTTAACTTCGCCACGGTCTTTGATGTGGCGCTGCGCGAGTTGCTGGTCGATCCGGCTGTGACGCCGAGCGTCGACGAGCTTTGGCAGCGCTTTACCTTCCACTTGGGCCGCGCTGTCGAGGTCATCGCCGACGGCATGGCCTTCCATCTGGAGCACATGCACCAGGTCTTCCCCGAACTGGTGTTGGACCTGCTCTGCTACGGGCCGATCGAGCGGGGCCTCGACGCCACATCGGGCGGCGTCGAGTTTTATAACCTGGGCATCGACGGCGCGGCGCTCGCCACCGCGGCCGATTCCTTTGCCGCGGTGGAACAGCGTATCGAACGCGAGGGCCGGCTGAGTTGGGCTGACCTGCTGCGCCACCTGGACGGCAACTGGGAAGGGCCGGATGGCAAGCGCATCCGGCTGATGCTCAAAAGCGTGCCGCACTATGGCAGCGGCCATGCGCGCGCCGACGTCTGGGCCAAACAGATCGTGCAGACCTTTACCGACCTAGTGCATCACCAGCCCACGCCCGGCTTCAAGCTCACGCCGGGGCTGTTTTCCTGGGCAAGCACGCTGGCGATGGGCAAGAAGCTGGGGGCCACGCCCGACGGGCGGCACGCAGGCGACCCCATCTCGCACGGCTCCAACCCCAACCCCGGCTTCCGCGAGGATGGCGCGACTACGGCGCTGGCGGTGGCGATCGCCGGGGTGCAGCCGGCGCTGGGCAACGCCGCGCCCATGCAGTTGGAGCTAGACCCCGGCCTGGCGCGCGACCAAGAGGCGATTGACAAGGTGGAGAAGCTGATCCGCACCCATTTCGACCTGGGCGGCACGCAGATCAACCTTAACGTGCTCGACAAAAACAAGGTGCTGGAGGCGCACCGCGACCCCTCCAAACACCCGGACTTGATCGTGCGCGTGACCGGCTTCAGCGCCTATTTTGCCAGCCTCTCGCCGGAGTTCCGCCAACTGGTGGTGGACCGCATCATCGCCGAAGGCTGAGACAATACGAGCTAGCCAAGATTTGCGTTTGTCACCCTGAACTGTAGACGAGGAGTCTCTCCGCCAGGGAGATGCCTCGTTTCACTCGAAATGACGGTTTTGAGGGCGCACCATGCACGGGCTGATCACCAATATCCAGCGCTTCTCGATCCACGACGGGCCGGGCATCCGCACGACGGTCTTTCTCAAGGGCTGCAACCTGCGCTGTTTCTGGTGTCATAACCCGGAGGATATGGACTCGCGCCCCGAAGTGCAGTTCTTTGCCGAGCGCTGCATCTACTGCGGCGCGTGTGTGGAGGCGTGCCCGCAAGCGGCGCATGTGGTGGGCGCAGAAGGCGAGCATCTCTTCCTGCGTGAACGCTGTGACGGCTGCGGGCTGTGCGTAGAGACCTGCTATGCCAAGGCCTTGGTCTTGGTGGGCACGCGCCTCAGCGTGGCGGAAGTGATGCAGGAAATTTTGGCCGATGCGCCCTTCTATGGCGCGACTGGCGGCGTGACCCTTTCCGGCGGCGAGCCGCTGCTGCAACTGGAGTTTGCCATGGCGTTGTTGGATGCCTGCCGCGGCGCAGGCATCCACACGGCGATCGAGACCGCGGCCAACCTGGCTTGGGAACGGTTGGGCGCGGTGCTGCCGCGGGTCGACCTGGTGATGATGGACATCAAGCACATAGACTCGGCCAAACATCGCGCCGCCACCGGCGTGCCCAACGAGCGCATTCTGGCGAACGCGGCGCGGCTGGGCGAGCAGCCCCAGCCGTTGATCGTGCGCACGCCGATCATCCCCGGCGTCAACGACAGCGCCGCCGACGTGGCCGCCATCGCCGAGTTCGTGGCGACGCTGCCCAACCTGCTCTACTATGAACTGCTGCCCTATCACCCCATGGCCAAGAGCAAATATCGCAGCCTGGACCTAGACTATCGCGCCGCCGATCTCACCCCGCCTCCCGCGGCGCACATGGCCGCGCTGGCTGCCGCTGCCGCCGCACACGGCATCCCCGTCCGTACAGGCTAGGGCAGTGGGCAGGTAGGCAGTAGGGGAGAGAAGAGGACTCACCTGCCCTCACTACCCACTGCCTACTGCCCCCTCCTAGAACGCCGCAACGCGCTCGATGGCGCGCGTGATGAACCAGAGGACGATGGGCAGCAGCACGGCGGTTAGGACCGTGCGGAACAGTTCCGGCTGCCAGGGCCAAGTGGGGATCTGGTCCAAGATGTCCAGTTCTTGCTTCAGCCCGGTCATCAGTTCCGTTAAGGGGACTACTTCGTCGAACCGCTGGGCGTCGACACGCCGGTGCAGTTCGTCCATGCCGGTCTGCACCCGGCGGCGCACAGCTACCTGATGGCGTGTTTTTTCCTCCTCCAGCAGCCGGTGGATGCCGATCAACGGCCAAATGAAGGCTACCAGCCCCAGCAGCGCCACCATGATCGTATTCGTCAGCACCAGTGAATCAGGCACGCCGGCGGGCATGGCAATCAGCCAAATATAGGCGTTGCCCAACCAGCCCAACGCCGTGCGCGCGGCCAGCCCCGCAAACGCATAGAGCGGCGTCAGATAGAAGATATCAATGCGCGTACAGGTAATATAGACATAGTTGATGATACGCAGTTGGTGGACGGTGTGGTAGATAAAGAGCAACATCATCAGATTGGCCGAGCTGATCACGATCCAGTCCAGCCAAGCGGTAGTGGGCGACTCGAAGGCCACGGCATTGGACAGAACCCAGCCGCGATAGACAGCATAGGCGACCGCAACCCCATAGAGGATGCCGGCTGTGGTCACACGCCGCACACTGCGGGCGGGCATCGTGGTGAGCCGGTAGCGCAACTCATCCGGGTTGCCGCGTTCGCTGTCGAACATCGGTTGATATTTGACCAGGGCGCGGCCGGCCGCCAGGTCTAAATAATGAATCAGCGCCAGGTAGCCTACGCAGGCGCTGGCCGCCACCACATGCAGGGGATCGAACGTTCCCACCGGGTAGCTGCCGATGCGCCACTCCAAACTCGCGTTGAGCAGGTTGAGCAGCAGCGCCGCCGCCAGATAGAAGCCCCAAACTGGTCCCGGCAAACGCTCCAGCCCATCGGTCA
>JADLFO010000168.1 GCA_020845455.1 Caldilineaceae bacterium
CTCTCCAGCGGCGTGAAATTGTGGATTATCACCGACGCCGACCGCAGCGAGACGACGCTGCTCTTGCCGGACGAGTACTAGCCGCAGGGCGTCAACGGGTGTGGGGGAGACCTCACACCCGTTTTTTTGTGCCGGTGCGAAGGGGAGTGCGCTCGAAAGCGAAAGCGGCCGAAAGTGCTTTCCTGTCAGCGACTTGACAGGAAAGAGGGGTCAAATGTCACTGGTATCGCAGGGGTGAGAGGTGTACGCTGACCTGCAAAGCATAGACTCGCGCAGCGGTTGTACTTGATTGACCCCCGACACCAGTCGCAGGCGCCAACCTCCGTACACCCGTGGTGCAGACTGCGGGTTTTTGTTGCTTGGAGAGATATGCTTTTGGCGATTTTAGAAGGCACCACTTGATCTGAACTCTATCGACCAGATGATGTCCAATAAGACATCCTGGGGTAGCACGTTAAGGTCTATGATTTCAATACCGTGTCCGTCTATTTCACCCATATAAGTAGTGACAGTGTGCTCTGATGTGATTTTGTACAAAAAGTCATTTTTACGAAGAGCAATACGCTCGAAGGTAAGTTCAGGAAAGTCTTTGAAGATAGATTCTACCGCAAAGTAATAGGCTCGAAATTTCTCGTCCTCAGAGATCGTTTCATCAAACTCTTTCGTACTATAGTACCTACTCGGTGAAGCCCTCTCCTCAACCGTCAGGTAAACGTAGTCGTTCTTCTTTATCCATACACTACCGCTGTCAGCGTCTTTTACTTCCAAAACTGAAGGATATTTAAACCGGAAGTTTCTCTCGTTTGGGCTTTGATAGTTTTGATTGAAAGTAAGCCACTGTCCAGGTTGTCCATAGTCTGCAATGAGCGGAGGGGAGATATTTGTCGGTTGGACACTACTCGCGTCTTGTTCATTACGCTTTGCAGTTGTGTCCGTAATTGGTGATGGAGATGGTACGGGACCAGGTATTGTGAAGAGCACGATTTGAAATCCCAAAGAACCCAAGCCGATGAGAATAGCTACCACACTAGCAAACACTACTCCCAACACAATCAGCCAACGCATCACTGTTTTCATCTTATCTTTGGTGACTCTTTTTTATTTTACACTAACCAGTCAATTGCTATTTGTTGTCCAACACTGAGGAGAAATTGCATGTTGTACGTGGCGCTACAGCGGCGATCGATTCTTGTGTCTCTCCGAGTCAGTTTTGTCATGCTTGTGGTTGTGTTTCTTGCCGTGAGCAGTGTTGGGGCGCAGTCGGTGGGCATAGACGAAGAGGTGCAGCAGTTGGCTGCTTTGTATGGTCTGGAACCAAAGGTTGTTGCCGATATGCTGGTCAGCGGTATTCCCGTCGAACTAGTCAATCAAGAGACAGCGGCTGCCTATCTCTCTGAGGTTGATGTTATGACCACAACGGCAGGGGCAATCTCGCCTCAGTTGTCGGCGTCACAACAGTCTTCACTCACGTGCGATCCACAGATCTACCACGGTGTTCGCCATTGCACCGATGACAATGGCGACACCCATCTTCTCCTGGTGGACTTAACCAATCCCCACGTTCGGGTACAGACGGTTCTCCCCACCAACGCGAACGATCAAGAATGCAATTCCGTGAATTCTAACGGTCACCCTAATCCGGCCAGCCGCGACACCACATCTAACTGCACCCATCCATATCCTCGTAAGAGGGTAAAGGAGATGTTGGCGCGCTATGTGGACGGTTTCCGCGTTGGCGGGTATAGCGCTGACAAGGAAGCTGTAGCGATCATCAACACTGACTACTTCGGGGCAGATCAGTGGGGCCCTCAAGGTCTAGCAGTTCGGCTCGGAGAGCGGCTGGATGGAGGAGCACATAATGACGATGACGCTGGCGCGTTTCATGGCTCTACCCAGCCGTCTCTGGCATTTTCACCCTCAAACATCGCAACAATTGGCGTGCCGGGATCGGAAGAAGTCATCAACCAAAATCTTTCCGGTAGATATTTCAACACCGTAGGCGGGGCGCCGATGATTGTCGATGGGGGTCAGGTAGTAAATCGAGAATGTACATATCCCTACCCCGGACAAAAATGCGCTGACGCAAGTCAATCAGCCGCAGGCTTGACAGACGACGGTCGTTTGGTACTCATTTCTGCGAGGAAAACCGCCGAGGATATCGCGACTTACCTCATTAACAACCATCGAGTACAAACCGCCCTAAAGTTCGATGGCGGTGGTTCAGTCAGTATGGCCTGGGTCAACAGCGACGGAGAGGTTGATGATTTCTGCTCAGAACTAGATCCGGGTCAGACAGCCTGTAGAGAAGTCACAGAAGGACTGCTCATTTTCTCCGATAAAATTCAACCGTCCAGTCTGGTTGATGTGGCCCTAATCATCGATAGTTCCGGCAGCATGTCGTGGAACGATGATAGGAACAAACGACTTGAGGCTGCCCGAGCATATCTCAATGCGTCTGCAGAAGGCGACTTTGTGGGGATTGTTGACTTTGATGATACAGCTCGTCTGGCAAGCCCACTAGACCTTGCTGTGACAAGGATACTGGGCGTGCGTCGCATCAACCCCGATCTGCTTGATGCGATTGACACGATCGACGCTTCCGGTGGAACGGATGTTGGAATTGGAGTACAAGAAGGCTGCGACGCTCTAATTGCATCACCTTCCGGCAACCACAGAAAAGCGGCAATCCTGCTGACGGATGGCCAGGGAGGTTTCACAAACGAGGATGTATGCCTTCGCGATAGAGGGTGGCCGATTTACACATTTGGTTTTGGCGATTCAGATGACGCCCTTCTTCAACAGATAGCAACAGACACAGGCGGTGAGTTTCGACGACTGCCGACTTCTGACCTTGTCTGTGAATTTCAGCGCGTGCGCTCCAAGATAGCCAATGTAGAACCAGGCCCTTGCACGAGTTACCGCGTAGGCCCGTATGAGTTTACCATCTTCTATGTTCCGGTCCCATCAGGCCAGTTGCAGGTGGCTTTCTCCACGAGTTGGCTGGGAAGTGATGTGGAGATGAAGTTAACTTCACCTTCAGGTCGCGTGATCGATCGTAACACGGTTGCCCCCGACGTTGTGCATGATTTGGGTGCTGCGTTCGAGACGTACACGGTGCTCAATCCAGAGCCTGGTGATTGGGAAGTTAGTCTGTATGGGGCTGATGTTCCCACAAACGGTGAAGAGGTGGTTTTTGGTCTAACAACATTGCCTCTACCAGAGGGTGGTTCGCCTGACACACTACACCTACCCCTCCTGGCGACTGGGAGCCTAGAGCGTGGTGGAGGTAGTCTGTATTCGGACGACTTTAGCAACGCAAAAAGCGGCTGGCCTGCCTGGGAAAATGAGTTAGCAAGACTCAGTTACCAAAGTGGTGAATATGAGGTGTATGTCAAAGAGGCTGGATGGCTGTGGCGTGTGGTGGCACCGGCGGCACGGTTTGAACAGGCTGTGGTTGAGTTCGACCTGCGGCTGGTGCAAGGGTGGGGCGTGGTCAATGGGGTTTCGTTTGATCATGTGGCCCCACGGGTGAGTTATGCCTTCTTTGTGGATGATGCTGGATACTTTACCGTTCAAAAGCTGGTCAACAACCAGTGGCAGGTGCTGCAATCCTGGCAGTCTTCACCCCATATCAAGCCTGCCAACGAGGTAAACCGGCTGCGCATTGACTATGGGGCAGGCCGTTATACCTTCTCTATCAACGGCCAGCAACTGGTGCAGGGCACAGAGTTCGATCTGCACGGCGAAGCTGACGTGGGCCTTTTCATCTCGACTTATACTGGGAGTACGGTACCACTTGTCATACGCTATGACAATTTCTCTATCCGTGCAGTGCCATAGAAAGAGATGCAAGTTCAACAGGTGTGGGGAGCAACCTCACACCTGTTTTTATTGATGCTCCGGCAGCCCTTGCCAGGTACGATGGCGGATGGCCTCGAGTTCCTCTGAGGTCCAGCTCATCAGGTCGCGCAAAAAGACGGCGGGCAAGAGTACGGGTACCTGAGTTTGCAGCGCCTCGCTCTCGGTCAGATCCTTGTCATTGCTCACCAATACATCCACCTGAGCCTGGAGCGCAGCCAGCGCCACCGGCACATCTTTGGGGTCGCGCACCAGGTAGGCATGGGCAGCGACTTCAGCAGGTGTAGGGTCGGGCGCAGCCTCGACCTCGCTCAGACGCAGGAACTCTTCAAAGTCAGGCAGGGCGTCAGGCACAAGGCGCGCCAGATGGCGGCGGGCTTCTTCGATGACATAGGGAGACAACACCAACTGAAAATCGCCGGCCACGGCGTGCTGCAAGAGCGCATAGGCCCAGCGCGGCCAGCCCAAGCCCGCCACCAGCACATTGGCATCCACCAATACACGCAGATTAGGCGCGGGGCTTGCCATAGCGCTCGTCGTAGAGTTCTTCTTGGGTTTGGTCGAGTTGGGCCAGGACTTCCTCTTCGCTGAGGCCGCGGCGTTCGATGGCTTGGCCGATGCGGCGGGCGGTCGCTTCGAGTTGCCGGCGGCGCTCTTGCCGCAGATTGCGCTCGCGCATGAGGCTTTGGTACTCGGCCACCGAGAGCATCACAATCACGGGCAGCCCGTCGCGCTCGACGATGATATGCTCCCGGCCGGACCCGGCGCGGTTGACCACGTCGCGAAAGTTGCGCTGCACCTCGGTCGAACGCAAGGTGACGCGTTGGGGTGTTTCGGTTCTCATGACTCCTCCTTGTACATGCTTATACATACCAATACATATTGAGTTGCATCATAGCAGATCGGGCGGAGGAGTCAAGCCGCTTGACACTCTGCTCATGCCCTGGTACAGTACAGACTGTAAAGTATGTACATTCTGTAAGTTATGCCACGACATTCTGAATTCTTACAAGCGTTAGGTGACCTCATGGAAAAGACACTCGGCATCACGGAAGCGCGTATGCGCTTTTCGGAACTGGTTGACCAGGTGCGCTATCAAGGGGATATGGTGACGCTGCTCAAAAGCGGCAAACCTGCCGCGGTGCTGGTGCCGGTGGAACTGGTTGAGCGCTGGAAGGCCGAGCGCCGTGAGGCGGTTGACGCCATGCGCCGCATTCAGGAGCGCGTCAGCGAACCGGTGTCGGAGGAGGAAGCCATGTCCTTGGCGCTCGAAGCGCAAACTGCGGTGCGGAAACAGTCAACTGCCCGCTAAGCTAGAAAATAAGCCATATGCGGGTCGTGTTCGATACCAATGTCTTTGTCAGCGCGCTGCTTGCCCCACAGGGGATTCCCAGCCAACTCTTTCAACTCTGGGAAGTGCATCTGTTTGACATCCTGGTCTCGGAGGCGAGTCTTGAGGAACTGGCCCGCGTGCTGCGCTATCCGAAAATTCGCAAGCGACTGCGGGTGAGCGATGCCGAACTGGACGACTATGTGCGTCTGTTGCGCGCGAAAGTCGTTGTTGTCGCTCCCCAGGAGCGAGTCGAGGCGGTGACAGACGACGCATCCGACAACGTGTACCTGGAGATCGCCCTGGCCGGAAAGGCCGACTGTGTGGTGACCGGCGACCGGCACCTGCTGCAGCTTGAGCAATACCAGGGAATCTTGATTCTCACCCCGGCTGACTTCCTCGACTACCTCACCTCCTTATCGGAAAATCCATAAACGCCCTCGGTGGATGATCTGCCCTACTGCATACAAGCATATAGTCATACTTTCATACCGCCGATACGACGGCTATAGCGCGCTCCGTCCTCTCTTTTTCTGTCTTGAATAACTCGCGTTCACGGTCTACAGTACGACTGCACCCCGCACCTTAACAACGCTCGCGTTCTATTCGCACCTGACCAACCGCATACCCATCAGCACCCCAGGGCCATTTGGCTCCTGGGTCTTTTGGTTTGCCATCCACAAGGAGCAATTGCCATGAAGCCCTGTCCGACCATGCAGGCCGTGATTGAAGCGCTGGCGGCCAAGCACCGTCTTGACCTCACCCAGTTCCGTGCCAATATCCGTCTGGATTTACCCGGCTATGACCGGCTGTGCATCGAGCATATCGGCGGTCGCCTTATCAGCGTCGCTCACTACTACGAGCACAATGGGGATTTGGTGCCCGACCCGGAGATCGTCTTCTTTGCCGACGCCGAGTGGGGCTGGATTCCGATTGAGATCACCCAGAGCGTGCGCGCCTGGCTGCGCTATGCGACTGCCCACGCCAACGGCAAGGGCGTCGTGCCTTTGCGCGCCAGCGCCGACGACTTGGTGGCGTTTGCCGAACAGTGGGCGAGAAACATCCGTGACCAGGGCTGGCTGGAAGCTGCCACCCGCCATGTCTACCCGCATGAGCGTGACGGCGAGCAAGTCTGGGCCGAAGCTCAGCCGCTGGAAACATCGTTTGTGAATTTGGAGTAGGGGACTAACTTGTCTCTGTTGGCCGGGGGCGGCAAGAGACGCAGCGTGATACGGGTGCACCGTGGTGCAGCTCGCTTGAGGAGCAATCTTTGAGCGAGCTATTTTTTTGTGGGGCAGCCCGCTCGCTCTAGATGCCCAGATTCGGGTCGTCTTGGCGCATCCGGCGCACATACTCGTCAATCAGGTTGCGGATCATACGCTGGTAGGGCGTTTGCAGCCGTTCTCCCTGTTCCTTGAAGTAGGCCACACTCTCTTCGCTCAGGGTGATGGTCACCTTGACGCTCTTGGGCCGAAAGACCAGTTCTTCCGGGCGCGGCAAGAAGTCCTTGACCGCTTTGAGTTGCTCCAGATCGGGCAGTTCAGGGTCGTCCGTATAGGAGACGGTCTCCCAAGCTCGTTTCTTTGGTTCATGTTTTTTCATAGTTGTTTTCCTTCCACAGGTCTCTGTCTCCCTATCGTTGTTCAAGATAGAGGCGGCGGTACTTGCGCCAAAAGCCTGCGCCAAAGATGCGGATCGCCTCGCCGCGCAAGGTGAAGCGTACACTCAAGTACTCGACAAACTGCGCCTGATCCTCGTCCAGGCTAGCCGTGTCGGCGGTCAGCAGCCAGGCCGCTGACCGCACCGAGGGTGTTTTGAAGCGGGGTGGGAGCTTGGGAGCCGGTGACTGAGGAGGAGCACCTGGGCGTGGTCGGGAGGCTGGACGCGGCGGACACAACGCCCGGTGCGCCGCCACCCAGCGCGAGACCAGCGCCCGTGAGCCACGGTAGCCGTGCGCGTCGCGCAACTCGCGCCACAGCTGCATGGCGTTGTCCTGGCCGGCGCGCAGCTGCGCTTGGAGATAGGGCAGGTGCGGGTCCAGCTTACTGCGCCGCTTGGACCGTGCCGCCTGCTCGGGGAATGTCTCGGCCAGGAAACGGAGTACGGTCGTGCGGTGGATGTGGAGCTGGCGGGCAATGTAACGGATGCCCCCACCGGCTGCACGCAGGCGTTGCACTTCACAGTAGAGTGCATAACGTCGTGCGCGGCGTGCCTGTTGGTGTTGCTGGTATTTGGACAGAGGTCGCGCGGGCGGCGATCCGTCGCTCGCCGCGGCGAGCGCAGCTGGAGGCGAAGGTGAGATCTCGCCGTCCACAACCGCTTGGGTCACGTGGGCAGGGTCTATCTGGGTGTGCTGTTGGTTGACGGTGCGGGCCGCCTCTCGCATCCCACGGCTGTGGCGTTCCAGCAATCGGTGCAGAACCTGGTGTGCGTTTTGCACGAGGTGAAAACGGTCAGCCACCTGCACGGCCTCAGGCGCTCCCTGCCGCGCCCCGTCTGCATAGTCGCCGGCGCGGTCGCGCGTGATGATCTCCACGCCTGGATGCGTGCGCAGCCACTGGGCCAAAGTCTCTGCAGAGCGGTCAGGCAACAGGTCGATGGGGCGGTGTCGCTCCAGGTCGACGAGGATCGTGCCGTAGCTCTGGCCCTTGCGCAGCGCCCAGTCGTCTATCCCCAAGCAGCGCGGCGTAGGTGTAGGAGAGAGCGGGGCGTGACAGATGCGGCGTACGAGCGTCTTGGCCGAGGCCGGCGCTCCTTGTTGAAGCGCCGTGCGTGCGCCAGCCTCGCCGCCGTGAGCCAGGGCCAAGTGGCGCTGCTGCTCCCACAGCCGCTGGGTCTGGCGACGGTAGGGGGCCGTCAGTTGTGGCAGCCGTTCCGTGAAGATGCGGCGTGGGCAGGCATCGTTGCGACAAAACAGCTTGCGTACCTCTAGATGGATCACGACGGGAATGCCTGCCCACGGCAGGTCGGCCAGCCGGCGGACATAGCAGCTGTGTACCGCGCCCGATGGCTGTGCGCAGAGTGGACAAGCGGCGGTTGGCTGTGTCGATGAGACATGTAGCTCGATGGCACAATCGGACATCTGGATCGTTTCAACGGAAAGCACCGATAGCCAAGGAATGAGTGAGCCAAGCGCCAGGGTAGACACGGGGCAAGAACCTCCAGAACGAGATTTTCAGTTGTTCGTTCTGCCAGTCTACCTGCTCCGCCTCCACTTTGCTCACCAAATGTGTCCAAGAGCCCGAAAAAGGGATCACCTGACGGTTGAAATGGGAACCACTTCAGCTTATGCGAGTGCTTTCTGGGTGTTGATTTGGACTGGGTCGTTGGGCAGTCGGTGCATCGGCGGAGATGCTGGGTCTGCCCTCCTTTATAGAAGCTGTTTTCTCTGGGCTACGCAGTCTTCGCGCCAACCGCCTAGGTGGCCAGCTACGGCCCGTGCGATGCTGGCGGAAAGTGAACAAGCGTTGGAAGATCACTAGTACCGGTTGCCAACGCTCAGCGACGAAGTTCGCGCTTTTGTCCTCAACCACGCCCACTTTGTGGTTATGCTGGAGATGACCCCCAACGAAGTTGAAGAATAAGTCCAGGAGTAACAACACACAAAAGCCCCAAAAGTGGAGACCCACCCCGCTGTTGTTGCCCTGTCTGATCAAGGCAATGGCTGGATGCTATCGAGCAGAAAAACAGGTTATCAACAGTGTCTATGCTTGTTCAAGGGCCAAGGAGTGGCAGACAATTCCATATCGCCACTCCCTGCCTTTTCTCGTCTAGCCAGCATGAACCTGGATCTTGGTGTCTCCTTCTCTCTTTGTAATCCAGCCGACGACAGAACAAGTCTGTACCCCACTTTCTCTCAATACTGTTAAGCACCTGCCTGCTGTATGTTTTGGAACACTGAGTAGTAGTCCCCCTGAGGTCTGGCTATCGTAGAGGATCATCCGCTCGGCATATGAAAGCTTCTCGTCGAATTCCACGGAATCCCACCAGTGACTAGCATTCCTTTCCGCAGCGCTTGAAACTACGTCTTGTTGTGCAAGTTCCAAAGTGCCGGGAATTAGCGGCACAGCATTAAAGTCAATCTGGGCAAGCCAACCTTGTGTTGTGAGTAGTTCAAACAAGTGGCCCAAGAACCCAAAACCGGTAATATCAGTACATGCATGGACATCGAAAGCATGCATCGCTTTAGCTGCATAGCTATTCGATTCCAGCATCACCTGCTCAGATGCAAGAACCATCTCCAAAGAAAAGGCCTCGAGCGGAGCCTGTGCATTAAAAAGCTTTAAGGCGGTACTGACGATGCCGCTCCCAAGTGGCTTGGTGAGGATCAGCACGTCTCCGTCTTGACAACCTATGTACTCCGGCTGATGGAGCAGGATCCCTGTAACGGCAGCACCAAAGATCAACTCTCGTGTGCTAATGGTATGCCCTTTAAGGAGGACAGCGCCGTGGGTAGATAAACGGTCTACAGCACCTTTGATGATCTGCTTGGCAGTCTGTGTAGATACTACAAATGACGGAAAACCAAGAATGAATAAGGCACTAACAGGTTGGGCTCCCATGACAAAGATGTCACTGAGTGCATGTTCCACTGCAATGGCACCATATACACCCGGATCATCTGAAATTGGAGTGATGACATCTACGCTCTGGACGACATGGACATCCGTGCCTAACTTGATGTGTCCTGCATCATGTTTTCCGAGAAGAGTCTGTGAGACACCCGTGGACGCAGTTACCCCTTCGAGTATACGAGACAATTCATCGGGTCCAACCTTAGCGGCACATCCACCTAGAGAAGTAGCCATCGTTAGAGGTTGCATCTTTGAAATCTCCCTTTGGAACATGTCAGAGTATCTCAGCCAGCCGAAGAAGTTGATTGTACTTTGCTATTCTGTCACCCCTCCTTGGCCCACCAACTTTTACCAAATCGGCGCCTAATGCTGTGGCCAAATCACATACGGCTGTATCTTCTGTTTCGCATGATCGATGGGAGAGACAGAGTGTCATTTGATAACGTCGAGCATGAGCTGCTGCACGCAACGTTGCAGAGAGGGTACCAATCTGATTCATTTTGAGGAGGATCCCGTTTGCCAATCCCTCCGTAATATTGTTCGAATTAGTGGCAAATAAGTCGTCACCTACGATCAACGCTTTACCAGAGTTATAGCGAGTAAGCGAGGCCCATAGATCAGGATGTCCTGGGTCAAAGGGGTCCTCCAGGTAGCTAATGGGATATGAATAAAGCAGGTGTTGGTAGATATCTAGGAGAGCAGTGCCTTCAAGATTATCTTTCCCAATTTTGTACAGTCCCTCGGACTGCCTTAGGTGTTCCGCCGCTACATCAATCCCTATTGACACAGTATTTAGGTCTGACTTCCCAAGTACATCAGTCAGATGTTCTAAAAGTATGTGATATTCTGCCTGGAGTGAACCCTCAGGATGAGACAGGCAGTTAAGGTAGAGTAGGTGTTGCCTGCGCCTGCTCGAACTCTGCGGGTGGGCGGTAACCGAGGGCAGAGTGCAGGCGCTTGTGATTGTACACGTCGTC
>JADLFO010000169.1 GCA_020845455.1 Caldilineaceae bacterium
ACTTCGCCGTTGACCGCCACCGAGATATAGGGGCGCACGCGCCCATCCTCAGTCAGCCGGTCGGCCAGGCCGGGGAAGAGCGCATCCAGGTTGGCGATCAACTCGCCCAGGGTCTCCCCCGCCACCTGCACCGTCTCCTGCCCGTGGGTCAGGTCACGGTGCAGCGCCGGGATCCACACTTCATGTTGCATGATGCTGTCCGGTGGACCGCGCGCCTACTGGCCGCGCACCATTTCCATCTCCGGGCTGTCGGCGGTGTCCAACACGGCACGCACGATCTTGTCATAGCCGGTGCAGCGGCAGAGGTTGCCCGCCAGCCACAGCCGCACCTCATGCTCGGTGGGGTCGGGGTTCTTGTCCAACAGCGCCTTGGCCGACACGATAAAGCCAGGGGTGCAGATGCCGCACTGCAACGCGGCGTGTTCCAGGAATTTCTTCTGCAAAGGGTGCAGCCCATCGGCTAGGGCGATGCCTTCGATGGTGGTCACCTCGGCGCCTTCCAACTCAACGCCCAAGACCAGGCAGGAATTGACCAACACCCCGTTGAGGATGATGTTGCACGCGCCGCAGTTGCCGTTGTTGCAGCCCTCTTTGGCGCCGGTCAGGTTGAGCGTCTCGCGCAGCACTTCCAACACGCTCTGGCGCGGTTCACACAGAAACGAGCGCTCTTGCCCGTTGATCTTGGCCGTCACTTGTACTTGGTTCGACATGCTTGTGATTTCTCCCCATTCTTGTCTACAGATCTGCTGCCGGGTCGTTTAGCCGGCCTTGGCCCGTTCGACGGCTTTTTCTAAGGCGCGGCGCGCCAAGACGCCCGAAAGATGTTTGCGATATTCGGCGGTGCCGCGCATGTCCGTGATCGGGCGCGCCGCGCCCTGGGCGATCTGGGCGGCGCGGCCGATCGTCTCGGCGTTGACCGGCTGCCCGGCCAGCGCCTCACCAGCGGCTGCGATATAGAGCGGCGTGGGCGCGACCGCGCCCAAGGCCAGGCGCGCCGACTGGAAGCGAGTGCGGCTTTCGTCCAACTGCACCGACGCGCCCGCACCGACCACGGCGATATCCATCTCGTTGCGCGGGATAAACCGCAGATAGGCCGCGCCAAACCCCGGCTTGGGCGCGGGCAGCCGGATCGAGACCAAGAACTCACCGTTTTGAAGCTGGGTGCGGCCTGGGGCCACGCAGAACTCTTCTACCGGCACTTCGCGCGTGCCGCTGGGGCCAGCCACCACGCAGATCGCGGCGTGCGCGATTAGCGCCGGGATCGAATCGGCCGCGGGCGAGGCGTTGCACAAGTTGCCGCCGATGCTGGCGCGCCCCTGGATCTGCCTGCCGCCGATCAACTGGGCGGCATCCATCAGGCCTGGATAGGCCGCGGCCAAGGTCGTGTTCTCATAAAGACGATAGCAAGGCGCCGACGCGCCGAACTCCAGCCCGCGCTCCGGCGCATAGTCGATGCGGGTTGTCTCGGGCAGAGTCTTGACGTCGATGACCAGTTTGGCTTGACGGCGGCCTTCGCGCAACGCCACCAGGAGGTCGGTACCGCCACTGAGGACGCGCGCTTGGTCGCCATTCTGTGCCAACAAGGATACGACTTCGTCCACACTTGACGCGCGCACGTAGTCAAACGCTTGCAAGGTTGTACCTCCTTCAGGTCACGGATGCTTCGAGTGTGGTTAGCACGCATCGACATGCTGGATGAACATGCAAGATGGGCATGCTATGGAGTGTGAGCCGCCGGCTGTAGCAGAAACACAGCAGGGGTTGGGATGCTATAGAGTGTACAGCAAACGGGATAGATCGGTCAAAGCCCATACGCCCTGCGGGAAATTGACGCCGCCGCGGGGATCGGGACGCGAGGGCCGTGGCAATCCCAGCGATCTGTGATACGATACGCGCAGCGCCTATCAGATAGGCGCTGCCAGACAGCACAAGTCCAGACAGCGCCAGTGATGCCGCCGATCAACAGACGCTACAACACATCCCAGCGGCGCGGCCGCGGCGATGGGGCCGGCCCATGCTGAAGCTTCCCACGCCCGATACCCTTGTACAGCAAGGGGCCGCGACGCGCACGACCCAGGGTTTCCTGGTGCAGATCCACGCCACCTATGCTGGCGATCCGGCGGCGGTAGTGATCGAAGCCACGCTGCAGACGCCCGACGCCGCGCCCGATGCCGAACCGGTCGAGAGCGGCGAAGTCACCTTTAGCTTCGTGCCCGCAGGCTCCTCGCGCCGAGCGGACATCGTCTTTACCCGCAACCCGGAGGGCTATGAGCTAGACTTCCAGGTCAAGAGCTTTGTCAACCCTTAGCCTTGATCTATCCACAGCAGTGCGTTAGCCGCGGCCCAGCTCGCCGCCGATGCGGTAGGGCCGAGTCCCTGGGACACCCTGCAGAAAGCCGACGAAGACCAGGTCTTCACCCTGCGCTTTGATCTCGTGGTTTTCGCCGGGCGCAAAGATCAGCAGATCATTGGGACCGACGCGCAACTCTTGGCCGTCACCGCCGGAAAAGAGGCCATGCCCTTGCAGCACCACCACATAAAAGGGCGAGTCGGGCGCATTGTGCTCGCGGATGCTCTGGCCCGCCTTGAGCATAAAGCGCAGCACGCGGCCATCCTTATCCACATAGATCGGCTGGGCATTGGGGTTGGCGGCGTGAAATTCCAACTCGTTGAGCAGGTTCATGCTGTACATGGTTCTCTCCTTTTTCTGCCAAGTGTGCGCTTTGCAGGGTGCGCCCTGGGAGGGCGCGCGGGAGATGCCGGCGCGCCTCTGTCATTCAAATGCCTACGTTCCAGCGTATACGCCTGCCAGCATAGCGACATTCTCCCCTTATGACCGGGACTTTTATCCCAATTGGCCGCGCGAGGGGATATTCATGCCATGACCCTGCTCTATCTCGCCCTGGCCTATCTATTGGGCGTTGGGTTTGGCCCATGGGCCTGGCAGGCCGGTCTGTTAACCTGCGCCACGCCGCGCCAGGCCTGGTGGCTGCCGCTGGCGCTGCTGCCGCTCACGCCGCTGCTCAACCGCCTGCAGGACGCCCACGCCGCGCCCATGCGCTGGCCTGCCCAGGCAGGTTTTGAGCCGGTACGCCCTGCGCTCTCGCCGGGGCTGGTGGCGAGCCTGCTGCTTTGCGCCGCGCTGGGGCTGCTGCGCTACGCCGCCCAGCCGCTTACCCCCTGCGGGGCAGCCGACGACCTCGCCGCCTATAACCTGCCCGCCGATGCGCTCTTCGACCGTGCCGCGCCCCAGGTCTCGCTGCAGGGCTATGTCGGCAGCTATCCCCTGGCAGACGACACGCGCCGGCGCATGATCGTGGCCGTGGAGCGGATCCAAGTGGACGGCCATTGGCAGCCGGCGCAGGGTCTTGTGCGTGTGACCACGGGCAGCCTGGCGCGTTATGTCTATGGACAGCCGCTGCGACTGACAGGCCGCTTGGCTGCGTCGGGCCGGTTCGCTGACTTTGATTTCCCCGCCTATCTGGCCCGGCAGCAGGTATACAGCGTCATGGTGGACCCGCAGATCACACCGCTGGAGGGGCCGCTGCGCGGCGCATGGTGGAAGCGCCAGGTCTATGCCCTGCGCGCCCGCGGCGCGGCGTTGATCGAGCGCACGCTGCCCGAACCCTACGCCGCCCTCGCGGGCGGCATTCTGTTGGGGATCGACGCCGGCATCCCCGACGACCTCTATCAGCAGTTCACGCGCACCGGCACAAGCCATGTCTTGGTGATTTCAGGCTCCAATGTGGCGCTGCTGGCGGGCATGATGACCGCGCTCTGGAGCCGCATCTTGGGCAAGCGGCGCGCCTGGCTGCCCGCGCTTCTCGCCATCGCGCTCTATGCCGTCTTGGTGGGCGGCGATGCGGCGGTGGTGCGCGCCGCGCTGATGGGCGGGCTGGTAGTGGCCGCGGCGGGGCTGCGGCGGCGCAGCCTCGCCCTGGTGAGCCTGGCCGCAGCCTGTTGGGCGATGACGCTGGCCGACCCCTTGGCGCTGTGGGATGTGGGCTTCCAGTTGAGCGCCGCGGCTACCGCCGGGCTGATCCTGCTGCTGCCGCGGCTGGCCGCCGGGCTACAGGCGATCTGGCCCGGCCTGGGCAGTGGGCTGCTGATGGCAGGGCCGGTCAACGGGCAGGCCCACGCGCGGCAAGGGGGGCTGCTGCGTGGGCTGTTAATCGATGGGCTGCTGACGTCTCTGGCCGCCGGCCTGATGGTCATGCCGCTGGTCGCCTATCATTTTGACCGGGTCAGCCTGCTGGGGCTGGTCGCCAACCTGCTGATCGTGCCGGTGCAGCCTTGGATCATGACCTGGGGCAGCGCGGGCGTGGCGCTCGGCGTCGCCGGTCTGACCCAGGCGGCGCAGGTGGCGCTCTGGGTTCTCTGGCTGGGGCTGGCCTGGACGGTACAGGTGGTGGAGCGGGTAGCGGCGCTGCCCGGCGCACAGGTAACGGTGGCGGGGTTCGATGGGCGCGGCCTGGCGTTGAGCTACGGTTTGCTCGCGCTGCTTTTGGCCCCGCAGCGCGTGACCGGGGGAGGCCGCGCCGCGCTGGCGTGGATGCGCCGCGCCGGCAGCGCACGGCGGCCGCTGCCCGCGCTCAACGCCGTGCTGGGCGTGGCCGCGCTGCTCGTCTGGTGGGCCGTGCTTGCACGGCCCGACGGACGGCTGCACGTCTGGTTTCTCGACGTCGGTCAAGGCGACGGCATCTTGATTCAGACGCCAAGCGGGCGGCAGGCGCTGATCGACGGCGGGCGACATCCAGCGCTGCTGCTCTCCGAGTTGGGCGCGGTCATGCCCTTTTGGGATCGCGACCTAGATCTGCTAGTGCTGACCCACCCCGACGGCGACCACATGGACGCGCAGGTCGAAGCGGCGCGGCGGCTGACCGTAGGCCAAGCAGTGACGAGCGCGCCCGCCGCGGCGCAGACCGAGGCCGCGGCCTGGCAGGCGGCGCTCTCCGCACGCGGCACACCGCTGAGCACGCTGCACGCCGGCGGCTGGATCGACCTAGGCGACGGCGTGGCGCTGTGGGTGCTGTGGCCGCAGCCAGGGGCAGGCGGCGGCGAGGAGGCGGGCAACGAAAACTCGTTGGTGCTCAAGCTGGTCTATGGCGATTTCAGCGTGCTGCTCACCGGCGATGCGGGCGTGGAGAGCGAAGCGCGCTGGGTCGCCGGTGGCGCGCCGCTGGCGGCTACGGTGCTCAAGGTGGGCCATCACGGCAGCGCAGGCAGCACCGGCCCAGAATTGATCCGCGCGGTCAACCCCCGCCTGGCCGTCATCCAAGTCGGCGCGGGCAACCGCTATGGACACCCGGCGGCTGCCGTGTTGGAGACGCTGGCGGGGCGCTCCGTCCTGCGCACCGACCAAGCCGGGCGCATCCACATGATCTCCGATGGCCGCCAGATGACCTATAGCGTGGAACGGGCCGCAGAGTAAAAAAGCTGCCTCAACAAGCTGCCCGCGGCGCTACCGTGCCGGCGGCGTCGGCAAGGCGCGGCTGAGTGGTCTCGGCTGTCCGGCGGATGTAGGTTACAATAGGGTGCTGTAAGCAACCTTTCCCAAGGCGCGCCGTCCAGGTTGCGCGCCCTGTCCACCCGTCACACCAGCATATCCGCCATCACCAGCAGCGGCCTAAAGGAATAACGATTTATGGGACAGATGCCTCAGATTTCGGAGAGTGTTCGCCTGGAACGCCTGCGCCCGCTTGCGGGCCGCGTGCGCATGGTGTTGGATACCGATACCTACAACGAAGTCGACGACCAGTTCGCCCTGGTCTATGCGTTGCTTTCGCCCGAACGGCTGGCCGTGGAGGCGATCTACGCCGCACCCTTCCACAACAGCCGCTCGTCAGGGCCGGCCGACGGCATGGAGCGCAGCTATGCCGAAATCCTGCGTCTGCTCGACAAGTTGGGCCGTTCTGCCGACGGCTGGGTCTTTAAAGGCTCTACCGCCTATCTGGCCGACAGCCGCACCCCTCAACCCAGCGACGCCGCCGCCGACCTGGTGCAGCGCGCCCTGGCCGGCCCACCCGACGACCCGCTCTATGTGGTCGCCATCGGCGCTATTACCAACGTGGCCTCGGCGATCCTGATCGAGCCGAAGATCGTCGAGCATATCGTCGTGGTCTGGCTGGGCGGCAATGCGCTCTACTGGCCGCACACGCGTGAGTTTAACCTCAAGCAAGATGTACCCGCGGCGCAGGTGGTCTTCGACTGCGGCGTGCCGCTGGTGCATATCCCCTGTATGGGCGTGACGACGCACCTCCTGACCACCGTCGCCGAGTTGGAAGCGTATGTCAGCGGGCGCGGCGCGATCGGCGATTATCTGGTCGAGATCGTCAAGAGCTATCACGCCGACCACAAGGGCTGGTCGAAAGTGATCTGGGATGTGGCGACCATCGCCTATCTGCTCAACGCCGATTGGGTCCCCACCGACCTGGTACACAGCCCGATCCTGACTGACCAAGTGACCTGGAGCGTGGACCGGTCGCGCCATCTGATCCGCTGCGCCAACTATATCCACCGCGACCCGATCTTCCGCGACCTCTTTGCCAAGCTGGAAGCGAGCCAGGGGCAATGATCAACCCCCGCCCACGCCTACGATCTTGCCGTATGTATGCGGTGGGGTCTAGGGGCAATGGCCGTGCAGGTGCGCTTCCCGCGGGTCTAGAACAAAGCGCGCAGTAGGAGCCTAGGAGAAGAGCCATGAACAAGCCGCAAGTCGAAGTCTCACGCGTGATCGACGCCCGAGCGGCGGTGATCTACGGCATCATCGCCGATTACCGCAACAGCCACCCCCAAATTTTGCCTAAACCGGAGTTTGCCGAGATGGTGGTCGAACAGGGCGGCACGGGCGCGGGCACGGTGATACGCATCACCACGCAGGTGATGGGTCGTAAGCAGAGCATGCGCCTAAGCGTCAGTGAACCCGAACCGGGCCGCGTGATCCAGGAAGAAGATGCCACCGTGGTCACGACCTTCACGGTCGCGCCGCTCGACGGCGACAGCCGCAGCCAAGTGACCATCGCCTCGACGTGGCGCAAACCGGGGTTTGCAGGCTGGGTGGAACGCCGGGTCAACCCGCTGGTGACGCGCGGCCTCTACCGCCGTGAACTGGCGCTGCTGGCGGCAGAGGCGGAGAAGAGATAGTTCACCGCAAAGGGCGCAACGCCAGACCGCCGACGACGGTCTGCCCGAGTGCTCCCGCGATTCCCAGCAGGACGATCAGGCCAATTGACCAGGCAATGCGCCTGATGAGCTGGCGGTTCTGCGACTGCATCACCAGCGGTATGCTGACCATGACGCTGGTCAGCGAGGCGATGACGGCGCACACCCCCGCCACGGCGGGCGAGATCAACGCCTTGGAGCTTAATCCGGCCACCGCCGCCACGGTGCTGGCGCTGGAAAAAAGGCCCCCAAATAAGCTCACCACATAGATGCCAACATGGCCAAAGGCACGCTGGGCCAGCGCGCCCGCCAGTTGGATAAGCAAAAGGAGCGCACCAAACCTCAGCGCCGTGCCCAGCGAGAAAGGCGATTCAAGATGCAGGATAGGCGTGTCCCCCGACGCCATGGGCTGTGGGCGGCGAAAGCCAAACGCCAGCCCTACGCAGGCCAGCAGCATCAGCGCCAAGGTCGGCAGCGCCGGACGGAGGGCGACAGGTGCGAGGATCGCCAGCAAGACGCCGTTGCGGATCACCATGGCCGCCGAGGCTAATAAGATGCCGCGATAGGCCACGGCCAACATTTGCCCTTGCGTCTCGCGCACACGCAGCGCCAGTTCCCCCACCGCCACGCTGCTGTTCACCAACCCGCCAAAGAAACCGGTCAATTCGATGCCGCGCGCGCCGTAGAGCTTCAACAGGATATAGTTGACAAAGCCCAAGCCCGCAATCAGGATGATCGTCACCAACACTTCACGCGGGGCGAAGATCTCCCAGGGGTCCACCGTGCCTTCAGGCAGGGCGGGGTAGATCACCAGCGCCAAAATGGCGAGCAGGATCGCCGAGCGCAGTTCCACGTCTTTTAGACCGATGCTAAAGCCGGCCAGCGGCTCCTTCCAGGTGAGGAGCGCGCTCGTCATCACGGCGACGGCCGCGGGCGTCAGCGTGTGCCCCTGCCCGCACAAAATGCCCGCAAACCCGACCACCAGAAACGCCGCCGAGGTCGTCAGTTCAGTGCTGTGTTTGGGGCGCAGCAGCGTTTGCACGTTGAGGAAGATGACCAGCAGCCCCAGCAGCGCGGCGCTGAGCAGGGCATAGCTTTCGCCGAGCAGCCCGCCCAGCCCCCCCAGCAGCCCGGCGAAGCCAAACGTCCGCACCCCGGTTTTTTTGCCGCGGCGCTCGCGCTCGATGCCGACAAACAGACCGATCGCCAGCGCCAGCAGCAGCCGGGATAAGGTCGATTGATAGGGCCAATGGACGATTGGCGGCACGGTTACCTCCACCCGCGTCTCGGAAAACGCTGCGCCTGCACAGCCTTCCGGCATCGGAGTTGCATCGATGGTTGGGGAGGCCATTATAGACCCAGTGGGCAGAATGAACCAGGCGGGCGACGGCGAACCGCGCGCCCGCCCAAAAGCAACCGCCTGCCCAGGGGCCATCTGCGCCCTGGGCAGGCGGTTTGTGCATCGCGAGAAAAGAGGAAAGCTCTAGTTGCGCCCGGGGAACAAACTGCCGTTGATGTAGATCACCGCCCGGTCCACCGTCGAGAACTGTAGCGCGGTCTGCTCCAGTTGGGCCTGGATGCGCGGCGTGTCGCAGACGCCGCCCTGCACCAGTTGGCCGGTCAGGCTGATGATGGCGACGCGGTTTTCGATACGCACGTCGGCGATGCTCAACTGCGACTGATAGAGCGCGTTGTACAGCCCCGATTCGCCATAATAGGCATCGTGCAGTCCGAGCAACTTTTCCAACGAGCCGCGCAGGATGGCGCGCGTGGGTGCGATCTCTACCGTCACCGGCGCGACGCTGTCACCGCAGCCGATGGGCTTGCCCGGCGCGCTGCCGCCCTCCAGCGCAATCAGAAAGATCTTGCTGCGCGTGAAATCGGCGGGCGGCTGCGGCGCGGCCGCCGGGATCCAGATGCGCTGCCCCACATACAGCCGGTTTGGGTTGCGGATCTGCGGGTTGAGCGCCAGGATCGCGGCCACGGTCGTCTGATTGCGCCGTGCGATGGCGCTCAACGTGTCGCCGCGCTGCACCACATAGACGGTAGTGTTGGCCGGTTGACCGTGGCGCAGCACATTTCCATCCCCGCCGGCTTGCGCATAAACGCCCGCGGGCAACGCTACTGTGGACACCAAAACGAAGAGGGCGGCCGTCAGTACGAAAAGCAGCCGCGTGCGCTGCCAGGATGAGACAAACTGAATGGATCGAAACATGCCGCCTCCTTGTTGTGCAGAAAGTGATTCGGCGATCTAGGAGAGAAGACGGCTGTAGCGCGCCAAATGTTTCACCTCGGCCTGTGAATTCGCAGCAAGGAAAGGCGCGCCACACTGCCGGAATCGCCGCAAGGCTGTCCGGCAGTGTGGCGTATTGCGATCTGAGATTACCCGCGATTGTGCAGTGACAAGCGTACAGTGGCGATGCGCTTAGAAGCGCCGGCCGTTGACGAAGATATCCACACGGTTCACAGTCGAGAACTGCAATGCAGTCTGTGTCAACTGCGCCCGCACTTGGGATTGTTCGCAATAGGTGTCGGCGACCAATTGGCCGCTCAGGTTGATCGTGGCGACGCCGTTTTCAAGCTGCAGATTGCTGAGCGCCAGCCGTGAACGGTGGAGCGCATTGTAGAAACCCGTGCGGGCGTGGAAGGGTCCGCCCATGTTGAGGAGCGTTTCCAGCGATGTGCGAAGGATGGCTTGCGACGGGGCTGCCTCTACCCAGACGGCAACCGCGCTGTCGCCGCAGCCGGCCGGCGACCCGATAGCGCCGTTATCGCCTAAGGCAATCAGGAAGATCTGCGTATACATAAAGTCGGCGTTCGGATCTCCGGCGATCGGCGGGGAGAACGGCGGGCGCGGGCTGGGTGGGCGTTGCGCAGGCGGCTGGGGCTGAGGCGCGGCCACCGGGATCCAAATCTGCTGCCCTACCGCAAGGCGGTTGGGGTTGGTGATCTGTGGATTGATGGAGAGAATATCGGCCACAGTGACGCTGTGCTGGCGCGCGATAGAGTTCAACGTGTCGCCGCGCCGCACCGTATAGCTGATGGCTTGAGGCGGGACGGGGCGAATAAACGTGCTCGCGTCATCGCTTCCTTGAGCATAGGCCGCAGCAGGTAGTACGGCGCTCACCATCAGGGCAGCGACCATCACGCCAATGATGATGCGCACCCAAGGGTAAGAATGACGCCAAGGCATAAATCGAGGCATTCTTCATCTCCGTTCTTTGTCTTCTCGGTTGGTAGAAAGGTGCCAAATTGCGATCATCCATTGCGAATTGTTCTCTAGGACGGCTCCTTGCCGATGCGGCGCATCCTGCCTGGATCCTCGGCGTCCGGCGGGCGCGCCTATCTCTCGCCCAGCCTAGTCCTTAACTCCGCAGAACGCTAGGTACGACTTGTACCATTCGTGTACTAGGCGGCCTATAGACTCCGGCGAGCCGCGCCGCCAAGAGAACAGGCAGAATGCGCGTGAGATAAACAAAATGGATGGGGCGAAACATGATTTGTGCTGAACGCGCATTAGGATTGTCAACGACTGAGGAGGCGGCAGAGGCCCGCCGGCCGGCGAACCCACCCCGATAGACCGTGCCTTCGATTCCGGTCGCTGCCCAATCGCCGAAAGCGACCGCCAAAATTGACGCGCTGCGCCAAAACGCGTATACTATCCGCCGTTCATGCGCAGGTGAGCGCCCGGTCACGCCGCAATTGGGTGGATCGGGCGTTTTGGATCGATGCTTTTGGCTCGAACAAGATTGGCTCGAACAAGAATGGTGGCTCCTATGGGTGCAATGGCCCTTTCGAAGACCGAACAGACCGGCGAGGCGGCGATGACCACACGCGACGATATCCGCAACATCGCCATCATCGCCCACGTCGACCACGGCAAAACCACGCTGGTGGACGGTATGCTGCGCCAGACCAATGTCTTTCGCAGCAACCAGCAGATGGCCGAACGCGTGCTGGATTCCAACGACCTGGAGCGCGAGCGCGGCATCACGATCCTGGCGAAGAACACCGGCATCGTCTATGAGGGCATCACGATCAACATCGTCGACACGCCCGGCCATGCCGACTTTGGCGGCGAGGTCGAGCGTGTGATGAATATGGTGGACGGGGTGCTGCTCCTGGTGGATGCCGTCGAAGGCCCCATGCCGCAGACGCGCTTTGTGCTGCGCAAGGCGTTGGAAAAGGGGCTAAAGGCGATTGTCGTGATCAACAAGGTCGACCGGCCCGCGGCGCGCATCGACTATGCGGTCAACGCCACCTTCGACCTATTTATCGACCTGGGGGCGAGCGACGAGCAGGCCGATTTCCCGGTGGTCTATACACGCGGGCTGGAAGGCCGCGCCGGCACCGAGGCGCACCACCTGGCGCATGACCTGCGCCCGCTCTTCGCCACGATTCTCAACTATCTGCCGGGGCCAAGCGTGCGGCTCGCCGGCCCGCTGCAACTGCTGGTGACCACGCTCGAACACAGCAACTATGTGGGCAAGATCGCGGTGGGGCGGCTGAGCAGCGGCACGCTGCGCACCGGCCAGACCGTGATGCGCGTCACGCCCGGCGGCGAGATGACGCCGCACAAGATCAACCAGGTCTATATCTTCCGCGACCTCAAGCGCGTGGAGGTAGACGAGGTGGACGCGGGCAATATCGTAGCCGTGGCCGGCATCCCCGACGTAGGCATCGGCGACACGCTGACCGACCCCAACGACCCGCAGCCGCTGCCGCCGATCTCGGTGGAAGAGCCGACGGTGCGCATGACCTTTAGCGTCAACGACAGCCCCTTTGCCGGGCGCGAGGGGCAGTATCTGACCAGCCGCCATCTGCGCGCCCGCTTGATGCAGGAGTTGGAGCGCAACGTGGCGCTGCGCGTGCAGGAGACCGACACGCCTAACCAGTTTATTGTGTCGGGCCGCGGCGAACTGCACCTGGCGATCCTGGTCGAAACGATGCGCCGCGAGGGCTATGAGTTTGCGGTCAGCCGTCCCGAGGTCATCTTCCGCGACGGGCCGGAGGGGCTGCTCGAACCGATGGAGCAGTTATACCTGGAGGTACACAACGACTATCTGGGGACAGTGACCGAGATGTTGGGCAAACGCCGCGGGCGGCTGGAGACGATCCGCTACGGCGAGGACGGCACGGTCTACTGCGAGTTCATCGTGCCGACGCGCGGCATGTTGGGTTTTCGCCAGCCGTTTTTGACCTCGACGCGCGGCACAGGCATCTTCCACACGCTCTTCCAGGGCTATGCGCCCTATCAGGGCGACATCGACGCCCAGGAGTTCGGCTCGCTGGTGGCGTTAGAGACAGGGTCGGTGACGAGCTATGCGCTGCGCGAGCTGCAGCAACGCGGCACGTTTTTTGTGCAGCCGGGCGAGGAAGTCTATTCGGGGCAGATCGTGGGGCAGAACATCCGCGACGAGGACTTGGTCTTGAACGTGTGCAAGGCCAAGCAGCTCACCAACTTCCGCGAGAAGCCCAAACAGGACAATGAAGGGCTATCTGCCACGCGCACCCTCTCGCTGGACGACGCCATCGAGTATCTCTCCAACGAGGACTTGCTGGAGGTCACGCCCGCATCGCTGCGGCTGCGCAAGCGCGAGCTGCGCCACGACATCCGCCTGCGCGAGGCGAAACGGGCGAAGTTAGGGAAGTAGGCAGCAGAGTGCTTTCATTGTAATGCCCACATCTGGGAGTCTTCACAATACCGATTAAGTTGTTTTGCCGTCATCGAGAATAGCGGTGACGAAACAAGCTTTTGACACGTCCCGTGTGGTAGGGTATGCTGGCAGCACATCGCAAACTTCCACCCTCGTCGGCACCATGGCCTTCTATCTCTTCCACACTCACGATCCTCGCGGCGAAACAGTTGTCTTGTGGGAGAATCGTTACCATAACCACATCCGCAAGCACGAAGGCATCACCGTGGCAATGATACAGACAGCGGTAGAAGAGCCGGAGATAATTACTCGCGATACCACTTATCCGTTGCGCGACAACTACTATGCCAGAGGTCTTGACCCTGATGTTCCGGAGGACTGGGTGAAGGTGTGTGTAGAGTTCAGCAGCGATGAAGGAAAAGTGATTACGGCGTTCTTCACGGATAGGCCGAAGCCGGAAGAGGATATCTTATGGTCACGGTAGCGGAAGTGTACGGCAATCCCGTCCCCCGTCGCTTCAAAAGAGACTTGCTCCAGCCGCCTGACCCCACCCAAATATGGGCAAACTATGATGTCGAAACGGACAGTATGCTCATTTATGTGACAGGCGGGCCGGTGCGTGGTACAAACGTCTATCTGGGCGAGGGCCTGTACGTCGTCGTTGCGCCAAAGACGGACCAGGTTGTGGGGTTTTACATTGAAGCCTGGGATGCGCGCTATGTGCCGGCCCACGAGGCCATGAGCAAGTCATGGGGCGCGGTGCGGGAGACGATCCCGGCAGACCTTGGGTGGAGCGAACTGCTGCGCGTATGGGCGTATTATCTCGTGGCGTTGCTCGTCCACAGCAACATCGACCCATTGCAGGAGATGCAGCCAACGTAAACTGCCCCCATCGTTGACCCCAGGAACCGCGCCACGACATTCACACGCGCGAGGCGAAGCGGGCCAAGCTGGGGAAGTAGTCTCAGGAGCATATAACGACACAGCGGGGGCGACGGTCGCCCTCGCTGCGCGATTACTTGATCGATAGAAGTGATAGAAATGCGGATAACCGATGTATGATTCTTTGTAGAAGTATTTTTATAAACTGAGGAACACCTACATTTGCCTTTTGGGCAGAAACCCTAATTTCCTCGAAGGTGTCTAATTCCTCTTCCTCCCAAACTATGTCCACTCTTCTTACGTTCCGAGTCGCCACATGTAGTTAGTTATCAGGATGAGCCCAATAGCAACTCTGACAAAGTGAAGGTAGCTTAGTTGTCCAGTTGGGGCAGTGCTCGCAGGACCAGGATTTGGACCGATTGCAGGAGCTGCAAACAAGCATATAACCACTGGTATTTGTCTCTGAGAACTCCGCATCCCCTCCAATTTCGTAAGGAACCCGATGGTCTATTTGAAGCTCTCGGCTAGAAAACTCCGCACTGCAGATTTCGCACTTACCTCCGGACTGTTTATACAGGATATTCTTGAACCGTTTGGGAAATGTCTTTCTTCCACTGAAGCGACCCTCCACAATTGAAAGTAAGTCGCCAAATCGGTACGCTGCTATTGTCCTACCGTCACTGGATTTGACAGAAAATGTCTTTAGGGGTATTCCTTCGTCCCTAACATCCTTTGCTGCTCTTGGCGGGTGATTGTACCCGTATCTTTCCTTGAGTTCCTCCGTAGTGATATATCCGTACTGTAAGATGTGGTCAAGCACTATTCGTGCGCGCTTGTTTGTCACTTGCCGAATTCGATCAAGAAACTCTGGAGGCAAGTCCTTGCCTTGCTCGCTCATAGTGACAGAAGTTCTGGCTGTATGAGTGGAGTTGGATGATTGAACTCAATTCGGCTCACGAGTGCAGGAGACAAGTACAGGGACTCATATGTCACGTGATTATGCCCGAGTAATGTGGATTGGGAGGTAGCACAACAGAATAGGGTGGTCATGAAAGCATACAGGGACAGACAAATTTGGGCGGACGCCCACGTCGCTTGATAGGCTGGAAAGACGTGGGAATCTTAAAGGATAAGAGTTCGCGAACAGACCAGGTGTGATCGGTGATGCCAGCCGCCATCGCTGGGGTCGTCGGTGTAACCAGCGACAAAGAATGATGAGGGGTACAGAAGTTATAGACGCAACCAAGCAGGA
>JADLFO010000170.1 GCA_020845455.1 Caldilineaceae bacterium
CCGTCTCCGGCCCGATTTACATTCCTGACCGGCAATGATATGATAGGCGCACCGGCTGCCTCCCGCCAGTCCCATATCCATCTCATTTCCCGTGGCACATTTCTATTCCGTCTCAACCATGTCTCAACCATTTCGTCTCAACAGATCGAAGGAGCTTGAGCAATGCATGCGAATGAGTCCAAAGTCTCACGCCGCGCCTTTCTCAAAACGACCGGAGCCGTCGGCGCCATGGCCCTCTTGGCCGCCTGTGCCCCGGTGGCCGGGCCGGGCGGCGGCGCGGCCCCTGCCGAAGCAGCCAAGAGTCTGACGGTTTGGGCCTTCCGTTCCTTTGCGCCGCCTGCCGACGATGTCCTGTTGGGCCAAATTGACACCTGGGGCCAAGAGAACAACGTCGACCTCGAAGTCGTAGCCGAGATCGAAGTCCCCACCATGAATGACCGGCTGATGGCCGCCATCGAGTCCAAAGTGCTGCCCGACATGTCGGCCATTGCCGGCGGGCGCGTGACCTTGCATTACCCAGCCGGCGTCTTTGCCGATGTCTCCGATCTCTATACGGAACTTAGCGGCGAGTACGGCGGTTTCTTCCCGGCGGCGGAACAGACCGCCACCATCGACGGCAAGCAGTGGGTCATCCCTGCACTGACCGACACTTCGCTGATGTACTACCGCATGGACATCTTGGAGGAGAAGGGGCTGGCGATCCCCGCTACATGGGACGAGTACGCATCCACCATGTTGGCGGCGCAGACCCCGCCCGACACCTATGGCGTAGGCATCGCGCTCAACAAGGCCGCCACCGACGCACAGGGTACCTTCACCATGATGCTCTACAGCTTTGGCGGCACCTACACCGACGAAACCGGCAAGAATATCACGATCAACTCGCCGGAGACGCGTGACTGGCTCAACTTCGTCGTCAACATGTACAACTCCGGCGTCTTCCCGACCGATGCTTTTGAGTGGGACAACGCCTCGAACAACGCCGCCTATCAGGAAGAGCGCGCCATCTCGATCAACAACCCGGCCAGCGTCTTGGTCTGGATGACCGACAACAAGCCGGAACTGGCCGAAGTCTCGGCGATTCAGAGCTTGCCTGCAGGCCCGGCAGGCAACTTCGCATCGGCAGGCACGCGCTTCGCCTGGGGCATCTTCAACACCTCGCCGGCGGACAAGCAGGATCTCTCCAAGGGGCTGATCCGCTACCTCATGGCCCCCGAACAATATGAGCCATGGCTCGAAAAGGCCTTCGCCGCACCGGCGCTCGCCAAGTATGAGGAGATGGCGATCTGGGATGACCCAAAGCGCGCCGGCTTCCTGCAGGGAGCTAAGAACGGCGTTCTCGGCGGCTGGCCTGGCCCGCTGACTCCCGCCTTCTCTGAGTTTGACGCCGCCACGCCGGCCACCGCCATGGTGCTGCGCGTCATCATCGACGGTTGGACAGTGGACGAGGCCGTCGAGGAAGCCGAACAGCTCGGCAAGGACATCTTCGCCAAGTACGCCTAAGTGTCGCGCAGCAGGGCGCACGCGGCGGTAATAGTGGAGGCTAGATTCGGCAACTGTCATTCTGAGGGGCGGAGCGACAAAGAAACTCTCCACCGGATGTACACCGGAGAGATTCCTCGTTCCGCTGGGGCTGCGCCCCCACTGCGTGAACGGAATGACATAGTCGTTATCGATGTAAGAACACCATAGCCGTCGATGTGCGCCCTGCCGCTCCCTGCGCGTTTCCAGGAGTTCGCCCAATGAATGTGGACATCAAACTGGCAGCGCCTGCCCGCCCAGCAGCGGCCCGCCCCGCCCGCCGGCGTGAGGCCTATCAAGGCTATCTTCTGGTGCTGCCGATCATTTTGCTCTTTGCCGCGCTCGTCGTCTACCCCTTCTTCAACGCCATCTGGCTCAGCATGACCGACAAGGTCATCGGCGTCGAGGGCAAATTTGTTGGGCTTGCCAACTATGCTTGGCTGCTCAAATGGCCTGACTTTGAGCGGATGTTTTTCAACACCTGGGCAATCGCCATCATCGGCGTCACCCTGAAGTTTGTCGTCGGCATGGTGGGCGCGCTGCTGCTCAACGTGTCGTTCCGCGGGCGCGTGCTGATGCGCGGCATCTTTATGCTGCCCTGGGCGCTGCCCACCTTTGTCGCCACCCTGACCTGGCGCTGGCTCTACGACGGTCGCAACGGCGTCTTTAACAACATCCTCATGCGCACCGGCCTCACCGACGCGCCGATCTCGTTCCTGGGCAGCCCGGATTTCGCCCTGTGGGCCATTATTATCCTCGTCGTCTGGAAAGGGTTCCCCTTCTTCACCATCTCCTATTTGGCCGGGATGCAGGGCATCCCCACCGAACAATACGAGGCGGCGCGCGTCGACGGGGCCGGCAATTGGCAGCAGTTTTTCTACATCACGTTGCCCAGCCTGCGCCATGTGATCATGATCACCTGTCTGCTCTCGCTGATCTGGACTTCCAACACCTTTGAAATGGTCTATCTGCTCACCGGCGGCGGACCCTCCAACCGCACCCAAGTCTTTACCGTCCTCGCCTATCATTTGGGCCTCCAAAACATGCGCATCGGCGAAGCCGCCGCCGTGCCCATGATGTTCTTTCCCCTCCTGCTGGGGTTGATCGTCATCGTCTCACGCTATATGCTCCGGGAGGAAGTCTAGAATGAATCGCTCCGGCATCAGCTACATCTGGCAGCGGCGCATCGGGCGCTTCTTCTTCTGGGTCGCGCTGCTGACCTATTTAGTCTGGGTGCTCTTCCCCTTCTACTGGCAGATCGCGACCTCCTTGCGCCCCGACGTTGAGATGTATGGCAAGCAAGTGTCGCTCATCCCCCAAACGATCACCTTGGACCACTATCGCACCGAACTGAATCGCTTTCAGTTTGGCGTGCGGCTGCGCAACAGCATCATCGTCGCCACCAGCACCACCGTTCTGACGCTGATCGTCAGTTCGCTGGGCGCGTTCAGCGTGACGCGCATGCGCTATCAGGGCCGCGGGGCGCTGGCCCGCTCGATCCTGCTGGTCTATCTGATCCCCGGCTCACTGCTGTTTATCCCGCTCTACATCATTATGTACAACATCGGGCTGGCGAATACGCTCTACTCGCTGATCATCACCTATCTCACCTTTAGCGTCCCCTTCTGTACATGGATGTTGATGGGCTACTTCCGCGGCATCCCCATCGACATGGAAGAGGCGGCCATGATCGACGGCTGCACGCGCTTGCAGACTTTCTATAAAATCCTGCTGCCTTTGGCCGGGCCGGGCATCGTCGCCGCCGGCATCTTCTCCTTCACCCTGGCCTGGAACGAGTTTCTCTATGCGCTGGTCTTTATCACCAGCAGCAAACTGCAGACCGTCCCCGTGGGGCTGGCGGCGCACATCGTCGCCGACATCTATATGTGGGGGCCGCTGATGGCCGGGGCAACCATGGCCGCCGTGCCGGTCGTCATCCTCTACATCGTCGCCCAGCGCGCCCTGGTGCAGGGTCTCTTTGCCGGGTCTGTGCGCGGCTAAACGCGGCTCCACCCGCATCCTGCGCGGCCATGGCATCTGCCGTGCAGTGGGTAGTGGGTTCCGGCGCTTACCCTTTCCGTTTTACACACTAGAAATCAAGCTTCATGCGCATCACGCAACTGGAAACCGTCATCGTCCAGCCGCGCTGGGTCATCCTCAAGATTCACACCGACGAGGGCTTGGTCGGCATCGGCGAACCTACGCTGGAAAACCGCGCCCGCACGATTGTCACCGCTATCCGCGAACTGGAACCCTACCTGATTGGCAAAGACCCCACGCGCGTCGGCCACCATTGGCAGGCGATCTATAAACACGCCTTCTATCGCGGCGGCCCGCTGCTCACCAGCGCGCTCTCCGGCGTGGACCAAGCCCTGTGGGATTTGGCGGGCAAGGCCGCCGGGCTGCCCGTCTACAAGCTGCTCGGCGGCCCGCTGCGCGACCGCATCCGCGTCTATGCCCACGCGCGCGGCGACACGCCCGACGCCCTGGCCGAGCATGGCCGCAGCCTCGTCGCCCAGGGCTTCACCGCGCTCAAGACTGTAATGCGCGGTGGGCCGCGCCCGCCGCGCATCGTCGAGACGCCCGCCTGGATCGGCGCAATGGAAGCGCGCATGGCCGCCCTGCGCGCCGCCGTGGGCGACGACATCGACATTGGCGTCGATTTCCACGGCGCCATCAGCCCGCAGACCGCCGGGCTGCTGATCAAGGCGCTCGAACCCTATCAGCCGATGTTCTATGAAGAAGTGGTGCAGTGCCAAAACGTAGAAGTCATGGCCGACCTGGCCGCCAAGACCCATATCCCATTCGCCACAGGCGAGCGCATCTATACCAAATGGGGCTTCCGCGAAATTCTGGAAAAAGGCGCGGCCTCGATCCTCCAGCCCGACCTCTCGCATGCGGGCGGCATCAGCGAAGGCCGCATCATCGCCGGGCAAGCCGAAGCCTACTACGCCGCCATCGCGCCCCACTGCCCGCTGGGGCCGGTCTCGCTGGCCGCCTGTCTACAGCTCGATGCCGCCATCCCCAACTTCCTGTGCCAAGAACAGGTCACGCTGGGCGAAGGCTATCTCAAGACGCCCTTTGTCGTGCAAGACGGCTATATCCCCCTGCCCACCGGCCCCGGCCTCGGCATCGAGTTGGACGACGACGCCATCGCCCAGCGCATCGGCATGCCGGCAGTTCACCCCGGCCTCTATGACGCCGACGGTGCGGCGATTGACCATTAGGCCGTGGGAATTCACTTTCCGCTAGGATTTGCAGATCAAACCAAATATGATAGGATGTCTCCACAGCAGCTGGTCAGACCATCTACCGTCTTTTCCCCTGCCGGGGTGCTACGATTCCCGTTCACTTGTAGGCGATACACGTCTGACGCCGGCATCCCGGCCTCGTCTGTAGCTGTCCTCGAATGCAGTTCGTTATATCTACACAGAACCGTAACCAAGGAGGAACGATGTCCAACCCGAAACATCTCTCGCGCCGAGATTTCCTGCGCACCGCCTCGTTCAGCGCCGTGGGTTTGGCCCTGGCCGCCTGTGCTGCGCCGGGCGCTGCGCCTGCCGCCGGCACCGGCGCCGCGGGCGAAGCAGCCCCGTCCGGCGAGAAAGTGACCGTGCGCTTCCACTCGCGCATCGGCCAGCAGGAAGACGCCCTCTATGACATGCAGATGCCCAAGTTCATGGAGGAAAACCCCAACATCGAGATCGTGCGCGAGAACTTCCCCGGCGAAGAATACGCCACCAAGATCTCGACCATGCTGGCCGGCGGCACGCTCGGCGATGCGATCTGGACCGCGCTCGGCGGCGCCAAGATCTACTTCTCCTGGGCGCAGAACCAGATCGCGCCCATCGACGACCTGGTCGCGGCCCAGAGTGTGGACCTGAGCCAGTGGTATGAAGGCTGCATCAACGCCATCACCATGGAAGGCAACCTGCTCGGCCTGCCCTTCAAGGCCCACCCCGGCCTCGCCATCGTCTATTACAACCAGACGGCTTTCGAAGAGGCCGGCGTCGACGTGCCCACCGCCGAATGGACCATCGACGACCAGGTGGAGATGGCCAAGGCGCTGACCAAGACCGAAGGCGACCGCACCACCCAGTTTGGCTATCTGCCCGGCATCGGCAGCACCTGGAAGACGCTGGTCACGCTCACCCGCTCCTTCGGCGGCCAGTTGATCAGCGAAGACGGCGCCCAGTTCCTGATCATGGAAGACGCCGGTCGCCAGTCAATGCAGTATCTCTATGACCTGTTCCAGACGCACAAGGTTGCGCCCACGCCTGAGCAGATGGTCGGGTCGGGCAACGACATGTGGATCAGCGGCGTCCTGGGCACGATCCAGGGCGGCACCTCGGTCTCGGTCACCGGCAGCGCCATCGGCGACAAGTTCGAGTGGATGGTTGTGCCCAACGCTATTGGGCCGGGCGGCGTGGGCGGCTCCGACTTCGAGGTCGATGCCTACAGCGTCACCACCACCACCAAACACCCCAACGAAGCCTTCCAGTGGGTGCAGTATCTGGCGAGCTATGACAGCGGCGTGCAGTTGGGGTTGATCGGCGGTACGGTAGGCGGTCGCCCGGATGTCTATGGCTCCGAGGAACTGCTCAAATTCCCCTTCCGTGTGGTCTTCAAGGATGTCATGGATAACGCCATGGCCAGCCGCGTCACCGCCAACTGGCGTCAGGACGAAGCCGAGACCACCATCCAGCAGCTCACCCAACCGCTGTGGACCGGCGAGGCGCAGCCCGACGAGGCCTTCCTCGAAAACCTGCGCGCCCAGATTCAAGACATTATGGACAAGCCGCGCCCGTAAGACCGCGACGGCCTATCCCGGCGGGTGGCTGTCGCGCGACAGCCACCCGCGCTTCATTTCCCCCCTAGAGATCGCACTAGAGAGAACGTACACATCAGATGACCGTTCACGTCTGCCCCCCCGGTTCCCACACCGGGTCTGGCCTGGTGGGATGCTGAGAGGAACGCAGTATGCAAAAATCATGGATGGGGTCGCCGCTCCAACGCCGCGAAGCGTTGGAAGGCTATCTGTGGATCTCCCCCTGGCTCATCGGCTTTCTGATCTTTTCGCTGGGGCCGATCATCGCGTCCTTGTATCTAAGCTTTACCGAATATAAGATCGCAGGCAACCCCAAATGGATCGGTCTGGCCAACTATACCCAGGCCCTGTTCAACGACAAGCTCTTCTGGCCGTCGCTGAGCCGCACCACCTATTACACGGTCGCCACCGTCATCTTGGGCGTGATCTTGTCGCTGCTGGCGGCCATGCTGCTCAACCAGGAAATCCGCGGGCGGGCGGTCTTTCGCGCCCTCTACTATCTGCCCTCGCTGACCCCGGTGGTCGCCATGGCGATCCTCTGGACTTGGCTGCTCCAGCCGCAGATCGGTCTTGTCAACTTTCTATTGGGCGAGGTGGGGATCAAAGGGCCGGGCTGGCTCACCAGCCGCACCTGGGCCATCCCCTCGCTGATCATGATCTCGCTCTGGTCGAGCATCGGCGGCGGGCGCATGATCATCTTCCTGGCGGGCTTGCAGGGCGTACCCAAGGAACTGCATGAATCGGCACAGATCGACGGGGCCAACGCCGTCCAGCGCTTCTGGAATGTCACCCTGCCCATGATCTCGCCGGTGATCTTGTTCAACACGATCCTGGGCATCATCGGGGCTTTTGGCGTCTTTTCACTGGCCTATGTCGCCACCGACGGCGGCCCCAGCTATGCCACCTGGTTCTATATGCTGCACCTCTACTACAACGCCTTTAGCTATTTCCAGATGGGCTATGCCTCGGCGCTGGCGTGGATTTTCTTCCTGATCATTTTTGTCCTGTCGTACCTGCAGATCAAGCTGTCGAATCGCTGGGTCTATTACGAGTTCTCCTAAGGAACCAGTCATGGCGACTACTCAACCTACCACCCCGGCGGTGCTCACACCGCGCCCGGCTCAGGCACAAGGCAGCTTTCTGTGGATGCAGCGGCTTGGCAAATTCGTCATCTATGTCTCGGCCTTTGTCACCGCCATTCTCTTTAGCCTGCCTTTTTTCTGGACGATCACCAGCTCGCTTAAGCCGATCACCGAGATCTATGTCTTTCCGCCCACCTTCTTCCCCCAAGAACCGCGTTGGACCAACTATCGCGATGTCTTTACCATCGCGCCCTTTGCGCGTTTTATCTGGAACACGGTGGTCATCACGGGCCTGGCTATGATCGGCCAAATCCTGTCGGCGGCGGCGGTGGCCTATGGCTTTAGCCGCTTTCGCTTTCCGGGGCGCGACACGCTCTTCTTCCTGGTGCTCAGCACCATGATGCTGCCCTGGCAGGTCACGATTGTGCCCACCTTCCTGCTCTTCCGCTACCTGGGCTGGCTCAACACCTTTCTGCCGCTGATCGTGCCCTCGTTTTTCGGCGGCGGCGCGTTCTTTATCTTCCTGCTGCGCCAGTTCTTTATGACCATCCCGCGCGACCTGGACGAAGCCGCCAAGCTGGACGGCGCATCCTCGGTGCGGATCTTCTGGAACATCATCCTGCCGCTCTCCACGGCGGCGATCGCTACGGTTGCGATCTTCTCGTTTATCAACCACTGGAACGAGTTTATCGCGCCGCTGATCTTCCTCAACTCCCCCGACAAGTTCACGGTCTCGATCGGTCTGCGCTATTTCGTCTCCAACCCGTTTGAGAGCGACGAACCGCGCGAAGCGATCCTGATGGCCGCCTCGTTGATCGTAGCGCTGCCGCCGCTGATCCTCTTCTTTGCCGCCCAGAAATATTTTGTGCAGGGCATCGTCACGACAGGCTTGAAGGGGTAAACGGCCCTTCGAGAATACCCCAGAGCGACAACCCGGCTGCGCCGGTGCGCAGCCAACACTAGAAATCATCCGGCATGAAGATCACCAAGATCGACACCTATTTGGTTAACCTGGGCCATCGCAACATCCCCTACGTCAAAGTCCACACCGACGAAGACATCTACGGGGTCGGCGAAGCCTACTCCTGCGGCCCCGACAAAGCCACCGTCGAGGTCATCCACGATTTTGAAGAATGGCTGGTCGGCCGCGACCCACGCGATATCGAAGGCCTGTGGCAGTTGATGTACGCCGGGTCGCGATTTCCCGGCGGCTCGGTGGTCAACGCCGCCATCAGCGGCATCGAACATGCGCTGTGGGACATCGCCGGCAAGGCCGCCAACCTGCCCGTCTACCGGCTCTTGGGCGGCAAATGCCGCGAGCGCGTGCGCGTCTACCAGTCGCCGCGCGGCAACAGCCCGCAGGAGATCGCCGACAACGCCGTCCGCCTGATCGAAAAATACGGCTATACCGCCATCAAGATGAGTCCACTGCCCGGCAACTGGCACACCCTGCCCTGGAACCAGGCGCTGCGCGAGACCGAGGCGCGCGTCGCCGCCGTGCGCGACGCGGTCGGCCCAGACATCGACATCGGTCTGGACCCGCACGCGCGCCTCTTTGAGGTCAGCCGCGCCATGGAATTGTGCCAAGTGGTTGCGCCCTACCGGCCCATGTTTGTCGAAGAGCCGCTGCGCCCCGAAAACTATGAGGCGCTGGCCAAGTTGAGCCGTTCGGTGGAGGTGCCGCTGGCGACGGGCGAGATGCTCTATACGCGCTACGAGTTCCGCGACCTGATCGCCACCCAGGCGGTCAACATTGTCCAGCCCGACATCTGTCTGATGGGCGGCATCTGGGAGATGAAAAAGGTCGCGGCCATGGCCGAGGCCGGCTATATGACGGTCGCGCCGCACAACCCCTGCGGCCCGGTCGCCACCGCGGTCAACGTCCATTTCGCCGCCAGCACCACCAACTTCCTGATCCTCGAATACCACGCCGACGACGAAGCCCCGCGCCGCGACTTGGTGGACGAGCCAATCAAGCTGGTGGACGGCTACCTCGAACTGCCCGATAGACCGGGTCTGGGCATCGACCTCAACATGGACACGGTCGAGCGCTACCCATTCCGCAGTTGGCATCGCCCTTTCCCGATCCGGCCTGACGGGTCGCTCTCGTATCAATAAGCTAGGGAGTAGGGTGGAGAGTCAGATTCTGTCCCTACTGCCCACCCCCTACTCTCTATCTCGCGAAGACCAAGATAGTCGCCTGCTGGCCGAACAGGCTGATCGTCCGTTCGGATGTTAGCCGCATGGCCGGCAAGTCAATCAACCGGGGAAGCGTGGTCAACAGCACAACGCTTCCCCGGCTGCTCACCACACGCTGCATCTCTTGACAGACCTCCTGGTAAAACCGCGCCGGCTCTATCTCGATCTTGATCTGCCGCCCCCAGGGAAGGTTGCTCACCACATGATCCACCGCGCCGGCGTCGAGCGGCAGCCGGCGCGCATCCCACAGCCGCAGGTCGATCTCGACTTCGGCCGCGCGCGTGTTGGTCTGCGCCGCTTCCAGCGCAGCCGCCGCCGAGTCGCCGCCCTGGGCCACCGCGCCCGCCTGTGCTGCTTCGATCAGGATCGTCCCGGCCCCGCAGCAGGGGTCCAGCACCGTCTCCCCGGCGCGCACACCGCCAAGCCGCAGCAGCGCCGCCGCCACCGATGGCTTTAACGACCCCGGCACATGCGCCTGCTTATAGGCCCGCTTATAGAGCGGGCGCTCCCCCAAACGCATCCCGACATAGACCTGCTCATGCTCCATAAAAAGCCGGATATTGATCTCGCTCTCCTGGTCGCCGGTCTGATAGGCCCACCCCGAAATGGCTTGGATGGCCCCGGCCACGGCCTGTTTGATCTCATCTACCGTATAGTTGCGCCGGCCCACGAAATTGGCCGAGACCGAAAAGGTGGGGGACGCGCTCAGGCGGCTCACTTGGCCGCGAACCCCGGCGGCCTGCCACAGATCGAGGTCTAGACTCAGTTGGTGCAGCGTCGCCAGCGCCGCGCGGTGATGGCCGATACCATGCCATTCGGCCAGGCGAATAAACAGATCGTCGACCGTGCGCAGCGCCAACACACTTTTGATCGGGCCGGCATAGGCCGCGGCGATGCGCCGGTAGCCGACCTCGTCGATACGCACGGCGGGGAGACTTGCCATCTCCTCGGCGCTGACATCCTCCAGCCCGCGCGTGGTTACGGCGAACAGATTGATCATCCGGAACCTTCTTCAACGCCGCCGATAGGGGAGGGGGCGAGGCTGTAGAGCAGGAGAAAACCTTTACGCAGCCAGGCAGGGCGCAGGTTGACCCGATAGCCCTGCTCGGCCGGCCGTGCCCGTGGATGCGGCTTGGGCTTAGTAATCATTCTGCCGCCAACCTAGCGGCCACGCCTGGAAGTCTCGGACGATCAACGACATGGGCCTGATCGTAGGCGCGGTAGGGTACCGCACAATCTGCCTGCACCGGCGGTACAATACCGCCGCTACAGTTTTGTCGGACTATTCACCAGCGGCATTACTTCTCGGGCAAACAACTCGATTCCTTCAGTGCGCGGAAAATCCAGCAGCCGCACGACGATATAGCGCACGCCCAGGTCGACATAGCGCTGTAACTGCGCCGCCACCTGTTCGGGCGTCCCCACGATGGCCTTGCCGCTGTTATAGGGCGATGCGTCGGCGATGCGCTGAGCCTCGGCTTGGCTGGACGCGAGGGCTATCCCTTCGGTGGACAGCCCCTTGACAATCGTGTCAAACGGCCTGCCCACCGCCTCACAGTGGCGGCGCAGCACCTCCAGCTTGTGGGCGTAGGTCTCTACGCTTGCGCCCGACAAGTCCCAGCGGTCGGCGTGTTTCGCCACCACGCGCAGCGTCAACTGCTCGCCGCCGCCGCCGATCACTATCGGCGGCAACGGGTCCGGCTTTGGCTCGCAGTAGGCCTCGTCGATCCGGTAATACTTGCCCTGATAGCCGGCCGGCGTCTGCGTCCACAGCGCCTTGACGATCTCAACCGTCTCCTCCAACTGGGCGATGCGCACCGCAGGCGCGGGAAACGGGTAATTATACTGCGCGTATTCGCGCTCCAGCCAGCCTGCGCCGATGCCGAAGATCATGCGCCCGCGCGTCAGCAGTTGCAGGTTAGCGACCGTCTTGGCGAGCAGCGCCGGGTTGCGATAGGACTGGCAAAAGACCGAACTGGCGAACTTGATCTGGCGGAACGCGCCCGCCAGATAGGCCATGGTCGAGACGCATTCCAGATAGGGTGTCTCGGGCGACTGCCAGGCGGCCCACGGGATGAAATGGTCGTCCATCCAGGCCGAATCAAAAGCGGTCTCCACCCGTTCCAGCGTCGCCGCGATCTGATCGACAAAGGCGGTCCCGCCGCTGCCGTCCACCGGAAATGAGGGCAGATGCCAACCGAATTTCACAGCGTTCATGCCGCGCTCCTATTGCTGCCTGGCCGAAGGGCGGTTAGTGGGCGTGCGGTCCAGCACCCCGGCCAGGTCGGTGCCAAAGGTCCATTCAGCGCTGGCGGTCATCTGCGCCAGCTTAACCTCGTCCACCTCCAGCCCCAACCCCGGCCCATCGGGCACAATCAGATGGCTGTGCTCATAGGCTACCGGCGTTTTCACCACATCCGCCGTATACAACTGCGGGCCGGTGTTGTCGCCGGGGTAGTCGAGCACACGCGCCGCCGCGGCGAGATGCGCCACCGCCGCCGTACCCAAACTCAACTCCTGCGTCGTGCCGATCAATACACTGGCACGCGCCGCCTCCGCCAGTGCGATCAGCCGCAGGCTGGCGCGCAGCCCGCCCAACAGATAGGGCGACACGTTCAGGATATCGACCGCGCCCGCGGCCAGCAGTTGCCAGCCGTGATGGATATGCAGCACATGCTCGGAGATGGGGCGTTTGCAGCGCCGGCGGAACTGGCTCAACCCCTCGATGTCGTTGCGCGGCGCGGCGCTCTCCACCAACATAAAATCGCACAACTCCTGATAGCGCTCCAGCGCCATAATAGCGCGCCGCCAGTCCAGCAGATTGGAAAAGTCGAGCGATTTGATCTGCACGCGCCCGGCGAAACGGTCCGTGAACTGGCCCAAAAATGCTTCGTCGGCCCCCTGGTTGGCTCCGACATAGACGCGGATTAGGTCAAAGCCCTGCGCCAGCTTCTCCTCTACCCGCTCCAGGTTACCGGGGACTTCCTCCACCGAGCGCATGCGAAAGATGGGGTAGCAGACGCGCATCCGGTCGCGCAGTTTGCCCCCCAGCAGATGATAGACCGGCGCCCCTTGAGCGCGGGCGTTGAGGTCGTGCAGCGCCAGATCGATCCCCTGGCGCACCAACCCCGAGCGCGAATACATATGCCCCTCGTCGGGGAAGAAGCGGATCAGGTCATCCTCAATCTTGGCGATGTTGCGCCCGTCGCGGCCACGCAGCAGTTCGTTGAGCATCCGTTCCAGTTCACGGATATCAAACTGATACATCGGCACATGCGACAGATCGCTCATCTCGCCCCAGCCGACATGGCTGTCGCCGGCTTCGAGCTGGACGATCACATGCTGGTTGGCAATGCCGGTCTGGCGGGGCGTCGCCACCGGAAAGAGTTGCACGCGTGAAATCTTCATGCCGCTGCCTTTCGTTGCACCGCTGATTCAAACGTCGAGATAGATGGGCGGGTTGATGACTGGGCACTAGTGTACCCCGCGCCGCGGGATGCGCCAAGTCAAGCGCGATTCCTGCCGCAGATTCCGGCTGCGGCTCGATTGGCCCATCCCACCCGATGCAGTAGAATAGAACAATAACGTCGAATGGCGCGCGACGGTTGCCTGCGCGCATCGCCGTTTGCTACTTTTCAGCTTCCCTTGTCCCACTCTGGCCTAGCAAGGACCCAAGAATCATGATCAAGATCGCCGAAGTACTTCCACCCCGGCCCACGCCGCTGTGGCGGCTGGTTAAACAGTGCGGCGTCGACTATGTCGTCGGCTCGATGGATTTCAGCACCCTAGAGACGGCGCGCAACAAGGACGAACTGCCCTGGGGCTATCTCTCGCTGCTGCGTATCAAAACCGCCTATGAAAGCGGCGGCTTCAAGTTTGATGTGCTCGAAAGCCGCCCGCCGCTCAACAAGGCCAAGCTGGGGCTGCCGGGCCGCGATGAGGAGATCGAGACGGCCTGTGACCTGGTGCGCAACATGGGCGCGCTGGGCATCGGCGTCTGGTGCTATGAATGGATGCCCGTCTTCAACTGGAGCCGCACCTCCGCCACCGTCCCCTCGCGCGGCGGGGCCATGGCGACCGGCTACAACCATGCGCTGATGAAGAATGCGCCGCTCACCGAGTTTGGCGAAGTCAGCGAAGAACAGCTCTGGGACAACCTGAAATACTTCCTGGACCGCGTGATCCCTGTGGCGGAGAAGGCCGGCGTCAAGCTCGCCATGCACCCGGACGACCCGCCGCTCTCGCCCATCCGTGGGCTGGGGCGCATCATGCGCAGCGTGGAAAATTACCAGCGGCTGATCGACATGTACGACACCGAAGTTAACGGCGTTACCCTTTGCCAGGGCAACTTCACCCTGATGACCGACGACCTGCCTTCGGTGATCCGCGACTTTGGCAAACAGGGGCGCATCCACTTTGTCCACTTCCGCGATGTGCGCGGCGCCGCCGACAACTTTGTCGAAGTCTTCCACGACGAAGGCAAGACCAACATGCTTGAATGCATGAAGGCCTACAAGGACATCGGCTTTGAAGGCGTGCTGCGCCCCGACCATGTGCCCACCATGGAAGGCGACAGCAACGACAACCCCGCCTACTCCTCGATTGGCCGGCTCTTTGCCATCGGCTATATCAAGGGGCTGCGCGAGGCCGTCTATAACCAGCGCGAAGAAAACTAGCCAAGCGGCAAGGGTGGCTGTCGGCCTAGACAGCCACCCTACCCCTGTTGCCTCTGTTACTATCATGTCCACCTGGGCGCTCGAAACCACCACCACGCCCGGCGACGACGACGTCGAAGCGCTGCATGTGGGGCTGCGCGCCCATAACCTCGCCCAGCTTGGCCCCGACGCCTTTAACCACTATGAGGAGGTTGCCGTCTATGCCCGCGCCGAGGACGGCAGCATCCTCGGCGGCATCTACGGCGAACTGCTGTGGGAATGGCTCTACATCCGCACCTTCTGGGTCGCCGAGGAACAGCGCCAGCAGGGGATCGGCTCGCAACTGCTCCAGGCAATTGAGCAGGCCGCACGCGAACGCGGCGTCGGCCACGCCCACCTAGAGACGACCAGCTTCCAGGCCCTGGCCTTTTATCAGCGCCACGGCTACGCCATCTTCGGCGAGATCCAGGGCAAACCCGCCGGCCACGATTGGTACTTTCTGCAGAAATCCCTCATCTAGCCGGAGTGTGCTACAATCAACGCATCAGCACCCTAGCTTTACCCTATGCTCGCGCGCCCGCGCCTCGAGTGACTTCCCGCAGGAGGGTTTGTCTATGCTGCGCCATCGTTGGTTTGTCATCCTCGTGATCGGCCTCTTTTTCTTGCTCATGGGGAACTCGCCTGCGCCCTGGTATGCCTGTGAGGGGAAGGCTATCGGCGACCCTTGCCAATATGGCTATGCCTGCTCGAACAATGGCAAATGTATCGCAAGCCCTCAAGAGAACTGCGTCGATGACCCCGACACGTCCGTGAACGAGTGCGTAATCTGCTCGTCGGGCGCGGCGATGGTAGAACATTGATCGAGTATTGAAGGTGGCCGAACACGCATCGTGCTGCTGACACCCGAGCGCATCCAAGCCATCGCCTGGAGTCTCACGCTTGTGTTGGAGACCGCAGGCGCTGCCGCACTCTGGCCGGCCGTGTACACGCGTCCGCTGCGCTTGCGCCGCGTAGTGTGGACGGTTCTCGCCGTCAACGCCGTGACGCATCCGCTTTTTTGGCTGGCGCTGCGCCGCCTGGCCCACCCAGGCCCGCACGCCGTCCTCATCGCAGAGACCATAGTTGCCGCAGTGGAGGCCGCTCTCTATGCGTGGCTGCTGTGGCTATCGCCGGGCCGCGCCCTGGGCCTCAGCCTGACGCTCAATCTGCTCTCGTGGGTAGGCGGCGTGCTGTTTTGGCAGCGCCTATTTGCTACACGCATCGTGCCATAGGCAACCATTCACCCAATCACACCCCATCAACCCGATACCGGTATGTCCACGATTGTTCTGCCCGATTGGTTTGTCCAACTTGACCCGATTGTTCAGGCGCTGCTCGCAGGCACGTTTACCTGGCTGGTCACCGCCCTGGGCGCGGCCACCGTCTTTCTCAAGCGCGACCTGCCGCGCGCCCTGCTCGACGCCCTGCTCGGCTTCGCCGCCGGCGTCATGATCGCCGCCAGCTTCTGGTCGCTGCTCAGCCCCGCCATTGCCTTGGCCGAAGACCAGGGCGTCGTGCGATGGATCCCTGCTGTGGTTGGCTTTCTGGCAGGCGGCATCTTCCTGGGGATCACCGACCAGCTCCTGCCCCACCTCCACCCCGGCATGCGCATGAGCCAAGCCGAAGGCGTGCCCACCACCTGGCAGCGCACCACGCTGTTGGTGCTGGCGATCACCCTACACAACATCCCCGAAGGGCTGGCCGTGGGCGTGGCCTTTGGGGCCGCCGCGATCATGGACACGTCAAATCCGGCGCTGCTGGGGGCAGCCGTCGCCCTGGCGATCGGCATCGGCCTGCAGAACTTCCCCGAAGGCATCGCCGTCGCCATGCCGCTGCGCCGCGAAGGCATCACGCGGGGCCGCGCCTTTTGGTACGGGCAGCTCTCGGCGTTGGTGGAACCGTTTGCCGCAGTGCTCGGCGCGCTCGCCGTGGTGCTGATCCGCCCCATGCTGCCCTATGCGCTGGCCTTCGCCGCGGGGGCCATGATCTATGTCGTGGTCGAAGAGTTGATCCCCGAATCGCAGATGAGCCGGCGCACCGACCTGGCGACCTTGGCCACCATGCTCGGTTTTGCGGTCATGATGTGGCTGGATGTGGCCTTGAGTTGAACCGCCGCGCCCTATCGCCCCGCCCGGCCCAGACGCAAGCGGCAGCGCAGACGGTGAAAAATGTGATGGCGGCTTACTGCGTTGGCCGCCACATGCAGTATGCTATGCGCGATGTCGAAAAATTCACCAATCTAGGCAAGGGATGCTGCACAATGCGGCATTCCTTTGCGATGGATGCAACGATCAAGACCCAAAATGAGTCCAAAAACCAAGTATCAAGGGATGGGTTCGATTGTACACAGCGGCGGCGTGGCCTTCCGCGTCTGGGCGCCCTACGCTCAAAAGGTCTCTGTCATCGGCGAGTTCAACCGCTGGAATCCCTCCACCTCGCCCATGGAACCCGAAGGCAACGGCTACTGGTATCGCAACATGACCTCGGCCAAGGTGGGCCAGCAATACCGTTTCCACCTAGTTACGCCTGCGGGTGAGTTCAGCCGCATTGACCCCTATGCCCGCGCCGTCACCAACTCGATTGGCAACGCCATCATCCACGACCCTAAGTTCAACTGGGAGGACAACACCTTTGCGCCGCCCAATTGGAACGAGATCGTGATCTATGAGATGCACATCGGCTCCTTCGCCGAAGACGCCGGCGAGACCCCCGGCACCTTTGACACAGTGCTGACCCGGCTCGACCACCTCAAACGGCTGGGCGTCAACGCCGTCCAGATCATGCCGGTAGCCGAGTTCGCCGGCGACCGCTCCTGGGGCTATAACCCGGCCCATATCTTCGCCGTCGAAAGCGCCTATGGCGGCCCCGATGCGCTGAAAAACTTCGTCAAACGGCTGCACAAGGCCGGCATCGCCGTGATCATGGATGTGGTTTATAACCACTTTGGCCCCAGCGATCTAGAACTGTGGCGCTTTGACGGCTGGAGCGAGAACAACGGCGGCGGCATCTATTTCTATAACGACTGGCGCGCCGAAACCCCCTGGGGCCACAGCCGGCCCGACTACGGGCGCGGCGAGGTGCGCCAGTTTATCTATGACAACGCCATGATGTGGCTGGACGAATATCACATGGACGGGCTGCGCTTCGACGCCACCATCTATATCCGCACGGTCAACGGGCCGGGGGCCAAAGACCTGCCCGAAGGCTGGGGGCTGCTGCAGTGGATCAACGAGGGCGTTGCCCAGAAATTCCCCGGCCATATCACCATTGCCGAAGACCTGCAAGGCAACGAATGGCTGACTAAGAGCGTAGGTGAAGGCGGCGCGGGGTTCAGCGCCCAGTGGGATGCGGCCTTTGTCCACCCCATCCGCGCCGCCGTGACCGCAGCCAACGATGCCGACCGCTCGATGCTCAGCATCGCCAGAGCTATCGACACCAAATACAACAACGCCGCGTTCCAGCGCGTCATCTACAGCGAATCGCACGACGAGGTCGCCAACGGCAAGGCGCGCGTCCCGCAGGAGATCACGCCCGACGACCCCACCAGTTGGTTTGCCCAGAAGCGATCCACCCAAGCCGCGGCGCTGGTCTTCACCGCGCCGGGCATTCCCATGCTCTTCCAGGGTCAGGAATTCCTGCAGGGGGAATGGTTTCAGGACAACGTGCCGCTGGATTGGGACAACCTGGACGAATATCGCGGCATCGCGCGCCTCTACCGCGACCTCATCCGGCTGCGCACCAACCGCGCCGGCGTGACGCGCGGACTCACCGGCCAATGTATCGAGGTCCCGCACGTCAACGACGCGCAGAATGTGATCGCCTTTCGCCGCTGGGAGGCCGGCGGCCCCGGCGACGACGTGGTGATCGTCGCCAACTTTGCCAACGCGCCGGTGGAGAATTATCAGATCGGCTTTCCGGCGCAGGGGCTGTGGCGGGTGCGTTTCAACAGCGACTCGCGCTTCTACAGCCAGGGCTTTGGCGACTATCAGGCCAACGACGTCAACGCCGAGCCGGGCGACTATGATCACCTGCCCGCCCACGGGGCGATCAGCGCCGGCCCCTACAGCGTCGTTATCTATTCGCAGGACAAGGGGTAGGCAGATGGGCAGTGAGGGTACCGTACGGACACGATCTCCCCGTATGGACACGATAGTTCGTGTCCGTACGGCGTACCCGCCTACTGCCTACTTCACCATCTCCGCCAGGCCCAGCGCGGTCAAGACCTGCGCCACCTCGGATTGCTCCTGTTCGGTCACCTCGGTGATGGGCGGGCGCACCGCGGCACGGCACAGCCCCATCTGCGCCATCGCCTCCTTTACCACCGAGACATTGTTGCCGCTATAATGGCGGGCGCGCAAATCCTCAAAGGCGCGCACCGCCGCCCAATGCTGCATCGCCCGCGCCGTATCGCCCCGCTCCAGCGCGGCCTGCATCCCCAGCGAATGATCCGTCGTCAGGTTGACCAACCCCGATGTAAAACCGCTTGCGCCGCCGGGCCAGAAGAAAGGCGCCCACGATTCCGCCAGCCCGCAGACCCAGGTGAGCCGCTCTGCGCCCACCTCATGTACCGTGCCGGCAAACTGCAGCGGGTTCGCCACTGCATACTTAATGCCCACAAAGTTGGGGCAAAGATCGGCCAGCCGCGCCAGCGTCGACGCCTTGAGCGTGGCATCGCGCAGATAGGGCACAATGCCCAACTCCGGCACGGCTTCGGCAATGACCCGGTGATAGGCGAGCCAGCCCTCGTCCGACTTATAGGGATGCACCGGCTGATGCACCATCACCGCCTGCGCGCCGTGCGCCGCGGCGTGGCGCGCCGCCTGCGCCGCGCTCTGCGCGTCAAAGCCTACGCCCGCCAGGATCAAAGCGCGGTCGCCCACCGCTTCGGTCGTGGCCTCCAGTTCGCGTCGCTGCTCGTCTGCGGTCAGCGAGTAGAATTCACCCGTGTTGCCGTTGGGCGTCACCACGCCGATGCCGTTGTCCACCATGCGCGCCACCAGCCGCGCATAGAGAGCAAAATCCGCACTGCCGTCGGCAGCAAAGGGTGTAATCGGGATCGCGATCACCGTCCGTAGCCGCTGCCGGATCGTCGCAAGAGAAAGGGGTGTTGCAGCCATGGTTCCTCCTTTGGATTGGCCTGTGTGGGCTGGTCTGTGTGGGCTGTGTTGTGCAGGTTATAACATGGCGAACCGCCCGCGTCAATCGCAGCACCCTTTGGCGGCCCTTGTCATCCAAAGCCCTTTTCTTTGAAAATCCTCTGTACGCGGGTACACTTATGCAAGCACCCAAGCAAACATCCAAACAACAATCCAGGCAACATTCCAAACAAATCCAATCTTACCCTGTTCATCCTTACTCACCGCATGCTTAGAAAGCAGGCAGCACTGTGAAGATCACCAAGTTAGAGACGTTCCTCGTCAAGCCGCGCTGGCTTTTCCTCAAGATGCACACCGACGAGGGCTTGGTGGGTCTGGGCGAACCGATCCTCGAAGGCCGCGCCCGGACCGTCGCCACCGCTGTGGCCGAACTGGAACCCTATCTGATCGGCAAAGACCCCACGCGCGTCGTCCACCACTGGCAGGCCATGTACAAACACGCCTTCTATCGCGGCGGCCCGCTGCTCACCAGCGCGCTCTCCGGCGTCGAACATGCCCTGTGGGACCTGGCAGGCAAGGCCGCCGGGCTGCCCGTCTACAAGCTGCTCGGCGGCCCGCTGCGCGACCGCATCAAAGTCTATAAGGGAACCGGCGGCAGAACCACCGAAGAGGCGGTTAAGAACGCCAAAGACGCCGTCGCCAAGGGCTTTACGGCCATCAAGACCGGGCCTGCCGGCCCGCGCCCGGCGCGCATCGTCGAGACGCCCGGTTTTGTCAACGCCGTGGTCGAACGCTTTGCCGCCATCCGCGAGGCCGTGGGCAACGACATCGACATCGCTTGCGACTTCCACGGAGCGGTCAGCCCGCAGACTGCCATGCTGCTGATCAAGGCGCTCGAACCCTATCAGCCGCTCTTTATCGAAGAGCCGGTGCAGTGCCAAAACGTCGACGTGATGGCCGACATTGCGCGCAAGACCCATCTGCCCATTGCCACGGGCGAGCGCGTCTACACCAAGTGGGGCTTCCGCGAGATCCTGGAAAAGCGCGCCGCCTCGATCCTCCAACCCGACATTTCGCACGCAGGCGGCATCTTTGAAGCGCGCATCATCGCCGGCATGGCCGAAGCCTACTACGCCCCATCGCGCCCCACTGCCCGCTCGGCCCAATCTCGCTGGCCGCCGGTCTGCAGGTAGACGCCTCGATCCCCAACTTCCTCGCCCAAGAGCACACCACCTTTGGCGAAGGCTATCTGAAGAACCCCTTCACCTTCAAAGACGGCTATCTCGAACTGCCCACCGGCCCCGGCCTGGGCATCGAACTGGACGAGGAAGCCATGCAGGACAAGATCGGGCACGACTGGCGCAACCACGAAAGCTATCACCCCGACGACGGCGCGGCCATTGACTGGTAATCGCGCGACTGTCGCCGATCACCCTGTCCAAGACTGACCGGCAAGAGACCGGCTGCAAAGGGAAGAGACCGATGAAAATCACCTCTATCAAGACGGCCGCCACGCGCGGCCACGGCATGCACCTGTGGGTCAAGGTCGAGACCGACGCCGGCGTCACCGGCATCGGCGAGTGCGTCCACGGCGGCGTGCAGGCCATCGCCATCATCAACCAGATCGCGCCGCGCTTTGTAGGCCGCGACCCGTTTGCCATCGACGCCCTGTTCGAAGAGTTCCGCCGCGCCTATGTCTTCGACGGCGGCTTTGCGGGCGCGCTCATCACCGCCCTAACCGGTATCGAGATTGCGCTCTGGGACCTCAAGGGCAAGGCGCTCAACACCCCGGTCTATGAGTTGTTGGGCGGCAAATTCCGCGACAAGATCCGCGTCTATGCCGACTGCCAGGTCGAGCCGGGCATGAACTTCGACGAGATCAAGGCCGTGGTGGACAATGTCCTGGAGCGCGGTTTCACCGCCCTCAAGATCGACCTTGATATCCACGCCTACGGCGACAAACGCAACGTCGAGCTTGCCAACTTCAGCAAAGACAAGTTCAACCACAGCGCCTTCCAGTGGGAACATGAGCGCATGGTCAAGCTGGCGGAGATGGTGACCACCGCCGCGGGCCGCGACGTGGCCGTCGCCTGTGACGTGCATACCCGGCTGGATGTGCCAAGCGCCATCCGCCTGGCGCGCGATCTGGAGCAGTTTCATCTGATGTGGCTGGAAGAACCGGTGCCCGCCGAAAATATCGACGCCATGAAGACGGTCACCGCATCCAGTTCCACGCCGATCTGCTCCGGCGAAAATCTCTATCTACGTCACGGCTTCCGTGAGCTGATCGAAAAGCAGGCCGTCAACGTCATCATGCCCGACATCCCCAAGTGCGGCGGGCTGTCTGAATGCCGCAAGATCGCCAACCTGGCCGAGTTGTACTACATCCCGTTTGCGCCGCACAATGTCTCCTCGCCCATCGGCACGCTGGCTTCGGCCCATGTCTGCGCTACCGTGCCCAACTTCATGGTGCTGGAGTTCCACTGGCTGCACCGCGACTACTGGACGACCATCATCCAGGAGAAAGAAGATATCATCAAGGACGGCTACATCCACATGACCGACCGGCCCGGCATCGGCGTCGAGCTGGATGAAACGGTGGGACAGCAGTATCAGTATCCCGGCACCACCTGGTTCGCCTAGATCAGTTGATTCGGGGTGGGACGCTCGCCACGCGTTCCACCCCGCTGATTTGCTTGCGCTTTTTCCCTTGACGACGAGAAACCAGAGATACAGGACCCGCCATGAAACGCAAAGTGTTGATCACCGGCGCAGCCGGGCGCATCGGCAGTTTCATCACCGCCCAATGGGCCGACCGCTACGACCTGGTCTTGAGCGACGTACGCACCCCCGGCAAGACCCACGGCTACCCTTTTCACCAGGCCAACCTGTCCGACTTTGACACCGTGCGCGCCCTGTGCGACGGCATCGACACAGTCGTGCATCTGGGCGCAGACCCCAGCATGCAGGCTACTTGGGAAAGCTTGCTGCCCAACAACGTCATCGCCACCTACAACGTCTTTGAATCGGCGCACCAGGCCGGCTGCCGCCGCGTCATCTTTGCCAGCAGCGTCAACGCCGTCCTCGGCTATCCACACGACGTGCAGGTGAATATCAACATGCCCATCCGGCCCATCAACCTCTATGGGGCGACCAAGGTCTGGGGCGAAGCCGTGGCGTCGAGCTATGCGGCGCAGACCGATCTTTCCTGCATCTGTCTGCGCTTTGGCTGGGTGGTCGACCGCGACAGCCCTGACATCAAGCTCGACCATCCCTATCTCGACATCGCGCTGACCTATCACGACCTGGCGCGGCTGGTGGCCTCCGCCGTCGATGCGCCCGACGAGGTTGACTACCGCATCTTTCACGGCGTCTCCAACAACCGCTGGAAGCGGCTGGACATCAGCGCCGCCCGCGCCATCTTGGGCTATGATCCCCAGGATGACGCCTTTGAGATCGCCCAGCGCAACGCCGCATGAACAGGGCATGACGCGCCAGGGCGGAGGAGCGCGCACAGCGAGATGACCGCAGCCACCAACGCGCCCTGGACGCTGCGCCGCGCCATCATGCCCCCACACGCGCATACACTGTGGCTGGTCGCCGTTCTGCTCGTCGCCGCCTGGACCCACTTCTTCCGGCTCGGCCAGGCTGAATTCGTAGGCGAGGACGAGGCGTTGGTCATGGTCAAAGTTGCCCGCCAATTTCTCTGGCGGGAAGACCTGCGCAACCTGGGTGCGCTGCTGACCTCGGCGCACCCGCCGCTGCGGCTGTTGGTTGCCACGCCCTCGGCGGCGCTCTTTGGCCCCACCGAGTTCGGTTTGCGTCTGCCCAACGCCGCGGCCGGCGTGCTGGTCTGTCTGTGGACCTACGGCGTGGGCCGCCGCCTCTTTGGTTCGTCTGCGGGGCTGCTGGCCGCGGCCTGTGTCGCCGTGTCGGGCATGAGCGGCGTCTACCGTTCGGCCAACGGCATCGGCCTCTTTACCTGGCTGCTGCTGGGGGCGTTTGCGGCGCTGCTCGACAGCCTGTCGGCAGCCGGCCCGGCGCAGGAACGCCGCGCCCTGACGGCTGGGGCCGTGTGGCTGGGCTTGGCGACGTGGACCTTTGTCGAAGGCGGCATTTTTGCGTTGAGCGCGGCGGCGCTCTACGGCGGGCAGCGCCGCCGCTGGAAGCCGCTGCTCCGCCCGGCGCTGATCTACGCCGGCTTTTTGGGTATCTACGCACTTTTCTGGGTGCTGTTGCCCGCGCTATTGTTGGACAGAACGGGCGTAGCCGGCAATACGGCCCACATTCTCGCCCGGCTGCAAGGGCTTGGCGCATGGAACGGCGTCGCCTTCGTGGGCCGCCTTCTAACCCAAGCCTCGCCGGGGCTGGCGCTGCTGCTCGTCGCCGGCCTGGGGCTGCACCTGCGCCGCTGGACGCTGGGCAGCACGATGGTCGCCGTCTATGTGCTGCCGCATTGGCTGGTCTGGATGCTGCTGCTGGAGCAGCCCCAGGGCCACGAGATCTACCTGCTGCCTTGGTGGGCGATGCTGGCCGCGGCGGGAATCGTCTCTATCGCCGGGCCAGACGCGCCGCATTGGCGGCGTGTCGCCGTGGCGGTGACCACAGCCGCCGTTCTGGCGCTGGCGCTGTGGCAGACCAGCGTGATCTATCTACAGGCGCGCATCCCGGCGACGCGCGCCAACGGCGTTTGGTTCGACGAGCGTTGGCTGGCGGCGGGCGCGCCCCGCTTTGTGCAGTGGGGCCAGCCCGCCGCCGGGGTCTATATTCGCACCCATGCCGCGCCGCAGGAAACGATCGTGACCGATTTTGGCGGCAGTCTAGAACTCTATTATGCGGGCCGCCCTTCTCATGGTTACACGCCGGAATCGACCGCGCCGTCGCCCGAGAACCTCGCCGCGCTGCGGGCGCACGGCATCCGTTTTCTGGTGCGCCGCGTCGGCGGGACCTGGTCACAGCCGCAGGGTGAGCGCGCGCCCGCCTGTCTCATCACCGTGGGTGGGCGGCCCAGCCTAGCGATTTACGATCTGAACGCGCCGCAGGCCGCACCCGAAATTTGGGCCGCCGAGCAAGTACGGCCACAATTCTATACAGACTACGCCACCTTTACGGCGCTGCGCCCGTTTCTCCTGGAGCCGGCCGCGGCCCAATAGAGAGGGCCAACCTGCGCCTTGAGCACAACACCGGGCATCCTGTTTGAACTGAGCCTGGAAGATTGAAGCGGACGTAGGCGCGCCTACGTCCGCTCTTCCAACTACAACCACAATGTCTTTGGATCCTAGATATCCAACCTGCACTGCTGCCCGGGCGCCCTAGACGCGGGAATCGGTGAGGTTCAGCGCTGCACGCGGCCGGAGACGTCGCCACCCATCAGCTTCTTGGCCTCGGCAAG
>JADLFO010000171.1 GCA_020845455.1 Caldilineaceae bacterium
GTGGTCGAAGGCGGCGAAGGTCTCTTCGACATCGGTCGGATGTACAAGAAGACCCCGCGGCAGATGTTGGACGCGAACCCTGATGTGAAGAACAGCAAGAACCAGTGGGTGTTCGTCGGCCAGAAGATCTGCATCCCGTAACAGCCTCTCCGGACTGAGACCGGTAACCCGCCGCTCGTAAGAGCATCCCGGCGCTAGCCGGTCTCAAAACCACCCTATATCCTCAGCCAGATGGGGCAGAGTCCAACCGGACTCTGCCCCATCTCCTTTTCTGGGTCTGTCATTCCAAGCGGAGCGAACAATCCCTCTGCTTTCGGTATGCCACACGGAATGACATCTCGCTTTCTCCATTCTCCGGCTGTTGCGCTACAATCAACCCATGCACATCGGCGTGTTGACCCACAACTACCCACGCTTTGCGGGAGATTTCAGCGGCGTCTTTGTCGAGGCGCTCTGCCAGGAGTTCGCCGTCCAAGGCCACGCCGTGACCGTCTGGACGCCCTATGATCCGGCCTTCGCCCGCCCACTGAGCGGGCCGGTGAACCTGCGGCTCTATCGCTACGCCTGGCCCGCCTCGCTGCACCGGTTGGGCTATATGCGCTCGATGCAGTCGGATTTGGCGCTGCGGCTGGACAGCTATCTGCTCAGCCCCGCTTTTTTCGCCGCAGGCATCGCCACGGTGCTGCGCGAGGCCAGGCAGCGGCGGCCCGATGTGCTGCACGCCCATTGGCTGCTGCCCAACGGCTTTATCGGCGCGGTCGCCGGCCGCCGGTTGGGCATCCCTCTGGTCGTCTCGGTCCCCGGTTCGGATGCGCAGGTAGCGGGCAAGAACCCCCTCTTTCGCAGCATGGCGCGCTTTGCCTTTCGCCAAGCGGGGCTGCTCACCGCCAACAGCGAATCGCTGCGCGACAGCGTGATCGCGCTGGGCGCAGACCCGGCCAAGTTCGACATGATCATCTATGGTACGGATCCGGCGGTGCTGCGGCCCGACACCACAGGGATAGAGGCGCTGGCTGCCGAGTTGGGCATCGCGCCCGGCACGGTGATCCTGCTGGGTGTGGGGCGCATGGTCTATAAAAAGGGCTTTGACGTGCTGGTGCGCGCCCTGGCCGAACCGCCGCTGGCGCAGCGCGAGGTCGTGGCGGTGATGGTCGGGCAGGGCGACCAGTGGGCCGAATGGCAGACGCTGGGCGCGGCGTTGGGCGTGGCGCACCGGCTGCGCTGGGTAGGGACTGTGCCCAAGGATCGCATCGGCGTCTATTACAACCTGGCCGACGCGCTGGTGATGCCCGCGGTCAGCCACCCGGCGGACGGGCTGAACGTCTGTGTGCTCGATGCGATGAGCTGCGCCAAGCCGGTTGTCGGCTCCAACGTGGCGGGCAACCCGCTGGCTGTGGTGGACGGCGTGACCGGGCTGCTGGTACAGGAGCAGGACGCGCTCGCGCTGGCTGTGGCCCTGGCCCGTCTGGTGGACGACCCGGCGCTGCGCCGGCGCATGGGGGCGGGCGGGCGGGCGCGCATCGAACAGGAACTGGGCTGGCCGCATCTGGCGCGGCGCTATGTGGATCATTTTGCGCGGCTGCAAGAGAAGAATGTAACCGCAAAGGGCGCAAAGTCCAGAGCAGAGAATGAAAGATGAACGAACCGGAGCTGCTTGAAAAGATTCGCCGGATCAATGCGGGGTTAATGGCCCGTTTCCCCGGCGGGGACGACCCGTATCAGATCGCGACGCGTCTGCTGGAGGAAGCGGGGGAACTGGCGGCGCAGATCAACCACTTTGAGTCGAGCGGCGTCAAGCGCGCCAAGCATGGCGAGCCGGACCCGATGAAGCTTGCCAAGGAAGTTCAGGACGTGATTCGCTGCGCGCTGCAGATCGCCCACCATTACGGGATTGAGGCGGAGCTTGCTGCCTCGGTGGACCGCTCCTATCGCCAATTGCTAGAAGACACGTTGACTCAACGCCATGACTGAACTTGGCGATTACTTTGCGATGTATGAGGGAAAGCGCGTCTTGATCACCGGTGGGTTGGGCTTTATTGGCTCGAACCTGGCGCGGTGGCTGGTGGATTTGGGCGCACGCGTGACGCTGGTCGATTCGCTGATCCCCGACTATGGCGGCAACCTGTTCAATATCGCCGGCTATGAAGAGCGGCTGCGCGTCAACATCGCCGATGTGCGCGACCCCTATTCGATGCGCGCCCTGGTGCGTGGCCAAGACCTGCTCTTTAGCCTGGCCGGCCAGGTCAGCCATCTGGACTCGATGCAGGACCCCTTTACCGATCTGGAGATCAACGCGCGCAGTTCGCTGTCGATCTTGGAGGCATGCCGCCATGAGAACCCCGATGTTAAGGTCGTCTATGCCGGCACGCGCCAGCAGTACGGTAAGCCGCGCTATCTGCCGCTGGACGAGGAACATCTGCAACTGCCCACCGATGTCAACGGCGTCAACAAGCTGGCGGGCGAGTGGTATCACATGGTCTACTACAGCGCCTATGGGCTGCGCACGGCCTCGCTGCGGCTGACCAATACCTATGGCCCGCGCCAACTGCTCAAACACAACCGCCAGGGCTTTATCGGCTGGTTTGTGCGGCTGGCCGTGGAGGGGCGCGAGATCCAGCTCTATGGCGATGGACAGCAGAAGCGCGACCTCTGCTTTGTCGACGATGTGGTGGATGCCTTTCTGCGCGTGGGCGCGTCGGACACAGCCAACGGCGAGGTCTATAACTTGGGCGGGCAAGCGCCGATCACGCTCTTGGAACTGGCGCATTTGATTGTAGAGATCGCCGGGCAGGGCCGCGTGGGCATGATCCCCTGGCCGGAGGAGCGCAAACGCATCGATATCGGCGATGTCTATTCAAGCTATGCGCGCATCCAGGCCGCCTTGGGGTGGCAGCCGCTGACGCCGCTCGACACGGGCCTGGCGCAGATGATCGACTACTACCGGCAGTATCAGCAGTATTATTGGTAACTGGCAGCAACCCTATGAGCATCTCGATCCCGCTGGTGGACCTGTTGGGCCAAACGCAGAGCGTGCGCGCCGCCGTCGACGCCGCCATTGCACGCACGCTGGACAGCGGCTGGTATATCCTGGGCCGCGAGACCGCGGCGTTTGAAGAGGAATTCACCGCCTATGTCGCCGGGCACAGCCGCCTTGCGCCCGGCGCACAGATCGGCTGTGTGGGGGTCAACTCCGGCACGGATGCGCTGCATCTGGCGCTGTGGGCCTGTGACATCGGCCCCGGCGACGAGGTGATCACCGTGGCGCATACCGCGGTGGCGACTGCCGCCGCCATCATGCTGGCGGGGGCGACGCCGGTCTTTGTCGACGTGGACCCCGCTACCTACACGCTCGACCCGGCAGCGCTGGCCGAGGCCATCACCCCGCGCACCAAGGCGGTGATCCCCGTGCATCTCTACGGCCACCCTGCCGACATGGAGGCGATCTTGGCGGTAGCGCGCTCCGCCGGGCTGCGCGTGATCGAAGACTGCGCCCAGGCGCACGGCGCGATCTACCGCGGGCGGCATGTCGGCGCTTGGGGCGACCTGGGCTGCTTCTCTTTTTACCCGACCAAAAACCTGGGCGCGCTGGGCGACGGCGGCGCAGTGATCAGCGCCGACCCGGACCTGGCGGCGCGTGTGCGGCTGCTGCGAGAGTATGGCTGGACACCCCAGGCGCGCTATGTCTCGCAAGCGCCGGGCATGAACAGCCGTTTGGATGAGATGCAGGCCGCCATCCTGCGCGCCAAACTGCCTCATCTGGATGCCTGGAACGAGGCGCGGCGCGGCTTGGCCGCGGTCTATGCGGCGCAGTTGCCGCCCGGCGCGGCGCTGCCGGTGGAGCGGCCCGGCTGCCGCCACGTCTATCATCTCTATGTCGTGCGCGTGGCGGATCGCGACGGCGTGCGCGCCCGGCTGCAGGCCGCGGGCATCGGCAGCGGCATCCACTATCCGGTCCCCATCCACCGCCAACCGGCCTACGCCCATCTGCCCCAAGCGCAGGCGCATCTGCCCCAGACCGAGCAGTTGGCCGGCGAGATCGTGTCGCTGCCCATGCACCCGCTCTTGAGCGTCGAACAGGCGCGCACCGTGGCGGCTGCGCTGGCCGCGGCGCAGCCCCTGACCGCGGCCTGACCTGTGACCTCCCCGCGCCCGCCCCGACCCTCTCCAGACACGGTGCGGCGACCCCGTCTTGCCATTGACGGCTATGGCGTGGCGCTGGCGGCCCTGATCCTGATCTATGCCGCCGTCTTTGGCAGGCTGGCGCTGGCGCAGCACGCCGGGATGCGCACCCACAAGGCCGACCTCGGCCAGATCGCACAGGCGGTCTGGAACAGCAGCCGCGGGCGCTTTGTCGAGACGACCGACAACGGTTTTATCGCCACGCGCATGACCGACCACGTCGAGCCGATCCTGGCGCTGATCAGTCCGGTCTTGTGGCTGTGGGAAGATGTGCGCGCCCTGCTGCTGCTCCAGGTGGCGGCGGTGGCAGTGGGTGCGTGGCCGCTCTATGTGCTGGCGCTGCGTCTGCTGGACGATACGCTGCCGCCGGCGGCGCGCGGCCGGATTTGGCAGTGGGAGCCGCTGCGCCAACTGACGCGCCCGCTGGCCTTGACGCTGGCCGCGGCCTATCTGCTGACGCCGCAGCTTCAGTCCGCGGTCCTGACCGAGTTTCACGCCGCGCCCCTGGCTGTGCCGCTGATCCTGTGGGTCTTGTGGGCGGTGGAGGCGCGGCGCTGGGGACAGGCGGCCGCGGCGGTAATCTTGGTGGCGGCGGTGAAGGAGGAGATGGCGCTGCTGGCCGCCGGGCTGGGCGTGTGGATGGCGTGGCGCGGCGCTTGGGTGCAGCGCAGAGGGTTGGGGCCTGCGCTCTTGGGCGGCGGGCTGGCGCTGGCGAGCCTGGCCTGGTTCTATGTCGCCACCTTTGTCATCGTCCCGGCGCACGCCGTGCAGGTCTACGGCGTGGCCGAGAGCGGTTATTTCCGGCGCTATGGCGCGCTGGGCGATTCCCCCGTGGACATCGTGCGCAGCTTTTGGGCGCGGCCGCGGCTCGTCTGGGCGGTGGCGACCGAACCGGCGCGGCCGGCCTATCTGCGCGGTCTGCTTGCGCCCTACGGCTTTCTGTCGCTGCTGGCCCCCGAACTCCTGCTGCTCAGCGCGCCGGTGCTGCTCGCCAACCTGCTCAGCGCCTACCCGGCGCAATATTACGGCGACTTTCACTACAGCGCGCCGGTGGTTGCCTATTTTGCGGCGGCCGCAGCCTTTGGGCTGGCGCGGCTGTGGCGTGTGGCCGCGGGGCGGCTCAACCGCACGTCGGGCAGTTTTCAACATCTGCCCGCGGCGTCGTCGCTGACCATGGCCGCGGTGGCGCTGACGCGCAATTCTGCCACGGCGCTGCGCCCGCTGGGCGCGCTGGCGCTTGGGCTGTGGATCGCCGGTTGGGCTGTGGGCAGCTATGTGGCGGCGGGCCGCGGGCCGGGCGGCGCGGCCTATGACCCCACGCCGGTCGACGCCCATCACCGGCTGCTGGCGCGTTTTACGGCGCAACTGCCGCGCGATGCCGCCGTGACCGCAACCGCGGCGGTACATCCGCATGTCAGCCTGCGTCGCTTTGCCTACCAGTTTCCGCTGGGGCTGGAGCCGCCCGCCGCGGCGGAGTGGGCGCTGCTTGACGTGACTACAGCCACCGACATGGCCCCCGGCGACGTGCGCACGCGCGTGGAGGCGATGCTGGCGGGGGGGTGGGGCGTAGTCGACGCCGCTGACGGTTTTTTGCTGCTGCATAAGGGCGCGGCGGCCAAGACGATCCCAGAGGCGTTCTACAGCTTTGTGCGCAGCCCGGGGCCGGTGGAGGGTGAGTCGCCGCTGCGCTTGGCGGCGGTGACGGCGCGCGATTGGCCGCGCTGGCGGCAGACGCAGGTAACCAGCGAGTGGCGGGTAGGCCGCGGCTTTGACCCGACCACCATGGCCCCACAGATGACGCTGCGCGACCCGGCGGGCAACACGCTCTATCGTTTTGCCGACGCCACGCCGCCGGCGCTGGTTTGGCTGCCGCCGGCGCAGTGGCAGCCGGGCGACCGCATCCGCATCACGACGCTGCCGCTCTATCTGCCGCGCGCCTGGGGGGCAGTGGTGGAGATCACGCCGGGGCTGGCACAGCCGGTGGCGGGCGCGCCGGCGGGCACTGCACAGACGGCGCTGGCCGCGCTCTATGGCCGCGACCGCGCCGGCGATCTGATGCGGCTGGACGGGCTGATCGACCAGCGCGGCTGGGGCGCGCGCCTCGGCGCGGCGCTAGGCGTGCCGGTCACGGCGGCCCACGCCGAGTTCATGAACCCAGAGGGCCACCTGGCGGTGACGGCCTGGCTGCCGCAGACTCCCCTGTGGCCCGGCGCGCCGCTCGACCTCTGGCTCGACTGGCAGCCCGCGGCCTGGCCCGACGGGCTGGCGGCGTTTGTACATCTGCGTCAGGACGGCGAGAACCAAGACCAGCAGGACGGGACGCCGCGGCTGGTGGTGGGCTATACGACCCCGGCCGATTTCGCGGATCGCGACCACCTGCCCGACTGGCGGCAACTGCGCGTGCCGGAGACGGCGCAGCCAGGAGAGCGGCCGGGAGAATGGTCAGTCGTGATAGGGCTGTACGATCCCGCTACGGGAGCGCGCGTGCCGCAGGCGGATGGCAGCGGCGATGAACGGGTGGTCGGGACGGTGGAGATCGGCCCGCCGCCTGTGCCGGACCAAGCCTGTGCGTTAGCTCCGGCGGCGTGCGCGGCGCAGCCGTAGCGTGTAGTCCTTCGGGAGCTATCGGCATAGGTTGTATAGCCCCCGACGGCAAGCGAGCCAATCAAAACGGGGCTGACGGTATAGGCTGTCAGCCCCGTCCGATCTTGGAACAGCGTGGAAACGCTGTCTAGCGGCCCCCTAGATGTCTGCCGGGCGCAGCCCCAGATAGACGCGCTCCCCGCCCAAGGTACGCAGGATCAGTTCTGCCGAGAGCCAGGGCAGAAGCTGGTGCAGCTCATTGGGCGAGAGCGGCGCATTGTTGTTGGCGAGAAAGATGCGGAAGCAGGCCGAGGCCAACGGCAGCCGCTCGTTGATATAGTCCGGGTCGTTGGCGCAGCGCGTGCGCAGACATTCACGCAGGGCGTCAGTCTGGTGGACTTCGCCGGTGTCCGGGTCCACCCAGTCGACATTCTCCGTGTTTTGATGGTCGGCGAAACGCTCGCGGCATTCATCGCACAACTGGTCGCGCAGATAGAGCCGGAAGTCGCGCCCGCTTTGGTCCCACCACGCATAGTCGATATGGAACTTGGTGTCGAGCGTGGGGCGGAAACGGGTGATACGCCGCAGTGTAACCGTATGGCTCATGAGAGTTCTCCCTAGGCAGCGACCGGGCTAGGCCAGCGCAAAAAAACCGCCGCCGACATCGCGGAAGCGCGGGTTGCTGATCAGCAGGTAAAAGATCGGGCCGGGCGGGCAGCGGCGCACAATGTTGACCGCGCTATAGACAGTCTTGGCGTGGACAGTCCCTGCCGGGTTGAGCTTAGTCAGTTCCGGCACGATCTGCTCGACGATCTCCGGCAGTTCCACGCCGGCAGTGACCAGCTTTTCGCGTAGTTGGTCGATGGCTTCCGGGTCGGCGTCGGCTACGATCATGGCCTCGTCATATTCGCAGGCGACCTGGATTTTGTTCATCTCGAAGGTCAGGCGCAGATCGTCAAGGTCCGGCGTGGCGATGCGCGCCCATTCGCGCTTGGGGCGGCGGGTGCGGAAATCCACCAGGATTTCGCCGGGGTTCACCGTGCGCTCCAGCGTGATGATCGCGCCGACGGGCAGGGCGTGGTCTTCCATCCACTTGCCCAGCCCCGTGACATAGCGGCCTTCGTTGACCACCCAGCCGGTGTACTGGGCGCTCCAGCGGCCATCGACGAATTGAATGGTCGCTTTGCCGCCGCCGGTGGGGAAGAAGCTGCGCGTGCGCCCGTTGAGGGGCAGCGTGCCGCAGCGCCGGTGCGGATAGGTGAGCGTGAGGCTGGTATTGGGGACGATCGTGGGCAGTTCGGAACTGAGCGTGCTTTCGCCCCATTCGTCGTCCAACTCCCATTCGGTCTGGAGCAGTTCGACGCTGAGTAGGGCGCGGTTGTAGCGCACGCTGGTGGGGCGCAGCGCCGGCGGCGTTTTGATCACCTCGGCAGATTCCATGCGCGTCAGGAACCAGGCCGGTTCGCCGTCGCGCTGAACGCGGTCAAAGCGCGGGTCTTTGGCCAGCGCGTGTTCGAGGCTGATACGCTGCATCGAGAGGCCGGCGTTTGCATCCAACTCGACATCGGCCAGGAGTTCGTCGGTGGTGAGCGGCCCGCCTTTGACTTCGATCAACGCTTCGGCGATGTTGAGATGGCCGACATGCACTTCGGCCAGCATATCGGCCAGCAGCCACTGGTCGCCGACCTGGACAAACTCTTCGCTGCGCTCGCCTTCCTCCAGGGCATAGAGGATGCTTTCGTCGATCTCGCCGGCATAGAGCGAATAGACCTCCTCGGCGGAGAGCATCGCCTCGTCGTGGATCAAACGGTCGCCGTTGGTTTGGTTGAGCCGGTGGGCGCTCTGCAGGCCGGCGGCAAATTCGCGCGGTTGGCCGGTGGCGGCAAATCGCACCTTGATCACCTCAAAGTCGCCGTGTTCGGGGTTCTGCCCGGTCCGCACGTCGACTACTTCGCCGGTGGCGAAGTCCAGCGCCGGAAAGACCAGCGTCTGGCCGACTTCATAGCGTTCCTTGGGCAGATAGACTTTGCCTTTGGCCAATTCGGACTCGATTTTGGAATTTTCCCGCCGCATATATTCCTGGATCAGCGCCAGCGACAATTCCTCCAGAGTCTTGGGCGTCTGGGCATCCAAGAGCAAGGTATAGAGAAAGTCTAGATCGCTTGAGGCGACCTCAAACTGGTCGCGCCAGAAAGCTGCTGTTTGGGTTTGGCGTTGCAGCACGCTTTCCTCCTGTAAGTGAGAAATGGGTAAGTGTGAAATAGATAAAAGAGTAATCGCTCAATGAAAGTCATGGAAGGCGGTGTGCAATTAGTGACCATCGCCCTCAAAACCCATCAGGCGGCATGAGCCGTCTGAGTAAAGATGAACCGCGGCGATCTCGACCCCGCGTTCCCGCTGCTCGATGTTGACGTAAATCGCGACCTAATAGTATACCGGCACCCCTAGACTTGCCCAAATATCACGCCGCACGGCGGGCGATGCGACCCTGCCGATGCAGGTTGGGCGAGAGCGTGACGCCGGTTTGCGATGCGGTTGAACAAAGCCCTAACATGGGTTAGTATAAAGGTATATCCGTTGATCCTCTGTAAACCCGGCGTCAATTAGCGAGCGCACCCATGAAAACAGTCGCGATGATCCTGGCGGGCGGCGAAGGAACTCGTCTCACCGTCTTATCTGAAGCACGCGCCAAGCCGGCAGTGCCCTTTGCCGGCAAGTTTCGGATTATTGATTTCACCCTGAGCAACTGTGTCAACAGCGGCATCTATACGGTGGGCGTGTTGACACAGTATCGCCCGCACAGCCTCAACGAGCATATCGGTATCGGCAAACCGTGGGACCTCGACCGCAGCCACGGCGGGGTGCGGCTGCTCCAACCCTATCAACAGCGCAAGGGCCAGCGCTGGTATGCCGGCACGGCGGATGCGATTCTGCAGAACATGGACTTTATCTGGGAGAGCCGCGCCGATACCGTCTTGATCCTCTCCGGCGATCATATCTATAAGATGAACTATATGCCCATGCTGGAACATCACTGGGCCACCGGCGCTGCCCTGACGATCGGCGTTATGCCTGTGCCGATTGAGGAGACCGACCGCTTCGGCATCATGCAGGTCGACGAAGACCAGCGCATTGTGCAGTTCTATGAAAAGCCCAAGGAACGCGACAAAGGCAACCTGGCGTCGATGGGCATCTATGTCTTTAACGCTCTGAGCCTGGAGCGGCGGCTGGCCGAGGGCGGCAAAGAAAGCCCGCGCATCGACTTTGGCAAAGACGTGATCCCCGCCATGATCGCGGCCGGCGACCGCGTGATGGCCTACCGCTTTGAGGGCTATTGGGTTGACGTGGGTACGGTGGATTCCTATTGGAAGACCAACCTGGACCTGCTCAAGCCCGACTCGGCGCTCGACCTCTATACCGACCACTGGCCTGTCCATACGCGTTCGGAAGAGCGCCCCGCGGCCAAGTTTGGCCCGCAGTCCAAGGCGGTGAGCAGTATGGTTTCCAACGGCTGCGTGGTGCGCGGCATGGTGGTCAACAGCGTGCTCAGCCCCGGCGTCTATGTCAGCCCCGGCGCGGTGGTCAAAGACAGCGTGGTGATGAACGATACCTGGATCGGCCCTGGCGCGCTGCTCGACAAAGTGGTGGTCGACAAGCAGGTGATGATCGGCACAGGCGCAGTGGTCGGGACCGGCGATGAGGCTGTGCCCAATCAGCAGATGCCCGACCGTCTCACCGCGGGCATTACTGTGATCGGCAAGGGGACCTATATCCCCGACGGCGCGCGCGTGGGGCGCAATGTGCTGATCAACAGCGGGCGCGACGAGACGGCCTTCCCGCAAGACGGCATCGTCGCCGACGGCGCGACGATCTGAATCGCACACGTTGCCGGCTTGCAGACAGATGAACCGCAGAGGTCGCCAAGAACGCAAAGCCCGGCAGAGAGAAGCCTGCGCCCCAGGCGACACCGAAAACCACACCTACAAGCGGTGTCACGGCGCAAGGGTGCAACCTGATCAAATATCGAACGATGAGCATCACGTTGAGCATATGGGGTAGCGTATGACCCGCGCGTTTGCCATGATCATGGCGGGTGGTTCCAGCGAAGATTTGAGCGTGCTGACCGAGGTGCGCTCGGAGCCGTCGGTTCCCTTTGGCGGCAAGTTTCGCCTGATCGATTTTCCCTTAAGCAACTGCGTCAACAGCGATATCTACAATGTCGCCGTGCTGACGCAGTATAAACCGCGCAGCCTCAACGACCATATCGGCATCGGCAAGCCCTGGGATCTGGACCGGGCCAGCGGCGGGGTGCGGCTGCTCCAGCCCTATCGCGGCGGCCCCTATGGCGACTGGCAGCGAGGCACGGCGGATTCGGTGCGCCGCAACCTGGACTTTGTGATGGGGCAGAGCGAGGAGCATGTCCTGATCCTGGCGGGCGACCACATCTATCTGATGGACTACCGGCCCATGCTCTATCAGCATGTGCAGAGCACCGCCGATCTCACGGTGGCCGTGCGCCGCGTCAACCCCTATGAGACGTATCGCTTTGGCATCGTCTCGGTGAGCAACGCCGGACGCATCGTCGAATTTCGAGAAAAACCCAAGCGCGCGCGCGAAACGCTGGCGTCGATGGGCATCTATATCTTTCGCAAGGAAGTGTTGATCGATGTGCTGGAGCGCAGCGCCCATGTGGATTTCGGCAAAGACGTGCTGCCTGCCATGCTGGAGAATTCGCACCGCGTGATGGCCTATACCTTCCCCGGCTATTGGGCCGACGTGGGCACGGTGCAGGCCTATTGGGAGGCCAACATGAGCCTCTTGGCCGAAAGCCCGGCGCTTGATCTGTATGATCGAGAGTGGGTGGTACACACGCGCAGCGAGGAGCGCGCCCCTTCCAAGCTTGGGCCAAAGGCGCAGATCGCGGGCAACTTGATCTCCAACGGCTGCCGCGTGGATGGCAGCGCCGAGCGCAGCGTGCTTTCGCCGGGGGTTTATGTGGCCGAAGGCGCGGTCGTGCGCGACAGCGTGATCTTGAGCGACACGGTGATCGAGGCAGGCGCGGTGGTGGACCGCTGCATCGTCGACAAGTTTGTGCAGATCGGCGCGGGCGCGCGCGTGGGCGACGGCGACGACAACACGCCCAATATCGCAAAGCCGGAGCAGATCAACACCGGCATCACCTTGGTCGGCAAACGCAGCGTCGTGCCGGAGGGCATCACGGTCGGGCGCAACGTGGTCATCCACGCCCACACCGGCGAGGGGGCGTACAAGCGCAAAAAGATTGCCGGCGGCCAAGACGTGGGCAAGAGTATGCGCTAAATCGGCGGGCGGGGGGTCACCCTCCGGCCCGTTTTGCTTGATAGCCGAGTTCCTTCAGTACCGCGACAATCGTATCGCGGTGGTCGCCTTGGATCTCGATCTCCTCGTCCTTGAGCGTGCCGCCTGTGCCGAGACGCGTCTTGAGCAGCTTGAGCAGCGCTTGCTTGCCCTGCGGCGGACTCATCACCTGTTTGATCACCGAGACGCTTTTGCCGCCGCGGCCTTTGCGTTCCAGCGTGACCAAGACGGGGATGTTTTGCTGGCGGGTGCGCAGCGGCGCAGCCGGGTTGGCGGGCAGCGTGGGCGCGGCCTCTGCCGGTTCCGGCTTGGGGTCGGTGGAATAGACTGTGCGCCGCCCGGCGCTGTCCGCCGCGGCGGGTTTTTGTTTGGCCATGGGTTCGCTCCCCTTACGGGTCGATCCGGGCGCGCTCTGTCTGATAGACGGCATAGTCGCCGCGGCTGTAGCAGACGCAGATCACCTCGTCCAGCGTGTCGTCGTGGGCCAGGAAGTCGAGGATCGTGCGCAGCGCGATGCGGGTGGCCTTCTCCAGCGGGTAGCCATAGACGCCGGTGCTGATGGCGGGGAAGGCGACCGTGCGCTGCCCGTGGGTGACGGCGACTTCCAGGCTGCGCCGGTAGCAGCTTGCCAGCAGTTCGGCCTCGCCGTGGCTGCCGCCGCGCCAGACCGGCCCGACGGTGTGGATTACATGGGCCGCGGGCAGCCCGTAGCCCCCTGTGATCTTGGCGTCGCCGGTGGCGCAGCCGCCCAGCGTGTGGCATTCCTCCAGCAGTTGCGGCCCGGCGGCGCGGTGGATCGCCCCGTCGACCCCGCCGCCGCCCAGCAGCGTTTCGTTGGCGGCGTTAACAATAGCGTCGACCGCCAGCGTGGTGATGTCGGCCTGCATGATGGTCAGGCGTGGGTTGGGCATGGGCGCGTTACCTTCGTCGCTTGGGCCATTTTCCGGCCTGTTTCTTGGGGCGCGGTTTGGGCCAGCGCAGTTGCGCCGGGGCAACCGGCGCCTGGCGCGCCACAAAGTCGGCAATGTGGTCTATCGCCTGGCGCGCGTCGGGCGCGATGCGGTAGAAGAAATGCCAGACGTGGATCATATCATCCCATACTTCCAGTGTCGTGTCCACGTCTGCGGCCTTGGCGGCTGCGGCCAGCCGCAGCGCATCATCCAAGAGCATCTCGGCGCTGCCCGCCTGGATCAGCAGCGGCGGCAGGCCGCGCAGGTCGGCATAGAGCGGTGAGGCGAGCGGCGTCTCTTGGGGGCTGCGGCCGTCCAAGTACATACGCGCCGAGGCGCGCAGCACATTCTCGTTGATGTAGTCGGTCGAGGCATTGGTCTGTAAGGTGGCGCCGGTCATGGCGAGGTCGACCCAGGGCGACAGCCCGACCGCGCCCGCGGGCAGCGGCAGCCCGGCATCGCGCAGCGCCACGAGTAGGGCAATGGTCAGCCCGCCGCCCGCCGAATCGCCCATCACGACGATGCGCGAGGGGGGCACGCCTTGGTCGAGCAGCCACCAATAGACGCCCCAGGCGTCTTCGAGCGCGGCGGGGTAGGCCGCCTCCGGGGCCAGCCGGTAGGCAGGGGCCAGCACCCGGCCCTGGGTCACATTGGCGAGTTCGGCGGTGAGCGTGCGATGGGTGCGCGGCGAGCCGGAGACATAGCCGCCGCCATGCAAAAAGAGGATCACGCGGTCGTTGGGGCTGCGGGCGGTGATCCACTCGGCGGGCAGGCCGTTGACCTCTACAGATTGGATGTGGACGCGCGGCCACAGCGGCAGCCGCGTGGCGCGGTCGAGCGGCGCGCGGATCTCGTCGGCCACGATGTCGCCGACACCCGGCGTGGAGCGCGCCATCATCTGTTGGATGCTTTCAAACCACCAGGGCCACCGGCTGCGCCGCGGCCCGTGGCGGCGGCGGCTGGCCGTAGTCAGCATGATGGCGTAGGCCAGGTCCATGTTGAGGCGGATCAGATCGCGGGTAGCCGCAAGACGGGTGTTCATGGCTTGTCCTACTCCTGGGATGCGGGAAGCTCGACGGCGTTGCCCGCCAGGTGGCCGCCATCCACCACAAAGACCGCGCCGGTGGTATAGCTGGAGGCCGGCGCGGCCAAATAGAGCGCGATGCCGGTCAACTCGTCGGGCGCGGCCAGCCGCCGCTGCGGGATCTGCGCCAGCAGCGCCTGGTTCAGCGCCGGGTTGTCCCACAGCGCTTGGCTAAAGCGGGTCTTGACATAGCCGGGGGCGATAGCGTTGACCTGGATGTTGTCGGGCGCAAGCTCGGCGGCCAACACTTGTGTCAACATCAGCACCGCGGCCTTGCTCACGCAGTAGACGCCCATGCCCGGCTGCGGGTGCAGCCCGGCGATGGAGGCGATGTTGGCGATTTTGCCGCCGCCGCGGGCGCGCATCGACGGGACACAGGCGCGGATCAGGCGCATATAGCCCTTGACGTTGACGTCGATCGTCTTGTCCCAATGGCTTTCTTCGGCGTCCAGCAGCGGGCCAAAATGGGGGTTGGTGGCGGCGTTGTTGACCAAGATGTCGATGCCGCCGAAGCGGTCCGCGGCCTGCGCCGCCAGCGCCGTCACTGCCGCGGCATCACCCGTATGCGCGGCGACGGCCAGCGCGTCGCCGCCTGCAGCGCGGATGGCGGCGGCGATTTCGTCCAGGCCGGCCTGTTTGCGGCCGGCAAGCACGACCTTAGCTCCGGCGGCGGCATAGGCCTGGGCGATGGCTGCGCCGATGCCGCGCGACGCGCCGGTGATCAGCGCCACCTTGCCGTCGAGACGAAATTGGTCGAGTGGGTGGGTCATGGGTGCGGCTTTCTCTGCCGGGTTCTGTCTGTGTCCGGCTAGTTGCCCTGAAAGCGCGGCGCGCGCTTGTCGCGAAAGGCGGCGACGCCTTCGGCATGGTCGGCGCTGCGGATGGCGACGGCCTGCTGCTCGGCTTCCAGGTCGAGCATCTCGTCGAGGCTGTGGGTGAGCGCCCGATGTAGAAGCTGTTTGGTTAGGCCGATAGCCAGCGTGGGGCCTTGGGCCAACTGGGCGGCCCAGGCCTGCGCCTCTTCCAACAGCCCTGGGGCCGAGGTCACGCGGTTGGCCAGCCCCAACTCCAGACAGCGCGCGGCGGGGATGCGCGCGCCGGTGGCGGCCATCTCAAAGGCGCGGCTGTAGCCCACCAGACGCGCCAGCAGCCAAGTAGAGCCGGCGTCGGGGACCAGGCCGATGTTGACAAAGGCTTGCATCAGCGCGGCGTCGTCGGCCATGACGCGCAGGTCGCAGGCCAGCGCCAGCGATGCGCCCGCGCCCGCCGCGATGCCGCTGATGGCGCCGATAACCGGCTTGGGCATGGTGCAGAGCTGCAAAATGACCGGGCGGTAATAGTCCCGGATCATCTGGCGCACCTGGTCGGCGGTGGCGGCGCCGCCCAGCGCGGCCAGGTCTTGCCCAGCGCAAAAGCCCTTGCCCTCGCCCGCCAGCACCACGGCGCGCACGGACGTGTCGCCGGCGGCTTGGGTCAAGGCGGCCGCCAGGGCAGCCAGCAACTCGGCGTTGAGCGCGTTGCGGCGGTCGGGCCGGTTGAGCCGGATGGTGGCGGTATTGCCGGCAACGCTGTAGAGAACCGTGGGATCGTTGGACATTTTTCCTCCTGTTTCTTCTCCTGCCAAGTGTAGACGGGTTGGCTGTCCCGCAGGCTGCAAGAAGCGTGCTTACCGACAAGCGCAGCGCGGCTACGCTAGACTGACGACAGGGTCACAGCAGCACGACCGCCGCGCGCCGGTATCCCAACGGAGTCAAATTCTGCACAAACCTGGCGAACCGCCTTACCGATCGCCTCGCCGAGTGGGAGCATGCCCTCATGGATGGAATCGAACGCTATCGAGTCCGGACCGGCCAAATCATCCGGCTGGACGAATGGGACCCCGACGAAACGGCCCTCTTTGACGGCAGCAAGAAAGAGGGCAAAGCCCTGCTGCCCGCGCTCAACCAGCGGCTGGAAGCGCTGCAGGAACTGCTCTGGGCGCAGCATACTCACAAACTGCTGATCGTGCTCCAGGCGATGGACACCGGCGGCAAGGACAGCACGATCCGCCATGTCTTTGAAGGGGTGAACCCCCAGGGTGTCAAGGTACACAGCTTTGGCGTGCCCACGCCGGAGGAACTGGCGCATGACTTTCTCTGGCGCATCCATCAATGCACGCCGGGCAGCGGTGAGATCGCCATTTTCAACCGCAGCCATTACGAGGATGTTCTGGTTGTGCGCGTGCATGAACTGGCCCCGCCGCAGGTCTGGGAACGGCGCTATGCGCACATCAACGCCTTTGAGCAGATGTTGACCGACGAAGGCACGACCATCTGCAAGTTTTTTCTGCACATCAGCAAGGACGAGCAGAAGAAGCAACTGCAAGAGCGGTTGGACGACCCCAGCAAACGTTGGAAGTTTCGCAAACAAGACCTGGAAGACCGCAGACTGTGGCCCGCGTATCAGGCGGCGTATGAAGATGTGCTGACCCGGACCAGCACCGACGCCGCGCCGTGGTATATTGTCCCGGCCAACCGCCGCTGGTATCGCAACCTGGTCGTCTCTCAGGTCTTGATTGACACGCTGGATTCCCTCCGGATGCATTATCCGCAGCCGGAGGAAGACCTAGCGGGAATCGTCGTCGAGTAGCGGTGCGGGGCGCTATTCCTGCTCCGCCAGCGTGAGCGCGTGCTCGAAGATCGCCAGCCCTTCGTCCACCTCGTCGCGGCGGATGATCAGCGGGGGGATGAAGCGCAGGGTGCTGACGCCGCAGCCGATCAGCAGCAGGCCATGTTCAAAGGCCAACTGTTTGACACGGTTGCGCAGCGCCACCGCGGGCTGTTTGCTCGTCGGGTCGGCGACCAACTCTGCGCCGATTATCAACCCTTTGCCGCGCACCTGGCCGATGGACGGGTGGCGCGCCGCCATCCCCTGCAGCGCATCCAGCATATACCTACCTTGGCCGGCGGCGTTCTCGATGCCCCCCTGCTCCAGCACCTCGATCGTCGCCAGCGCGGCGGCGCAGGCCATCGGGTTGCCGCCATAGGTGTTGCCGTGTGCGCCGGGCGGCCAGGTCATCACGCGCTCGCGCGCCAGGATCGCGCCCAGCGGCATGCCGCTGGCGATACCCTTGGCGCTGCAAACGATATCCGGTTCCACGCCCCAATGCTCGACGGCCCACCATTTGCCCGTGCGGCCCATGCCGGTCTGCACCTCGTCGGCGATCAGCAGGATGCCATAGCGGTCGCACAGCTCGCGCAGCCGCGGGAAGAAGCCGTCCGGCGGCACGACATAGCCGCCCTCGCCCTGAATCGGCTCGACCAGAATGCCCGCCACCTCGGTAGGCGGCGCGACCGTCTTTAGGACTGCCTGCTCTAAATAGTTGACCACCGTTTCGCCATAATCGGCGTCGCCGGGCTGGCTCAAGAGCAGGGGGCGGTAGGGGTTGGGGTAGGGAATGTGGGTCACATCGGCCAGGGCGCTGTAGCGCTCACGCTGCACCGTCTTGCTGGCGGTGAAGCTCAACGACCCTAGCGTGCGCCCGTGGAACGCGCCCATAAAGCCGATAAAGCGGCTGCGCCCGGTGTGGTGGCGCGCCAGTTTGATGGCAGCCTCCACCGCTTCTGTGCCGGAATTGGCCATAAAGACGCGCGCCGGTTCGGCAAAGGGCGCGATCTCGTCCAGCTTTTCGGCCAGTTGGATCCACTTTTCGTGGTAAAAGTCGGATGAAATATGGATGAATTGGTCCAACTGGTCGCGCAGCGCCTGAACCACCTTGGGGTGGCTGTGACCGGTGGCGTTGACTGCGATGCCGGCGACAAAGTCCAAATAGCGGTTGCCGTCCACGTCAAAGACTTCGCTGCCCCGGCCATGCGACATCACAAAAGGATGCTCGCGGCCATAGGCGGACGACATCACCCGCCGGTCGCGTTCCATCAGGCTGTGGGCCTTGGGGCCAGGCGTATTGAGCCGCCGAATGACCGGCGCTTGCGGAGCCGGGTTGGCGGCAGCGGGTTGGGCCGTCGTGTTGATGACCGTCGTGTTGATGACCGTTGACGTGGACATGGGATCTCTCCTTTTGAACAGACGACAGCCGGACGGATCGGGCACAGGATCAAGCACAGAGGTCAGGTGGCTGTCACAACGCAAACCAGATATAGGGTCAAACGCTAGGGCTAGTCCGGGCGATAGCCGATCTGGCGCGAGATGGCGCGGCCCGCGGCCTGCACTTCAGCCCCGACTTCGGCAATGCGCTCCCCTTGCAGCCGCAGCGAGGGGCCGCCCACGCTGATCGCCGCCACCACGCCCTGGTCATGGCCGCGGATGGGGGCGGCGATCGCCACAAAGCCCACCTCTAGCTCCTCTTGGGCGACGGCATAGCCCTGGGCGCGGATCTGCTCCAACTCGGCGCGCAGCCGTTCGGGGTCGGTGATGGTGCAGGGCGCAAGCCGCGGCAGCGGGCCGCGCAGCACGGCCTCGACTTCCTCCGGCGCGGCATGGGCGAGCAGCAACTTGCCGGTGGAGGTGGCGTGCAGCGGCAGACGGCTGCCCACATCCTGCGAAATGCCCACCAGATAGCGGCTGGAGACCTCATCCAGCACCAAGACCTGGCGCTGGCTCAAGACCTCCAGGGTCGTGGTCTCGCCCGTCGTCTCGGCCAGGCTTTCGAGCAGGGGCCGGGCCGCGGCGCGCAGGTCATGCGAGCGCAGCGCCATGCCGCCCAGCGCGATCAACTCCGGCCCCAGGCGGTAGGCCCCGGTTTGGGTGCGCGTGATCAGCCGCTCATGCTCCAGCGCGGCCAGCAGGCGATAGGCCGTGGTCTTGTTGAGTTGGGTGGCCTGGGCCAGTTCCGCCAGGCTGCGTTCGGGCTGACCGGCGTTGAAGCTCTTGAGCAGGGCGATGGCACGGGTGACGGCTTGGGTACCGGGATAGCTTTCGGTCTCGTCCATTTTTTGAAATTCTATTCCACAATATGAAACACTTCCCTACTCTAACCCAGCCTGGGGTGATCCGTCAAGCCCTGATGCCTCAGAATCCAGAGCCTTTGTGAAAATCTGATCAAAGTGACAGCACCCTAGCTTTTGAATTGGATGTGTACTAAAAGGCGCTGGACTTCCTCCGTCGCAAGCGCCAGGTCGCCCAACCCTCTGCCGGCGCGACCCCAGCGCCTCACGCCCATTAACGGCGGACCGGCAGACCTAGAGACAGGGCCGCGACAGATGTCGCGGCCCTGTGATTTCGGCAAGGAAAATAGAAACGGGGCTAGGCGCAACTGCGCCGGTTTACGGCCTCTGCACCGGCTCAATGGCTGCCGGTTGGGTGGCTGCCGCTGCGGCGTGCAGCGGCGCGACTAGGTCGCGCGCCGCCAGCGCCGCGCCGATGATGCCCGCCTCGTTGAGCAGTTGGGCCGGGACGATCTCGGCCTCGGCCTTGAGGAGATGCATAAACTTGTGCTGTTTCTTGCTCACGCCGCCGCCGATGATGAACAGGTCGGGCGAGAAGAAGAATTCCATCTGAGCCAAGAACTCGTTGACGCGCGCCGCCCACTGCGCCCAACTGAGCTTGTCGTCGTCGCGCACTTTGGCCGACGCCCGATGTTCGGCATCCTTGCCGCGGATGGGCAGATGGCCGAATTCGGTGTTGGGCAGCAGATGGCCTTCGACAAAGATCGCCGAGCCGATGCCGGTGCCGAAGGTGAGCATGATGACCACGCCTTTGCGGTGTTTGCCCGCGCCCACGAGCATCTCGGCCAGCCCGGCGGCGTCGGCGTCGTTGAGCACACGCACCGGGCAATGGGTCGTGCGTTCAAAGAGCGCCATGGCGTCGGCGCCGATCCAAGATTTGTCGACATTGGCCGCGGTGTAGACCACTCCATGGCGCACGATCGCAGGGAAGGTGCAGCCGATCGGCCCTTGCCACTGAAAATGCCGCGCCACTTCGGCCACCACTTCGGCCACATTTTCAGGGGTAGAGAGGTCCGGGGTCGGGATGCGGTGACGGTCGGCGCTGAGTTCGCCGGTCAAGATGTTCACCGGTGCGCCCTTGATGCCGCTGCCGCCAATGTCGATGCCAAGGACATCCACTGTGCTGCTCCTTCTGGTGTCTACGGGGGCCGGGCGCACCAAGGACGGAACGCCGGTGTGCGCCTGCTGCAAGTCTACAACCTTTGGCAGCGCAGCGCAAGCATTGGGCTGGCGCGGCTGTCAGGGAATTCCCTGACAGCGCTTTGCGTGACTCTCCCGACAGCCTGCGTGCCAAGATGCGGGAATCTCCCGCTACCGCCCGCAGCCGTTCCATCCTATAGTAGGGGCGTAACGACGAACCGGGACATGCAAGATGAGGAACCGGAGCCAACGTCGGAGCAACGGACTCGAAGGTACGGATCATGGGTCGGCAGAATGCCCGACTATAATAACCATCAGGAGATGTTGAAATGGCTGCGTTGATCACCCGCAAACGTGAGATTGTGCAAGACCCGCCCTTGGCCCGCTTCCTGTTTTCCGACACTCGGGCCGCCTGGATCTGGTTGGTCGTGCGGCTGTGGCTCGGCTATAAATGGATCGATGCCGCTTCGCACAAGCTGGGCAACCCGGCTTGGACCCAGACCGGCGATGCCGTCAAGGGCTTTTGGACAGGCGCCGTGGCGATCCCCGAAACCGGTAAGCCGCCGATTTCCTTCGACTGGTATCGGAGCTTCCTGCAGGGGATGCTGGACATGGAAGCCTACCGCTGGATGGCTCCGTTGATCGCCTATGGTGAGATGTTGATCGGCATTGCCCTGATTCTGGGGATTTTCACCGGCATCGCCGCCTTTATGGGGGCGTTCATGAACTGGAATTTCATGATGGCCGGCGCGGCCAGTACCAACCCAGTGCTCTTTGTCCTAGCCATGAGCTTGGTCCTGGCGTGGAAGGTCGCAGGTTATATCGGTGTCGACCGCTATCTGCTGCCCCTGCTCGGCACGCCCTGGCAGAACCGGCCGCTGAAGGAAGAAAGCGCAAAAGGCTCGCTCAGCCCGGCCCCCAGCCAAGCGTAACGTCTACAAATTATCTGACATCGGCGTGACCGGCACTTCAAAAGTGCCGGTCATTTTTTATGCAGGGCGTTTCCCCTGCGGGTCGTCCATCAGCCCGTGTTGCAGCGCAAAGCGCACCAGCGCCGCGCGCGTGGTCAACTCCAGCTTTTCCATCACGCGCGCTTTGTAGGTCTCCACGGTCTTCACGCTCAGATAGAGCATCTCGGCAATCTCCTTGTTTGAATAGCCCAAGGCGATCAGCCGCAGGACTTCGACCTCGCGTTCGCTCAACTGTGCCAGCCGCGGGTCTTGGCTGCTTTGCGCAGGCTCCGGCGCAGGCTGGGTGAGCAGCGCCTGGGCATGCGCCGGATGAAGAAACGTGCCCCCGCTGTGTACCGTGCGGATGGCCGAGAGCAGTTCCTTGTCGGCGGCCTGTTTGAGCACATAGCCAGAGCCGCCCGCGGCCAACACTTGGCGCAGATAGGTCTCGTCGTCGTGCATGGTCAGCACCAGCACTCGGCTTTGGGGCAGGGCGCGGCGCAGCACGGGCAGCACTTCGAGGCCGTTGACGCCCGGCATGTTGATGTCGAGCAGGATGACGTCGGGCGTCACATTTTTTGCCACGCGCAGACATTCGTCCCCATCGTTGGCTTCGCCCACAACCACCATGTCCGGCTCGTCGTTGAGCAGCGCCATCAACCCGGCGCGCAGCACAGCATGGTCGTCGGCCACGACAATGCGAATCGGTTGGCTCATACAGGGATCTCCACATAGACGGTGGTGCCGTCTGCGTTGCTTTCGATATCAATCGCGCCGCCCAATAGCTCGCTGCGCTCGATCATGCTGTGCAGCCCCACGCTGCTGCCGGCGCGGCGTTTGGCGACGACGTCAAAGCCGGCGCCGTTGTCTTCGACGATGGCTTGGACCGCGCCGTCGCGCCGGCTGACGACCACGCTGAGCGCGCTCGCCCGGCTGTGGCGCGCCGTGTTGGTCATCGCCTCTTGGATGATGCGGTAGAGCGAGGTCTCTACGTTGGAGGGCAGCCGGTTGGGCAGTGTGCAGTGCAGGTCGACATTGAGGTGCGGGTAGCGCACGGCGAACTCGTTGACATAGCGTTCCAGCGCCGCAGCCAGACCCAGGTCGTCGAGCGTGCTGGGGCGCAGTTCGCGGCTGAGCAGGCGCACGGCAGCCAGCGTTTCGTCGACGATGCGGCGCAGTTCGACCATGCGCGCGTGCAGCGTCTGCGGGTCGGCGCTTTGGTCCAACAGCTTGATGTTGACCAGGATCGAGGTCAACGCCTGGCCGACGCTGTCGTGAAGCTCGCGGGCGATGCGTTTGCGCTCCTCCTCTTGGGCGCTGATCAGCCGCGAGAGCAGATGGCTGCGCGCGATCTCCTTTTGTTCCACCAGATGGTGGCTGTCTTCCAGCGCCTCTACCATCTGGTTAAAGGCATCGGAGAGCGCGCCGATCTCGTCTTCGGTCCAGTGGGGGGCGCGCACGCTCAGGTCGCCTCGGCGCAGTTGTTCGGTGGTGGTCACCAGGTCGAGGATGGGCCGGGTGATCAGCCAGGTGAGCAGCAGCGCGGCGAGGATGCCGACCAGCGCCACAAAGACGGTGGTCAGCAACATGCGCTCGGTGGTGTCGTCGATGATGCGCAGCAGCCGTGTTTCGGCCAGCCCCAGACGCACCACGCCCAGCTTGCCGTTGAGGATCGGCATGGCAAAGTCGTGCATCTGCCCCTCGGCAGCTTCGTAATGGACATGGCGCACCTGGTTGCCCGGCGGCACTGGGTTGATCACAATCACCTCGACCGGGGTGCGCTCGGTAAAGGTCTGGGCCAGCACATGCCCGTCGGCATCCAGCACAAAGGCATAGCGCGTGTCGGGGTGGTTGCGCAGCGTGTCGGCCAGCAGGTTGTTTAGCCCATAGAGGTTGTTGTCGAGGATCAGCGCGGCGGTGCGGCCCGACAGGTCGCTGGCGACAGAGAAGCCGCGGTTGTCTAGTTCGGCCAGCAGCGTTTCGTGCATCACCCCGCGCACCTGCAGCGTTACGGCCAAGCCCAGCGAGATGGTCAGCCCCAGCACCATCCCCATGATCTTGGTCTGCACGCTGACGCCGGTGACCAGGATGCGCAGCCGGTCGAGCCAGTGGCGTGCGCCTGCGAAGCGGGTGGGCATAGATGGAGCGGATGTCGGGCCGGTTGAGGCCGGATTGGATGTTGTACGCATGGCGTCTCGCATTATAAGCCCGCTGCGCCTTTCCACGCTAGGGATGGGGCGGCAGATGACTGAAGCCGGCGGCGGAGTATGGCATAATCAGCCCCATGGTTTCAATGATCTGTACCCCTCATCGCTTCAACTGGCGTCGCTTCAAATTGCCCCGCTGCGGCCGGCCGCAGCGGGGTCTATGGCTGCCGGCGCTGCTCTTGGCCGCTGTGTGGTTGACCGGCTGTGCGGCGGATGGCCCCGGCGTGGTCGCGGGGGCCAATGTGGTCGCTGCGTTGAGCGGCGACGCCGGCGCCGGGTTTGCGCGCGCCTATGCGCCGCGGCCGCTGGTCTTTCCGCGCGACCATGGCCCCCATCCCGACTATCGCACCGAATGGTGGTATTTCACCGGCAATCTGCGCGATGCGCAGGGCAACGACTATGGCTATCAGTTCACCGTCTTCCGCAGCGCGCTCGCGCCGCAGGAGCCGCCGCGCGCCTCCGACCTGGCGACCAACCAGGTCTATATGGCGCACTTTGCCCTGACCGACGGGCCGGCGGGCGAGCATGTCAGCTTTGAACGCTACAGCCGCGGCGCGGGCGGGCTGGCGGGCGCTCAGGGGGACCCTGCCTTCGCCGTCTGGTTGGAGGATTGGTCGGCGACGCAGACGGCCCCTGATACGCTGCAACTGCGCGCCGTGGCTACCCACGAGGATGGCAGCGCTGCCCGTCTGGAGCTAACCTTGGTTGAGACGCGGCCGCCGGTGCTGCACGGCGATGCGGGTTTGAGCCGGAAAGGGCCGGAGCCGGGCAACGCCAGCTATTACTACAGCCTGATCGGGCTGGCGTCGAGCGGCACATTCACCCTGGGCGATCACAGCGTCCAGGTGACAGGCCGTAGTTGGATGGACCATGAGTTCGGCACCAGCGCGCTCAGCGCCAATGCCCTGGGCTGGGATTGGTTCAGCGTGCAGCTTGACGGCGTGCAATCTGCAGACGGCCTGGCCCTGATGTTTGCCCGCATCCGCACCGCGGACGGCGGCGCGCTGGACGAGTTTGAAGGCACGCTGGTCCAGCCCGACGGAACGCAGCAGCCCATCGGCACAGGCGATTTTACGCTGGAGGTTTTGGATCGATGGACCAGCCCGCGCACCGGCATCCCCTACCCCTCCGGCTGGCGCGTATATCTGCCCGCCTACGACCTGGAGCTAACGCTGCTCCCGGTGGCGCGCGACCAAGAGATGGACGTGAGTTTTGTCTATTGGGAGGGGGCCGTGACCGTGACAGGGACGCAGGCCGGTGCGCCCGTGCAGGGGCACGGCTATGTAGAGTTGACCGGCTATGGCAGCCGTGCCGCCGGCGACTACCAGCGTTAGGCCGGCGGCTCGCCCGCCAGGCGCGCGTGGGCCAGCTTCATCACGTCCAGTTCGCCGGAGAAGGTGAGCATGGCCTCGGCTTCCTCGAAGCTAAACCAGCCCACGGCGTCTACCTCGTAGCAGGCATCGGAGAGTTTGCCGCCCACCGCGCGCAGCAGGTGGAAATCCACCGTCTTGTGTACCAGCTCGGGCACTTCTTTGCGGTGGGTGTCCCAATACCAATAGTCAATCGTCTGGAGAAAGGCTTCGTGCTGCGTAAGCAGCCCGACTTCCTCCTCCACCTCGCGGAGGGCAGTCTCAATCGAGGTCTCCTGCGCCTCACGCGAGCCTTTGGGCAACTGCCAGCGCCGGCCGCCGTGGGTGGCGATCAGCGCGATCTCCAGTTCCTTGCTCTGGGGATGCCGGCGATAGGCCACCCCGCCCGACGAAAAGGTATGGCGTACACGCCGCCAGGTACGTTTGGTCTGAGCCGAAATCTTGGGCGGTTGGCTTTGATTGGAGTTCACAAGCAGTCTCGCTACCGA
>JADLFO010000172.1 GCA_020845455.1 Caldilineaceae bacterium
ATGCAGGCGATTGACGACAAACGCGCCGCCATTGAAGCGGGCGCATTTGTCGTGACCGAAGATACCAGCCCCGCCGAATAGCTCATGAAGAGGGGTGCGGCGAACGCCGGATCAAGCCGCACCCCCTTTTGATGAGCCGGCTTCACACGGACCCGGCTTCACATGGACCCGGTCGGCAATTCGCTACTGCTTGAAATGCAGGGAATCACCGTGCGTTACGGCTCGGTCGTGGCCAATGACCAGGTCAACTTGGCGGCGGCGCACGGGGAAGTGGTTGCGCTGGTGGGCGAAAACGGCGCGGGCAAGACCACCCTGATGAAGGCGCTGGTCGGGCTTGTGCAGCCCCAAAGCGGCACGATCCGGATGGCGGGCCGCCCGGTCGCCATCCCCTCGCCGGTGGCGGCCATGCAGCTTGGGATTGGGATGGTCCACCAGCATTTCATGCTGATCCCCCCCCTGACCGTCGTCCAAAATGTCTGCATCGGGCTGCGCCGGGCCGGCTATCCCTTCCCCAACCTGGGCGCCATGGCCGCCGAGATCCGCAGTCTGGCCGACCGCTATGGGCTACAAGTAGACCCCGAGGCGCGCGTTGACCAGCTCTCGGTCGGCGCACAACAGCGCGTGGAGATTGTCAAGGCGTTGGTGCGCGGGGCCGATCTGTTGGTCCTCGACGAGCCTAGCGCGGTGCTGACCCCCCAAGAAACGGCGGGCCTTTTTACGGTGATCCGCCGGCTTGCGGAGCAGGGCAAGGCGATCATCTTTATCAGCCACAAGCTGAGCGAAGCCGTCGCCATCAGCCGGCGTGTGGTCGTGTTGCGCCAAGGACGCGTTGTCGCGGTGCGCCGCACCGCCGAGACAAACCCCGAGGAACTGGCCCATCTCATGGTGGGCCGCGAGGTGCATCTGCCTCATGTAGAGGATACAGCGGATGCGGGGGATACAGTGGTTGCAGGGGGCGGCGCGCCGCAGCCGCTTCTGAGGGTCAAGGGGCTGCACTATACCGATGGGCGCGGCGTCGAGCGGCTGCGGGGTATTGACCTAGACATCCGGCCCGGCGAGATTCACGGCATTGCAGGCGTTGATGGGAATGGGCAGACCGAATTGGCCCATGTGCTGGCGGGGCTGCTGGTTCCTGCGGCGGGCAGCGTCGCGCTGGCCGGCCGGGAGATCACCCAGGCAAGCCCCGCCCAACGCATTGCCGCGGGCGTGGCCCACATCCCTGCGGATCGCCATCAGGTCGGACTTGTGCTGGACCTGTCCCTGGCCGATAACACTGTGCTGCCTGTCAGCAACCGCGCCCCCTTTGCCCGCTGGGGGATTGTTGACGCCCGCCAGGTGGGCCGCTATGCCCGGGAACTGGTCACAGCCTATGATATTCGCTGTCACAGCGTGCAGCAGCAGGTCGGTTCGCTTTCGGGCGGCAACCAACAGAAAGTCGTACTGGCGCGTGAACTGAGCCGATCGCCGCGGCTGATCCTCGCCAACCAACCCACGCGCGGGCTGGACGTCGGGGCGATCGCGTATATCTATGCCATGCTCCTGGAACAGCGCCGCCGCGGCAGCGCGATCCTGCTGATCTCGACGGAACTCGAAGAGATCCTGGCCCTGGCCGATCGGGTTTCCGTCCTCTATGAAGGCCGCATCATGGACACGCTGCCGCGCCGCCGGGCAAGCCGCGAAACCCTGGGGCCGTTGATGGCCGGCAGCCAACCGGCAGCCAACCGTGAACCAATGGTGAACCGGCTATGACGGACGTGATGCAGGAAGTTCCCTTGGAACCGGCCCCCGACACCCCGCCGGAGCCGCGCGCCGCGCGCCGCCGGCGGCGTTCGCCGTTCATCCCCCACATCGCAGCCGTGTTGTTGGCCCTGGGCATAGGCGCCCTCTTGATGCTCGCCATCGGCGTCAACCCCATCGAAGCCTATGCGGCGCTGCTTGACGGCGCCTTTGGCAACCGCAACAGTATGGCAGAGACCTTGCTGCGCACCATTCCGCTGGCGCTGGCCGGTATCGGCGTTGCGCTGGCGTTTCAGGCCGGGCTGTTCAACATTGGCGCGGAAGGGCAGATCTTTCTGGGCGGCGTCGCGGCGGCCTGGGTGGGGCTCCAGTTGGCGGAACTGCCCGCGCCCCTGCTTCTGGCCGCGATGATGCTGGCCGCGATGGTCGCGGGCGGGCTGTGGGCCGGGATTGCGGCTCTTCTCAAGCTGTGGCGCAACGCCAATGAATTTATCAACACCATCATGTTGAACTATATCGCCGTCTTTTTGGTCGGCTGGCTGCTGCATGGCCCGCTGCAGGAGCCGGGGTCGCCTCTGGGTCAAACGGCGCGCCTGGCCGATGCGGCCGTGTTGCCCACCATCCTGTCGCGCACCCGTCTCCACGCCGGCTTTTTTTTGGCGCTTGCGGCGGCAGCGCTGGTCCACTTTCTCCTTTGGCACACGACCTGGGGCTTTCGCCTGCGTGTGGCGGGCAAGAACCGCATGGCGGCGCGCAATGCCGGCATGCCGATCGCCGCGCTGCTCTTCTCTTCCTTTTGGGTCAGCGGAATGTTGGCGGGGCTGGCGGGCTTTACCGAAGTTGCGGGTGTGCAGGAGCGGATGATTGAAAACCTTTCCCCCGGCTATGGGTACACCGCGATTGTGGTGGCTTTGTTGGGACAACTCAACCCTGCGGCGGTGTTGGCCGCGGCGGTGCTGTTTGCCGCGCTCCAGGTCGGCGCAGGCGTGATGGAATCGGCGGTCGGCGTCCCCAGTTCGATTGTCACCGTGGTGCAATATCTGATCGTGATCTTTGTGATTGGCCGGGGCGGTTTTGAACTGCTCCGTCCGACCCGAAAACCGACCGGGCAGCCGTGATGAACATGACGCGATGGATGTGACGCGATGGATGTGACGCGATGGATGTGATGGAGAGTTGGGTCACTTCGACGGTTGTCGCCGGATTTCTGGCGGCCGGCATGCGGCTGGCCGTGCCTATCATGCTGGCCGCGCTGGGGGGCATCTACAATGAACGGGCCGGGGTGCTCAATGTGGGCCTCGAAGGGATCATGCTGGCGGGCTGTTTGGGCGGCTTTGTCGTGGGGTTCCACACCGGCAATCTCTGGTTAGGTGTGATCGCCGGGGTCCTCACCGGCGGTCTGCTGGGTCTGTTCTTGGGCTTTTTCACGGTCACGCTGGGCGCGGACCAAGTGGTTGCGGGCATTGCGCTCAATCTCCTATCCGTGGGGATTACCAGCTTTCTCTACCGGGTGATCTTTGGGGCCAATGCGCAGCCGCGTGTGGAGGGCTTTCCCCGCATCCATCTCCCATTCCTGAGCCAAATCCCGTTGCTGGGGCCGCTTTTCTTCCAGCAGTCAATCTTGACCTATCTTACCTATGGTCTGGTTGCGCTGACAGCCGTCATCATCTTTCGTTCCGCCTGGGGGCTAAACATCATCGCCACCGGGGAGAATCCGGAAGCGGCGGAGACGCTCGGCATCGCGGTGCACCGCGTCCGCTATGCAGCGCTGGCCGTCGGCGGCATGATTGCAGGGTTGGGCGGCGTCTATCTGTCGCTCGACGCCACCCGTCTTTTTCTGGACAATATGACGGCGGGCCGCGGCTACATTGCGCTGGCGATCCTGGTCTTGGGCCGTCGCCACCCCTTCGGCATCCTGGGTGCAGCGCTGCTCTTTGGCGCGGCGGATGCGCTTCAACTTCGCACACAGTTGCTTGGCATCGGCATTCCCTTCCAGTTCATGCTCATGCTGCCCTATCTTTTGACCATGGTTGTGCTGGCCTTTTTTGTCAGCCGCACGGGCGACCCGGCCGCGCTGGGTCTCCCCTATCGCCGCAATCGGGGTGACCGGTGATGCTCGACGCCGCGACCGCTACTTGGCCGGAGGTGCAAACCTTTCTGGCCCGCCGTCCCGTTGCCATTCTGGCCTTTGGCGCCCACGAAGAGCACGGCCCCCATGCCCCCCTCCAGACCGATACGCTGTTGGCCGGGGAACTGGCCCGCCGGCTGGCCGCGGCGCTGGATCTGCTGCTCTTGCCGTCCATTCCCTATGGCGAGACGTGGAGCGCCGGCGGCTATCCGGGCACGGTTTCGCTGAGCTTTGCCACTGTCCAGGCGATTTTAGCTGACCTGGGGGGCAGTTTGGCCGCGGGCGGCGTGCGGGCGCTGGTGGTGGTCAACGGTCATTTTGGCAACCATGCCCCGCTGGAGCAAGCGGCGCGCGGCCTTCACGGCCAGGGGTTCCCCGTCCTGGCGCTTGACTATCCCGGACTCGAACGCTTGGCATTGGAGATCTGTGAGTCGGCGGCGGCTGCGCCCGGTTTCTATCATGCCGACGAGGTTGAGACTTCGATGCTGCTCGCCTGTGCGCCCGACACGGTCCAAGCGGCGCGGGCAGTTGCCGAATATCCGGTCTTTCCCGCGCACTATGGGCTAACGCCGATCCGGTTGCATGAGTTTTGTCGAAGCGGCGTATTTGGCGACCCGCGGCCTGCGACCGCCGAAAAAGGGGAGCGCTTCTTCGCCGGTCTCACAGCCGTCTGCGCCGACCTCATCGCCGCATTTACGGCGGAGCTAGGGGTTTGACATACCCCCTGTCTTCAGACAGGGGGTATGTCCTTGACGCTGCGCACGGCAGGCTGGGCCGTGCTTTCGCTTGCCGTTCCGGCTTGCGTCGTTCTTCACGGCGTCGTTCTGTATTGGGGCCTGTATTGGAGCGGTCTCGGCGTTGGCCAAGATGCTCGAGTTCGGCGCGCGCCGCGCCCCAGGCTCCTTGGCGCTTATTTAGCTGTGCGGGTAAAGCTTGAGATCCGGGATATCGACCTCGGCCCACGAACCGGCCGAGGCCAGAAAGGCTTCGTAGAACGCTTGGCATTGGAGATCTGCGAGTCGGCGGGCTAGCTTTCGCAGCGAACCCAGGGCTGTTGGACGGCGTTGGCCAGACGGCGGTCGGCGGTCCATAGCTCGCAGCCCAGCGCCTGCGCCAAGGCCACATAGTAGGCGTCATAGGCATTGGCGCGTCCCAACCTCCGGCCCCAGTCAAAGGCAGCTTCGCTTAGTCGCGCGTCGGGCAGGATGAGGTCTATCGGAAAGCTGTGCGTTAGATGCAAGCCGCGCCGCGCCTCGATTTCGGTCAGGCCGCCGAGGTGTACGGCCTTGACCAGGGCCGAGGTCATCTCATACAGCCAGAGGGTGGGAGCGGCCGGCGTGCTGCCGCTCTGCATCCAGCCGTCGACGCGGCTGCGCACGGCAGGCTGGGCCGCGTTGGGCACGACAAGCCGGAAGATCAGGCTGGCGTCAACTACGACGGGCGGCATGGCCGTGCTTTCGCTTGCCGTTCCGGCTTGCGTCGTTCTTCACGGCGTCGTTCTTCACGGCGTCGTTCTGTATTGGGGCCTGTATTGGAGCGGTCTCGGCGTCGCCATGCTGCTCGAGTTCGGCGCGCGCCGCGCCCCAGGCGGCATCGGCATCCACGTCTTGCCCCCCGCGCCGCGCGAGAATCTGTTCGTTCAATTGGGCGCTTTCCGCCAGCCACGCCTGCCATGCCTGCGGGGGGTTGCTTTGGGGGCGCTGTAGCTGTGCAAGGTCCTCCAGGCTGACCAAGACTGCTTTGGGTTTGCCGCGCGAGGTGAGGACGATACGCTCGCCGGCGTAGGCGACGCGGTTAACCAGCTCAGAGATATCGCGCTTGACCTGGCCGATGCTGATCTGGGTTGTGGCAGACATATCTCCCCCTTTACGCCCGTCTATTACGCCCGTCTATTACGGCTGTCTATCGCAGCGGCGCGCCCCCACAGAAAAGACGCAAGGGCGCTCCCCGCTTTAGCGGGGAGTTTCTTACACTCGATTTGCACCAGCAGGATAGTGCAACTATCGAGCTCTGTCAACCCTCCCCGCGCCGACAGGGCCGCTGGAGCAAGCGGCGCGGGGAGGAGAAAGCCTCTGTTTGCAGGGGGCGTTTACGATAGGGCCTGGACCTGGCGCAGCAGCGCAGCCAGTTCGTTGCGCACGCGGCTGTATTCGCTGTTGTGAAACAACACGCCCCACAGCTCGCCCGGTTTTTTGTCGCCGGGGATGCTGTCGAGATGCGCCAGCGCCTGGGTCAATGTATCTTCGAGGACGATCGCCATCGCCGCTTGGACCTCGCGCGCCAAGGCTCCGACCGGCGTTTCGGACTGTGCGACGGACTGTGCGACGGGCTGGGCGGCGGGCAAGGGCGCGGGCGGGGTGCGCTGCGCCTGCTTGCTCAATTCGACAATGCGCGCCACGCCCGCCCACTGCGGGCGCTCGCCTGCGTCGATCTGCGCTTCCACCGTGCGGATCGCCGCTTCGGGCGTGGTGGGCGCGGCCAGCAGATAGAGCGTGCTGGGCGGCAAAAGCGAAAACTTTTCGCTTTTGGCCTGCAGGCGTGTGGCCACGTTCATGAAATGCTGCGCCATGCGCGGCGAGAGGCCAAACTCCACGGCCAGCCATTCGCCAAACCGGCCGTGCTCCAGTTCGGCCTTGACGCCGTTGAGCGCTGCGCCGATCACAAAGATATCTTCGGCGGCGCGGCGCAGGCGCGGCTTGATGGTGCGCGCCGCCTGTTCGGCCAGGCTGCGCTGTTCGGCGGGCAGCCGGCTGTAGTCGTAGAGCAGTTCGACGCGCACCTGCTCCACCACCATGGCCGCGGGCTGGGTTTGGCTCTGCGCCAGCGGGTCGCGGCGCTGCGACGGTCTAGCCATGGGCGGCCCCCAGCAGGGTGCAGAGTTCGGCATAGAGCAGGGCGATATCTTCGCCCGGCGCATATTCAAAGATCGTCTTGCCCTCGGCGATCGCCTCGCGCATGCGTGTGCGCACCGGGATGGGCGTCAAGACCTGGTCGCCAAAGCGCTCTTGCAAGAGGCGCAGGTTATATTTGCTCTCGCTGGTGCGCAGGTCCACAAACATGGGCACAAAGTAGCGCGTAAGCGGCGGCAGATGTTCGCGCGCCTGGATGGTCTGCACCACCTGGACGAACTGGGCTGCGCCGTCCATGCCGGGATAGTCCACGGGCACCGGGATCACCAGGCGGTCGGTGCTATAGAGGGCGCATTCCTGCAGCAGCCCCTGCGGCGGGGTGTCAAAGACGAGAAAGTCATAGCCCACGGCCTTGC
>JADLFO010000173.1 GCA_020845455.1 Caldilineaceae bacterium
CCTATCTCCCCGACTCAGAATTTTCTAGGCTTTTCTGGACACGGGTCCAGCCTTGCGGGTATAGCTTAATGGTAAAGCTCCTGCCTTCCAAGCAGGTGACGCGGGTTCGATTCCCGCTACCCGCTCACCCCGCAGCATTCCTCCCGGATCGGTAGCTCAACGGCAGAGCAGGGGGCTCATAACTCCTTGGTTACAGGTTCGAATCCTGTCCGATCCACTCTGCCGCAGGGCTGCCCTGCCTGATACCCTCATTCAACCGGATTTGCCGGCACTCCCCTGCGCTCGCACCGGCAGCGGTACAAGGTCAGCATCCGCTCCGTCTTTCGAATAGACCCGAAAGATACCCCACAGCCCTGCCTCGCGCAACGGTTCACGGTGATCGCCATAGAGATAATCGCCGGGTAACCCGGCGGCTCCGCCTGCCCCCTGCTGAGGTATGAGCGTGACTGCCTCCAACGCACCCACCTGCACCGAACTCAGCAGATCGGACCCGGCACGCGCCGGCTCCAGCGGCCACTGGTGTCCCTCCAAGGAAAATACATGGGCCTGCTCGCTGTATGGCGCCAAGACATGGATGCGCACGGCATCGCCCGCATAGGTCTCCAGCAGCGGTGTCGCCGGGGCGCCGTGGACGCTGCTTTCATAGAGCGTCGCTGGGTTCGGCGCCTGCTTCAGCCGCGCCGCCAGCGGTTCCGCCGCGTAGTTCAGCCCCACCACACCGTCCACATGCTCCGTATAGGGCATGACCGCGGTGCCGATGATCTCGTCCTCGTCCTGCATAAAGAGCGTAAAATCGCGATAGCTGTCCCCCGCCGGCGGATGGACATCCACGCTCCAGCCGGCCGCGGGATCCAGACTTGCGCCGGTGTGTGGGTCGCTGTAGGTGGAGCCTGCTGCGCCGACGACGACGGCGGCATAGAGGCCCTGGCCCGGATTCTCCAGCAGGTTGCCGCCGTCACGCACGAGCGCTACGGTCTCGCCCACTTCCGGATGCGCAAAATAGGTGTAGACACGGCTTGCCCCAGGCGCAACGGTCTGGGTGAGGTTGTAGCCCGCCTGGATGCCCAGGCTGGTCTGTGGATCGGCGGACAGCCCGGCCACATAGAAGGAGACGGGGCCATCCGCAAGTTCGTTCGTCAACTGTAGCTCAATACAGTCGCCCACGTTGACGTGCAGCACCAACGGCTCGGCAGTTTGGTCGCCTGCCTGCACAGCTTGTTTGTCTTGCTGCAGCACATAGAGTTTTCCCATTTTGCCGCCCAGCATGGGAAGCGGAGCCTGTGCCGCGGCCACGTCGAAACGGATGCGCGGGGCATCTACGGGGCACAGAGCCGTGGCTGCCTTTGGGGTTTCTTCGTGGCCTGGCAGCTTCTGCAGTGTCGTGTTGGCCCCTGCGCTATATACGCGGATCAACCCCCAACTTCCCTCGGCCAGCTTAAAGGATCGCCCGTTGGCATAGAGATAGTCGCCCGGCATCGCCTGCGGGCCGCCCGCACGCGGGATCATGAGGTCGTAGCGTTCGGAGATGCCCAGATGTACCGTATTGATCGGCGGCGACGTCAGGCTGTAGGGTTCGACGCGGAACCAGTGACCGTCTACATGCAGCGTATGCACGTCATTGGTGGCCGGAACCAGACTGCGGATCACGATTGGGTCGCCCAGATAGGCTTCGAGCAGCGGCGTCTCCGGGTCTCCGTGGAGACGGCTGCTGAAGAGTTGGGCCGGGTCTCCGCCGCGCGCTGCCGGCGGCTCCACGCGCATGTTGATGGCGCTGCCCGCCGAGTCGGGGATGCGCGTCAGGCGGTTGTCATCCTGCACAAAGAGAACCAACTCGCGGAAACTCCCCTGGATGTCGGGCGAAACCACCCTGTCCGTATGTACATCCACCATGGGGCCGCTTGGCGCTTCGTCCCCGGTGTGCGGGTCATGGTAGGTCGCGCCCGGCGGCTCGGCGATCAGCGCGCCGAACAGACCGTGTTTCCAGGAGGTCAGCGCGCTGACATGATCGTGGAAGTAGGCGGCGCCGAACTGCACATCGGGATACCAGCGGTGGCGCAAGAACTCGGTGCTGACTGTTTCGCCCACCGCATGGTCAAACGCCAGCGGCTCTCTGAAGTACAAGGTATTCCCGTCAATGGCCGCGATCTGCCGGATTTCAAATGTAGCCTCTTGGTCCATGCCGACGCCGACCAGCATCCCCGGCTGAAACCGTTCCGTACTGCTCAACAGAATTGCTGCATCTCCGGCAGATGCGCCCGCCGCCAAGGTTTCGCCCTCTACCGTAAAGGGGCGTATCGACTGTTCGTAGTTGAACCCGCTGGTCACACCGTCGCTCGCTTGGACGTCAAACTGCACAAAGTGGATATGGAGGCTGACCTTGCTGTGCAGATAGTTGGCCCCGTTGTCTTTGAGTTCGCTCTTAAAGATCACATCTACGCAGTCCTCACCGGCGTTGGCGCGGATGGCAAGCGGCGTCTGCCGCCCGTGGTTGGCGCGCACAGCCTCCTCTTCCTGCTTGAGCACATAGAGTTGGCCGACCGGATCACTGCGCTTGGCGCGCAGACTGAGCGTGATGGGCAGTTCGATGGCATGGATGGTGAATTGTTTGACCGTTGTCCCCTCCGGACAAAGGCTCCACGGCCCACTGCCTCCCGGCTCCGGCGGGTCATCGCCTGGGACCACGGGGTCGAGAAAAGGCGCGGGGCCATGGTTGGGCGCAAAGGGCGGGCGCTTGCCCAGGTGCGGACGCAGCAAGGGATAGGCCAACTTACCGGTGAGGGGGTCGAAGGCAATCGGGGGGCGTGTGCCGGGTGTGGGAGAACGGTAGCCCGGCCAGACCTGGTCTGTCTCAAGCTCGTTGAGATAAAGGTCGCCTTCCTTGCGCCAGTCCAGCAGCGCGGCATCGTCGTCTTTGGGGATGCCGGCGGGCGGCAGTTGCTTCTCGACCCACTCGGCTAGATTCGCTTCGTCGATGGCGAACGGCTGCCCCTGCCAGTCCACGGTCGTGCCCGCCAGCGACTGCGAAGTCACCGCCGGGGCCATGCTGCCGCGCCGGTCGGGAAGTTCCAGCAGCGGTGGCAGGGCATCTTGCGATCCGGTGCCGTTCTGCAGGGTATTGTAGGTGCGCCAGATGCCCCACATGCCGCCGATGTAGTGGTGGGCCACATGACAGTGAAAGAGAAAATCGCCTGCGCTCAACTGACAGCCGCCGCTGCCACATTCGTTTTCCAGGTC
>JADLFO010000174.1 GCA_020845455.1 Caldilineaceae bacterium
CGGCGGCAGGGCAGATGGTAGGTGGTTCCGCCTCTACTCGTACGCGACCATCCTGCTCCTCGTCGTATTTGGTGTGTGGGCGTTTATGGACGCGCCGCGGATTGCGGCCAACCTACCGACGCCCTGGATGGGGGTGAGGGAGCGCATCAACATCTACGCCTACATGCTCTGGATGGCCGTGCTGGCCCTCGTCCTCTGGCGTGCCCCAGCGACCGCGACCGCGGACAAGCCGCGGGCCAGCGTAGGCTCGCCCCAGTTCACGCCCCGTTGACCTGCCGCGCGGAGGGGTTCGCGCATCTCGTTCAAAACGGATTCTGCTAGCAAGGAGGAGAGCATGACGACCGTCACGGCATTCATCAAGCGGCGCGCGGTGTTGACCTACTTCGTTCTCGCGTTCGTTCTCTCCTGGGGCAGCGCTCTCATCGTGGTCGGTCCTGGTATTTTTCTGGGCACGGCAAATCTATCCGAGGAGCTGACGCCGGTCTTGTACCTGGCAGCGCTCCTCGGCTCCACCCTCGTTGGCCCCAGCCTATCGGGTCTCCTGATGACCGGCCTTGTCTATGGCAGAGCGGGGCTGCGTAGCTTTTTGGCGCGCTTGTTCTGTTGGCGGGTGGACGTGCGCTGGTATGCTGTCGCGCTCCTGACCGCTCCGCTCGCGATGCTTGCAGTCAACCTCGCGCTGTCACTGACCTCGCCCGCCTATCTCCCCGGCATTCTCACCGCGGATGACAAGGTGTCGCTGCTGCTGGCCGGTCTGATCGCGGGGCTGCTGATCGGCAGCTTTGAGGAGCTTGGCTGGACGGGGTTCGCCATCCCCGAACTGCGGCAGCGCTATGGCATCCTGACCACCGGGCTGATTGTGGGGGTGGTATGGGGCGCGTGGCACTACCCGGCCTTCTCGGCCAGCGGTAGTTCCTCAGGGGCAATCATGCACGCGTTTACAGTGGCCGTCCTCCTCTTCTCGTTCCTGCCGCCCTATCGAGTGCTGATGGTGTGGGTCTACGACCGCACCCAGAGTCTGCTCGTGGCGATGCTCATGCATGTGAGCCTCACCGCGAGTACGCTGATCTTCCAGTCACAAGCGGTCGAGGCGGCTGCCGTGACGTCTGACCTCGTCTTGGCTGCCGTGCTATGGCTTTTTGTGGCTGCGGTCGCCCTCATAAGCCACGGGCAGATCGCGCGCCCCCCGCTGCGCGGGCAGATGGCGTAAAGGGGTAACCTTACCTCTTCAGATGCGCCGCACCTTGTGGGTACGGGTCTGCAAAACAAATGGCGGGCACTTGCGAAGTGCCCGCCATTTGTTCTTAGATCAATAATCTAGATTCGGGCCGAGCCAGCGCTCCACTTCCTCTATACTCATCTCCTTGCGGACGGCGTAGTCCTCGACCTGGTCGCGCCCGATCTTGCCCACCGAGAAATAGGTCGACTCAGGGTGGGCGAAGTAGAAACCGCTCACCGCCGCCGTAGGAACCATGGCGCAGTGGTCCGTCAAGCGCAGACCGATGGCCCGCTCCACGTCCAGCACATCGAAGAGCGTGCGCTTCTCGGTATGGTCGGGGCAGGCCGGGTAGCCCGGCGCAGGCCGAATGCCGCGGTATTTTTCGTGGATCAACTCCTCATTGCTCAACGCCTCGCCGGGCGCATAGCCCCATTCATAGGTACGCACCTGCTCATGCATATGCTCGGCCAGCGCCTCGGCCAGCCGGTCGGCCAGCGCCTTGGTCATGATGGCGCTGTAGTCGTCGTGATCCGCCGTATAGTGCGCCACCAACTCGTCTGTGCCGATGCCTGCGGTCACGGCAAACAGGCCCATATAGTCGGCCACGCCGCTTTCCAGCGGGGCCACAAAGTCGGCCAGCGCATAACAGGGGCGGCTCGCGCCGCGGTCAAACTGCTGGCGCAGCGTGTGGATCGTCGTCAGCGGGCGCGTGCGGCTGTCGTCGGCCCAGATCACCAGGTCATCGCCCACGGCGTTGGCCGGGAAGAGGCCGATCACCGCCCGCGCCGTCAGCTTGCCCGCGCCGATGATCTCGGCCAAAAGCTGCTGCGCGTCGTCAAAGAGCCTGCGCGCCTCGGGCCCCTTGGCCGGGTCGTTCAGGATCGCCGGATACGCGCCCCTCATCTCCCAGGCGTGGAAGAACGGCCCCCAGTCGATCTTCTCGGCCAGCGTGCCCAGGTTGATGCGGTCAAAGATCTGCACCCCCACCTGGCGCGGGCGCACGATCTCCGCGGCGTGCCAGTCGCTCTGGAAGCGGCGGGCGCGCGCCGAAGGCAAGTCCAACAGCGCGCGCCCGGCGCGCCCGCTGCGATGCACCTCGCGCAGCTTGGCATATTCCGCCTTGACCTCCGCCGCGAACGTGACGCGCGTGGCCGGGTTGATCAGCTTCTCCACCACGCCCACGCTGCGCGACGCGTCCTGCACATGCACCACGGGTCCATCATAGGCCGGGTCGATCTTGACCGCCGAATGGATGCGCGAGGTGGTCGCGCCGCCGATCAGTAGCGGCTTGTCAAAGCCTAAGCGCGTCATCTCCTTGGCGACATGCACCATCTCGTCGAGCGAGGGCGTGATCAGCCCGCTCACGCCGATAATGTCGGCGTCGAGATCGATCGCCGTCTGCAGGATCTTCTCGGCAGGCACCATCACGCCCAGGTCCACCACCTCATAGTTGTTGCAGGCCAGCACCACCCCGACGATGTTCTTACCGATATCATGCACATCGCCCTTGACCGTCGCCATCACAATCTTGCCGGCGGGCTTGCCGTTGCTGCCGTTGTGCTGCTTGGCCGCCTCGATATAGGGCAGCAGATAGGCCACGGCTTTTTTCATCACGCGCGCGCTCTTAACCACCTGCGGCAGAAACATCTTGCCCGCGCCAAAGAGGTCGCCCACCACGTTCATGCCGTCCATCAGCGGCCCTTCGATCACCTCGATGGGGTTGTCGACCGCGGCCTGGCGCGCCTCTTCGGTGTCCTGCTCGATATAGTCGGTGATGCCGCGCACCAGTGCATGGGACAGCCGCTCTGCGACGGGCCGGGCGCGCCAGGCCAAGTCTTCGACCTTCTTCTGCCCGTTGCCCTTGACCGTCTCGGCGTAGACCAGCAGCCGGTCGGTGGCGTCGGGCCGCCGGTTGAAGATCACATCCTCCACCTTCTCCAGCAGTTCGGGCGGAATGTCCGCATAGACCGGAAGCTGCCCGGCGTTGACAATGCCCATGTCCATGCCCGCCTGGATGGCGTGATAGAGAAAGGCAGAGTGCATCGCTTCGCGCACCGCATTGTTGCCGCGAAAGGCAAAGGAGAGATTGCTCACCCCGCCGCTGATTTTGGCCCCCGGCAGCTTCGCCTTGATCTGGCGCGTCGCCTCGATGAAGTTGACGGCATAGGCATTGTGTTCCTCAATGCCGGTGGCGATCGCCAGCACGTTGGGGTCAAAAATGATGTCGGTGGGCGCAAACCCAACCTGCTCAGTCAAGATTTGATAGGCGCGCGTGCAGATCTCGACTTTGCGCCCCACGGTGTCGGCCTGGCCCTGCTCGTCAAAGGCCATCACAATCACCGCCGCGCCATAGCGGCGCACGGCGCGCGCCTGGCGGATAAAGGCTTCCTCGCCTTCCTTGAGGCTGATCGAGTTGACCACGGACTTGCCTTGCACACACTTCAGCCCGGCCTCGATGATCGACCAGCGCGACGAGTCGATCACCACCGGCGCCTTGGCGATCTCCGGCTCGGCGCCGATCAAGTTGAGGAAGCGCACCATAGCGGCTTCACCGTCCAACATGCCGTCGTCGAAGTTGACGTCGATCATCTGCGCGCCGTTTTCGACCTGCTGTGCGGCGACGCGCACGCCTTCTTCGTAGTCACCCTCCAAGATCAGCTTGCGGAAGCGCGCCGACCCGGTCACATTAGTGCGCTCGCCGATATTGACAAAGTTGGTAAACGGCGTCACCGCCAGCGGCTCCAGCCCGCTAAAGACAGAGCGGGACTCGACCTCCGGCGCCGGGCGCGGCTGAAGCTGCGCTACCGCTTGGGCAATGGCACGGATATGGTCGGGCGTGGTGCCACAACAGCCGCCCACGATGTTGAGAAAACCGCTCTGGGCAAAGTCGCGCAACTGCGCCGCGATCTCCTCCGGCGACTGGTCGTATTCGCCAAACTCGTTGGGCAGCCCGGCGTTGGGATAACAACTGATGCGCGTATCCGCCACGTTCGCCAGCACTTCGATATAGGGGCGCATTTCTTGCGCGCCCAGCGAACAGTTTAACCCCACGCTGAAGGGCCGTGCGTGCTGCACCGACACCCAAAACGCTTCGGTCGTCTGCCCCGAAAGCCCGCGCCCGCTCAGGTCGATAATCGTGCCGGAGATCATCAACGGCACTTCCTCGCCCCGCTCTTCAAACAGTTCCTGAATGGCGGCGATGGCGGCCTTGCCGTTGAGCGTGTCGAAGATCGTCTCGACCAGCAGCAGGTCGGCTTCGCCGTCAAGCAGCCCGCGCGCCTGTTCTTTGTAGGCCGCCTTGACCTGGTCAAAGGTAACGCTGCGTGCGCCAGGGTCGTTGACATCGGGCGAGAGAGAGGCCGACTTATTGGTCGGCCCCAGCGCGCCCGCCACAAAGCGCGGTTTGGCGGGCGCGCCCGCCGTGTACTCGTCGACAGCGCGGCGCGCGATCTGCGCCGCGGCGCGGTTGATCTCATAGACCAAGTCTTCCATCTGGTAATCGGCCAGCGAGAAGGCATTGGCGTTAAAGGTATTGGTCTCGACGATATCCGCCCCCGCCTCCAGATAGGCGCGGTGGATGTCGGCGATAATCTCCGGCTGGGTCAGGTTGAGCAGTTCGTTGTTGCCCTTTTGTGCGCCGGGCGCGTCGCGAAAACGCTCCCCGCGAAAGTCGGCCTCGGTCAACTGGTGGCGCTGGATCATCGTCCCCATGGCGCCGTCGAGGATCAGGATGCGGTCTTGCACCTGTGTGCGGACATCAATTGGCGTGCGTGGCATAGCATGTCTCCCCTTCTACTGTGCGTGGGGAGATTATAGCGGAGAATGGGGGAAAGCGCAGGAATATCGCGCCCCAATCGCAGAACTCACGCAAGGGGCCGATGCAATCGCGATTGAGCAGGGTCTGCAATAGCGAGCGTGTGAACATGACGTAAGGCCGGCAAAGCGGCATCGCCTATAATCAAAAATCGCTTATTCAACCGGCGCGGCAACCGATGCAGGCCTGCCCTGCCGCGCGATCTGCGCCGGGGTGTGGCCCACCCAGCGCTTCAAGGCGCGGGTCAGATGCGGCTGGTCAAAATAGCCCGCCTCCTCCACCGTGTCGAGGATCGAGCGGCCTTGGCGCAGGAACGCCGCCGCCCGCTGGGCGCGCTCCACTTGGCCGATGTGGTTCTGCGACAACCCGGTCGCCTGCAAAAAGCGATGGCGCAGCGCGCGCGGCGACAGGGCCGGGGGCTGCTCCTGTAACGCCGCGTGGACGACCGGGTCGCGCACCAACACCTCGTCGCGCACAAGCCTGTCTACAAAAGTCTCCACCGTCTCATAGGTGGGAGACTGCCACGTGGAACTCTTGAGCCAGAACGATTGGCGCGCCGCGCCCGGCAGAGCCGCCTCGGTATCCAGAAAGGCGCGGGCGGGCAGATGGGGCATAAACGCACCCAGCTTGAACTTGATCCATAAAATCTCCGCCCCTTCGCCGTAGTGCGCCACGCCCGCGGTCGTCAACGGCCCCACGACCAACGGGTGAAAACGGCCATGCTCGCGCACAAAGACCATGTGCCAACAGCTCTCGGCAGGGCGGACGGAAGCGCCATCGCACGCGGTGTAACCCTGCATCACCGTTTCAATATAGGGCGAATCCGATGATCGTTCCTCAAAGAGAATCGTCATGCATCTGCTCCCCGCGCAGCCGAAACCGCGCCCATACACGATCCACAAGGCTCCCCTAACGCATGACCCGCGTCGAGACCGCCTCATAGCCGCCGCCCGGCCAGACCCACGCGCCGCTGATGGTGTTGCGGTCGGGGCTGAACGTGCCCTTGAAATGCGCCGGTGAGCCGCGCTCGCCCCCCCAGATCGTGAGCGTGTCGTCGCCGACATCGTAGATATAGGTGAACAAGTCGCCGCTGTTGCTGAAAAAATACGACGTACAGTCGGGGCTGATCGTGCCGTCCCAACTGCGCCCATAGCCGATGATCTCCAGCCCTTTGACCTGGTGGCCGGCGTGATCAATGTCCACATGCTGCATCATGAAAAAGCCGCCGTCCAACCATTCGAAGGTCATCTGTCCCTGAATCTCGCCGCCGTCGAAATCGCGGCCTTGCAGCGCCCATGTGCCGGCCAGCTTCTCCAGTTGTTTGAGCGCAGGATGCAGCTGGCGTGGCTGCGGTTGGGCTTCTACCGTACCGGTTTCTATCTCTGCCATGCGGATTTCTCCTTTCATCTACTCGACAACACAGAACGCAACCTCTATGTCTCGGATTCGCGTGTTTCGGCGGCTGCCGGCTGATAGGTCAACAGGACGACCGAACCAAGCGGCTTGGCTTCAACCAGTTCCAGCTTGACCTCGCTCCCCTCGGGAAAGAGACGCTGGCCGCGCCCCAGCACCAGCGGATAGACCAAAAGCTGATATCGGTCAATCAACCCCTCGCGCAGCAGGCTCTGGATCAGTTGCCCGCTGCCGTGGATGGCGATATCTTGCTCGGTTCGCTCTTTCAACTTGGCGATCTCGCCGGCCACATTCGCCTGAATCAGATGCGAGTTATTCCAGTCGGCTTTGGTCAAGCTCTTCGAGACCACATACTTGGGCATGGTATTGAAGCGGTCGGCAAAGCCCTCATCGTCGGTGCGCGACGGCCAAGCCGCAGCGAACCCCTCATAGGTCACACGCCCCAACAACAGCGCATCGGTAGCAAAAACCTCCTCAAGTTTAAACTGGGCGATCTCGTCATTCCAATAGGGAAAAGACCATTCATGCGGCGCTTCCATCACGCCATCCAGCGTCAGAAATTCGGTGACAAACAGTGCGCCCATGCTTATGCTCCCTTCATCTGTGAACAACACTCATGACAAAGATGATCAGCCCACACAAGCCGGCCATCGTGAAGAGAAGGGCAATCCCTCGATCCATCCCAGTGCCAAATTGATACAGCAGCCCCCTCTCTCATTCGCTTGGGCGATATTGCCAGACCTGAACCAAATTGCCTTCGGGATCTTTCAGGGTGGCGAGCAGTATATCGCCATAGTCTGTTGGGTCCTCGACGAACTCGACGCCGGTCTCTTTCAGACGTTTCCAGTCGGCCATGAGGTCGTCGCTCGCCAGACCGACCATATGCCGCGCCGAGTCAGCGTTACGGCCGCGTACTTCGCTGTGTGTGCCCAAGCCCAGCATCGGCGCGTCGGGCGAAGCCATGCCCAGCACGACATACCTTGGCGATTCCATATTCACCTGGAGACCCAACACATCCCGATAGAACGGCAGCAGGTTATTCAGGTCCTCACTCCAGATCGATGCGCCGGCAAATTGCGTGATCATCCTGGTTCTCCTTTGGTCGATAGGGTACTCTGATAGCTTACGGTTGCGGCTGCGCCAGCGGCTCCAACTCCGGCTGCGCCTCGGACTCGGCGCCGGCGTCGACATGGCGCAGCGCAATCACCACAAGCAGCGTCAGGCCGGCCATGACCACGGCGGCAATGAGCGCGGTCAGTTGCAGCCCATGCGTGAAGGCGGCGCGCGCCACCGCCAGCAGCCCTGCGCCGAGCGGGTCGGGCAACTGCGCGGCCAGCACCACGGCGCCGCCGAGCGTGTCGCGCGCCGCCTGCGCCGCCTCATAGGGGACGCCAGGCGGGATGACCTGGGCTACCTGGCTGCGATAGACGGCCATTCCCAAACTGCCCAGCACGGCGATACCGAGCGCGCCGCCGAACTCAGCGCCCGTCTCCGAGAGCGCCGAGGCCGCCCCGGCCCGCTCCGGGGGCGCGCTCCCCACCACCAGATCGGTGCTGACCGTCATCATCAGCCCAAAGCCGAACGACATGACCGTATTGGCAACCACGACAATGGCGAGCGAGTCCAGGCCAACCTGCGTGAGCAGCCCAAAACTGGCGGCGGCGAGCGCCAACCCAGTCGCCATCACATAGGCAGGGCGCACCCGGCGCACGGCCAGCGGCGCTAGGTTGGAGCCAACGATGCTGGTGACAGCCCCCGGCACAGACCACAGCCCCGCATGCAGCGGCGACAGCCCCAGCACCAGCTGCAGATATTGGGCGATGAAGAGAAAACAGCCAAAGGCGACAAAGACGCCGAGCGTGTAGGTCGCCAGCGCCGTGCTGAAGGCGGGCACTTGGAAAAGCCGCAGGTCGAGCAGTGGGTCCGCCAGCGCACGCTGGCGGCGCACAAAGACGACGCCCAGCGCCAGCCCCAGCAGGATAACGAGCAGCGGCACGTCGCCAATGCCGTTTTGGGCGATCTGCTTGACGCCAAAGATCACCGCCAGCGCCGCCAGCAGCGACAGCGCCGCACTGGTCAAGTCCAGACGACCGGCATTGGGGTCGCGATATTCAGGCAGCAGCAGCGGCCCCAGCACCAGGAGCAGCCCCATCACCGGCACACCCAGCAGGAAGACCGACCCCCACCAGAAATGTTCCAACAGCGCGCCGCCCACCAGCGGGCCAATGGCGCTGCCTACCGAGAAGCCGGAAATCCAGACACCGATCGCGACCGTGCGCTGTGCAGGGTCGAGGAACATATTGCGGATCAGCGCCAGCGTGGAGGGCATCAGGGTCGCCCCCGCTACGCCGAGCAGGGCGCGGCTGGCGATCAGCATGGCGGCGCTGGTTGAGAAGGCAGCAAGCAGCGAGGCCAGGCCAAAGCCTGTTGCGCCGATCAACAGCAGCCGGCGGCGGCCTATGCGGTCGCCCAGGGTCCCCATCGTGATCAACGAACCGGCGACCAAGAAGCCGTAGATGTCGATGATCCACAGCAGTTGGGCGCTGCTCGGCGTAAGGTCCTCGCTCAGCGCCGGCACGGCCAGATGCAGCACGGTCAGGTCCATGACGATCAGCAGGGTGGGCAGCATGAGCACGGCCAGCCCGATCCACTCGCGCCGTCCGGCCTTGGGTGGGGTCGCAACATTCATAGTAGGTTCTTTCCCTTGTGTGAGAGCCATCAAATCATCCGGGCCGGGCTAGGCGGCAACAACCTGATGGCCGACAGAGGGCCATCGGCGAGATTGAGCCTGTTCATACAGCCCGGCAAACAGATCGTTTTCCATCTCGCGCCCGCCGTTGACCAGGCTCAGCGCACGATAGTAGGTCTGCGTCGCCCAAAGCCGGGCGTGAACCGCGTCGGGCAATGCCCGGAGCGTCTGATAGTGGGGCAACTGCGAACGATGACACGCCACTGCCTGCCAGACTTGCGCCCAATAGGCCGAACTGTCGATCCGGGTGGTGATGGCCCACTCCGGCCAGGTAGTAAAGCGGCGTTCGACGCTGTCGACCGGCATCACCAGCCGGCCAAAGGCCGCCTCATACGCCTCGCGCTCGGTTGGCAGAAAGGCACGATAGTAGAGTTTGGCTACTCGATGGGGTACGCCGGCGCGCTCGCCCAGATAGCCGGGGACAGCGGCGGCCATCACAGCCGAGGTGGTCAACTGCGAGATGGCAATGTGGTCGGGATGCCCATACATGCCGTTGGGGTCAAATGTGACCACCACATGCGGGCGTATACGGCGCAACTGGGCCACGATCTTGGCAATGGCCGCGCTGGGGTTCGCCCGATCCAACTCGCCGTCGCGATATCCCAGAAAAACCACCTCGCTGAGACCCAGCACGCGCGCCGCGGCGCGCAGTTCCGCCTCACGCATGCGCCCCAGCGCGTCGGGGCCGGGGTGATCGGCGGCAGGGCCGAACCAACCGCGCTCGCCGCGCGTCGCCATGATCAGATAAGTCTGGACGCCCAGGGCTGCATACTTTGCCAGGATGCCCCCCGTCGTCAACGACTCGTCATCCGGATGGGCCAAGACACACATGAGCTTCAACGCTTGCGGTTTCATGGTTCTCCTTTGCTGCAGGAACAGCGCGACCCTTACGATCAATGCGATCGCCAAACCGGCTGTCTGGATCGCCGTAGCCTACCCTGCGCTCCAGGCAGGATTACCGGGCCAAACTTCGATTGATAAGCTGGGGGGAAGGTCGATCTGCCGGAATTGCGCCGAACGGCGTCTCTTGTGGCAGCGTCGATGAAGCCAAATCAGAACTGATGTTCTAGATCAGTATACACCCGTTACTTCAAAAAGTCAAGCACTAATTCCTAATCTGATTGTAATAAGTTCTTCACTTGAATTTATTTTGCTTCAGGGTATACTCTGAGGTATGAACCATCGAAGCTATCACCAATACTGCGGACTCGCCTACGCGCTGGACATCGTTGGAGAACGCTGGACGCTGTTGATTGTGCGCGAACTGGTCGCCGGCCCGCGGCGCTTCACGGACTTGATGGACGGCCTGCCGGGGGTCAGCACCAACCTGCTCACCGACCGGCTCAAGAGCCTGGAGCAGCAGGGCATCCTCAGCCGCCGTATCCTGCCCCCGCCGGCGGGAACTGCGGTCTATGAACTGACGCCGCTGGGCCAAGGGCTGGAAAAAGCGCTGCTCGAGCTGGGGCGCTGGGGCAGCCAGTTTGTGCCGCCCTCCCCTGAAGGCGTCCACCTGCTGCATTTGGCCTCCTATGCGCTGACACCCAAAACCTTTTTCCGCGCCGAAGCTGCGTGCGCGGTCGACGACGTCTATGAGCTGCGCATCGACGACGAAGTCTTGCAGGTGCAGATTCGGCAGGGCCAAATCCATGTGCGACAGGGGGAGACCCTCAAGCCCGACGTAGTCCTGCGTGCCGCCATGCCGGTCTATATGCAGTTATTTGCGGGGAAAATCACGCTTGAGGAAGCATGCGCCGCGGGGAACATCTGCATTGAGGGAGACCCAGAGACCTTACGCCGCTTCTTCACGCTCTGCGGGCTGCCCAGGACCTGTTGACGGGATGAACGCGCCCGGCGGACGGCTCTTCACACAGGGGGCTGCGCTGCGATGGCCTCGCTTGCCAAACGCCGCGCAGCCCCTACCTATCTCTGGTTTGCTCTCTGCTCCGGCCTTTGCGCCCTCTGCGCGCCACAAGTGGCGCCGGCGGTGAAGTCTCTATCTCCACTGCCTACCAGTTCGTCACCGAACCGTCACGCTTACGCAGCCGCGGCGGCTCGGCAAACTTGAACTCCTGGCGCTGAATATAAGCCTCGTCCACCTCGACGCCCAGGCCGGGGCCGCTGGGAACCGGGAAGCGCGGCCCGTCCAGTTGGAGCTGCACAGGGAAGATCGCCTCGTCGTAATGGCCGCGATCCTGGTGCAGCGGGTTGGCAAAGACCTCCATCCAGGAGAAATTGGGCACGGCCGCGGCCATATGCACCGTCGCCGCCGTACAAACCGGCCCCAGCGGGTTGTGCGGCATGAGGTCCATATAGTGCGCCTCGGCCCAGCCCGCCACCTTCATCGCCTCCGTAAAACCGCCCACGTTGCAGATATCGATCCGCACCAGGTCACACAACCCGCGCTCGATGTAGGGGACAAAGGCCCACTTGCCGGAAAACTCCTCGCCCAGCGCAAAGGGGACCTGGACCATGCGGCGCAGCGCCTCATAGGCTTCGGGCGTCTCGTCGCGGATCGGCTCCTCCAGAAAGTCGATCGTCCCCGCGGGCAGACGCTGGCAGAAGGAGGCCGCCTCCGCCACATTGAGCCGGTGATGATATTCGACGCCGATCACCGGGTCGGGGCCGACGGCCTCACGCAGCTTGATCAACTGCGTCGCCGTGGGGCCGATCGACGCGCGCGGCTCCCAAAGGGTGCGGTCTCCCCCCGTGTCGGGGTGGGCCGCAAAGGTGCGGATCACATTCCAGCCCTGCGCCAGCAAAAACTGAACTTCTTCGATCAACGCCGTGCCGGATGAAAAGACCGTGGCAAAGACCGGCGCAAAATCGCGCTGCTTGCCCCCCAACAACTGATAGACCGGCACATTGAGCGCCTTGCCCACAATGTCATGCAGCGCGATGTCGATGGCCGACTGCGCGCCCAGCAGCACGCGCCCGCCCTCGAAATACTGGCTGCGATACATCTCTTGCCAGAGCGCGCCGCGCTGCATCGGGTCGCGGCCGATCAGCCACTCGCGGTAGTGGCGCACCGCACCGGCCACGGCCAACTCGCGATAGGACATGCCGGACTCGCCCCAGCCATAGATGCCTTCATCGGTCTCAACCTTAACCAAACACTGGTTGCGATGGCCTACCCAGACAGGATAGGCCTTCACGTCGGTGATCTTCATGCTGACTCTTTTCTAGGCGTGTGTGCCGGGCTTGTGCGCCGGGCAGGGATAGAGGAGGAAAGAGAAACGCGGCGCAAGCAGCGCACAGCGCCGCCGGCCCCACGACGGGTAGCCCCAGCCCCAATTATAGCGAAGAGCGCGGCACAGCCGGAATCCGCAGCCTAGGGTCTCGTAACTAAGTCTGTGTATGCATAAAACCGCCCTGCATGGGAAATCTCCGGTTGTGGTATGCTATGCCTACAGTTGCCCATCGCGAAAGGATGGATTATCGCATGTCTGACGTCAGCAACCCAAACCCCACGCCGCGCCGCGTGGTCATCACCGGCCTGGGGGCCATTACTCCGCTCGGGCTGGACACCGCCTCAACCTGGGAGGCATTGATCGCCGGGCGTTCCGGCATCGACACCATCACCAAGTTCGCGCCCGGCGACCTGCACACCGCCATCGCCGGGGAAGTGCGCGGCTTTGACCCCAGCCTTTATATGGACCGCAAAGAGGCGCGGCGGCTCGACCCCGCCATCCAATATGCGCTCGCCGCCACCAAACAGGCCATAGCCGACGCCGGCTTGAACCTGGCCGCCGAAACCCCGGCGCGCGTCGGCGTGATCGTCGGCTCGGCTTTGGGCGGCGTGACCTCCACCCTGGAAGGCGCAGAGACCGTCCAAAACAAGGGGCTGCGCCGAGTAAGCGCATTTCTGATCCCCAACATGCTGGTCGACAGCCCTGGCGGCAAGATCGCCATCGAACACAACGTACACGGCATCAACCACGCCGTAGTCAGCGCCTGCGCCAGCGGCACCGCCGCCTGCGGCGAAGCCTTTGAGGCGCTGCGCCGCGGCGACGCCGATGTGATGATCACCGGCGGCACCGATGCCACCATCGTGCCGGAGGTCGTGGCGGGCTTTGAAGTGATGGGCGCGCTGAGCAAGCGCAACGACGACCCGCACGCCGCCTCGCGTCCCTTTGACCAAGGCCGCGACGGCTTTGTGATCGCCGAAGGCGCGGCCATCCTGATCCTGGAGGCCGAGGAACATGCCCGCGCCCGCGGCGCAGCCATCTATGCCGAGGTCATCGGCTATGGCTCCTGCGCCGACGCGCATCATATGGTGGCCCCCCACGAAAGCGGGCGCGGCGCCATTGGGGCCATGCAGATGGCGCTGGACAAGGGCCGCGCCTATGGCGTGCAACTCCACGACATCGACTATATCAACGCCCACGGCACCTCCACCCCGGTCAACGACCGCATGGAGACCGCGGCCATCAAACAGTTTTTGGGCGAACATGCCTATGCCGTCACGCTCAGCGGCACCAAGGGCATGACCGGCCATCTGCTGGGCGCGGCCGGCGCGCTGGAGGCGCTGATCTGCGCCAAGGTGATCCAAGAACGCATCATCCCGCCCACCATCAACCTCGACGACCCCGACCCGGCCTGTGACCTCAACTATACGCCGCACCAGGCACGCCCGCTGGACGTGAAGGTCGCGCTCAGCAACAGCTTTGGCTTTGGCGGCCATAACGCCACCCTCTTGCTGCGCCGCTATCAGGAGGCTTGACCCGTCATGCACGCCGCGTCTCCCACCATCCCTAGCCCCACCGAGTACGGCCCTTCCGGCTATGACCCGCTGGTCGCTGCCCGCCAGGGCGAAACCAAGATCACCGCGATCAAGGCGCTGCAGCTTCAGACAGGCCGCACGCTGCTCAAGGTCGAAACCGACGCCGGCGTGAGCGGCTATGGCGAATGTCACGCCGGCGGCCCGCCGGCGCGCGAGGTGATCGCCGGGCTGGAAGGCCCGCGGCTGCCCCATCTGGGGTTGATCGGCAAAGACCCGCTCGCCATCCAGGTGCATTTTCACAATATGTTCCACGCCTATCCACAGCGCGGGCGCGCCGTGAGGGTGCTCAGCGGGATCGACATCGCGCTCTGGGACCTGGCCGGCAAGCTGCTCAACCAGCCCGTCTCACGGCTGCTGGGCGGTAACTTTCGCGAACGCATCCGGCTCTATTCACACTGCGCGGGCGGGGACTTCCTCAGCCGGGACGAATGGCGCGACCGCGCCCAAGAACTCAAAGAAGACCCGCACGGCTTCACCGCCTACAAGATCGACATCCATCACGTCTTGGGCGTGCCTATGCAGCAGTACACGCCGAGCATCGGCCCGCAGGAGGCGCGCAAAGTCCACCGCGCCTATATGTTGGCGCGCGAGGCGCTGGGCGACGAGATCGACATTATCGTCCACTGCCACAACGAACTGGACGTGCCCAGCGCCATCCGCGTGGCCCAGGCCGTGGAGCCGATCCAGCCGCTCTATTATGAAGACCCGCTGGCCCCCAACTTCTCCGAGGCGTGGATGGCGCTGCGCCGTGCCACGCGCCTGCCCATCCTGACCGGCGAAAATATCGAACTGGCCGAAGACGCGCTGCCTTTTCTGCAAAACCAAGCCGTCGACGCGCTCCAGCCCGACCTGATCAACTCCGGCGGCATCACCGGCGCCAAACAACTGGCCGATCTGGCCGCGCTCTACCGCATCCCCATCTGCCTGCACAACGTCAGCGGGCTGCTCCTCAACCTGGCCTCGCAGCAGTTCTCGGCCGCGCTCTTCAACTGCCCCATGCTCGAATGTACCCGCCGCGCCGATGAGATCCCCTGGGCCAACCCCAACCCGCTGCAGATCGAAAACGGTTATATGGCGGTCTCCACCCGCCCTGGTCTGGGGGTCGAGTTGGACCAGGAGTATCTCAAGGCCAACCGCGCCGGCGGCGAACCCTGGTGGGACTAA
>JADLFO010000175.1 GCA_020845455.1 Caldilineaceae bacterium
ATTGGCCAAAAGCTGCTTCCTCCACCGCCGCAACCAGCCCTGCCTGGGTCGCGGCGACATCCCGGCTCGCAATCATGTCGTTCAGCACCTGGTCGTAGTCCACCAAGAAGCTCTGCTTGGCGGCCGCACCGTGCTGGAGGCTGCCGACTAGGGTATCGACCTTCCAGTCTTCCATGGCCGACAACTGGTACTCATCGTATAGACTCGTGTCGGGATCGGTGCGCGCCGGGATCGAACCCTTGATCGGGTTGAAGGCATCCTGGCCCTCCTTGGAGCCGCACACCTTTAGCCAGGCGAGCGCATTGTCGCTGTACTTCACGCCCTTGGGCAGGCCGAAGGAGTCGGACAACAGCAGGTAGATGCCGTCGGTGCCGGGGCTGGGCGCCCACGTGTAATCCTTGAACTCCTTGGACTTGAAGTAGCCATGCAGCCAGTCGCCGCTGATCATCATGAACGGGCCATCGTCGTTCATCATGACATCGTTGACGGCCGTACCGCTTTGGCTCAAGTAGTCAGGCTGGGCGTAGTCATAGAGCCGGTTCATGATGTCCAGCGCCTGGGTCATGCGCTCGTCGGACCAATCCAGGGCGCCGTCAAACAGCTTGGGCCAGTCCTCCGCGCCATAGACCGACAGAATGACGGACTCCATCGTGTGGCCGTTGCCGCCGCCGCCGGCGCCGGCGAGGGCAATCGCCGGGATGCCCTGAGCCTTCCACGCTTCCGCCATCTCAAAGAACTCATCCCAAGTGGCGGGCGGTTCGCTGGCGCCGATGGCCTCGAGCTTAGAGGGGCGGTACCACATGATGTTGGAGCGGTGGATGTTGACGGGTACAGACCAGGGATGGCCGTCGTAAAGGATAACGTTCATCAGGTCGGCGGGGAAGACGTCGGCGTAGCCTTCCTGTTCGTAAAGCTCATCCAGAGGCTCCATGCGGCCGGCGATTACATGGCTGTCGATCAACTCACGGCCCAGGTGGACCTGGAAGCTCTCGGGTGGATCGCCGCCCATCATACGGGTCTCGAGCAGCGCCTTCATCTCGCCGCCCTGACCGGCGCCCTGCGCGGCTACCGCGGCGTTGATGATCTCGACGCCCGGATTGTCCCGCTCGTAGATCTTAAACATGTTGTTGAGACCTTCAACCTCACCACCGGCAGTCCACCAGGAAAAGATCTCCAATTTGCCGGCATCGTCTGCCGCCGCGGGCGCTTCAGCTGCAGGCGCTGCGCCTGGAGCTGCAACGGGTGCGGCGCAGGCCGCGAGGAAGGCCGCGCTGGCGCTGAACCCAGCATACTTCAGAAATTGGCGTCGGTTGAACGTTGCATTGGACATAGGTCCACGTCTCCTTTGACAACAACGAAAGTGGGTGCCGATATAGAGTTGTGTGATGCGCAGACTGGGAACACACCAGCGGCTGGAACCGCTGCGAGAAGGCAGATGGCCGGGCCGGTACGGAGATAGATTGGCCTTGCTGTCTAGCATACTGTTTACCACATTTTGAGCGACGGCGCAAGTCGCAAAACGTTTGTCCCCGTCTGCCTGGCCGCGCCGCCAATTCCGGCCCTTCCCACCCGCTATGCCTTGACCGCCGCCGCCAACTGATCGACAGTTTCGCGCGGCAGCACGCCGCGCGTCACCAGCTTTTCAATGGGCCGTGTCGTCCAGAAGTCGCGCCCGATGGTGAGCGCGGCCTTTTCTTCCAAAGTCATCTGCGCCAGCAAGGACGCTGCTTGCCGACGTATACTCTCGGTGATCCAGGGCTGTGCCATGGGTTGAACTCCCTTCCGGTCAGGGATGCCGTGAGGATGAACGGTCATTGGATAGATGATTGCCGCACCGCGGTTTGTTTGCCCGCGCCCTTCTGAGGTATGGTATGGGCCAGGGCGCAGGACGCTGCGCCATCGTCGATTTGGCCCGACCGGACCCTAGAACGCTGCCCGATACAACCCTATGCTCCCAGCCTCTGCCTATCGTTTTATCTCGCTCCCCGCGCTGCCCGTCGAGGCAGGCGACGCCGCCTATTGGTTTATCTTTCAGGGCGACAAGCTGCTGGTGCATCCTGCCGGCGACGCCGCCGACCTGCTCTTGGCGCGCGATGTGGGTGACCTGGGTCTGACGGCGCTGCGCCGTCTGCCGCTCGGCTATCTTCAAGACGCCGAGGAGCACCGCATCGCCTGTTACGCCGCCGAACTGGACCCGGAAGCGCCGCTGCCCAATGGGCTGCTCGCCGACGGGCTGCGCGGCCTCTATCCCCAACTTGGCGATTTCTGGTTTCAACTGGCGGGCCGCGCCATCCAGATCGTGGATTGGGACCGCACGCACCAGTTCTGCGGGCGCTGCGGCGCGCCGCTGGAGGTTCTATCCACTGAACGCGCCAAGAAGTGCCCGGCCTGCGGGCTAGTTGTCTACCCGCGCCTCTCTCCGGCGATCATCATCGCCGTGACGCGCGCCACGCCGGAGGGCAACCGGCTCTTGATGGCGCGCAACCACCGCTTCCCGCCAGGCCGCTACAGCATCATCGCCGGGTTTGTCGAACCGGGGGAAACGTTGGAGGAATGCGCTGCGCGCGAGGTCATGGAGGAGGTCGGCATTCAGATCGCCAACGTGCGCTATGTCGCCAGCCAGCCCTGGCCCTTCCCCAACTCGCTGATGCTGGGCTTTACCGCCGACTATGCGGGTGGGGAGATCGCCTTGGAGGAGAGCGAGATCGCCGACGCCGGCTGGTTTGCCGCCGATGCCATGCCGCAACTGCCGCCCAAGATGAGCATCTCGCGCCGCCTGATCGACCAGTTTATCGCCCGCAACACCCCGGCAGGCCAGTCGCAGCCCGCGCCGCGTGATTGGTAGGACGGATTACCCCATCATCCACAGCGCCGGGGTTTCGACAAACTGGCGCACGGTGTCGAGAAAACGCGCCGCCGGCGCGCCGTCTACCACGCGATGGTCAAAGGTCAGGCTGAGCGCCAGCATCGAGCGCGGCACGACCTGACCTTGATACACCGCGGGTTTCTGGGCGATGCGCCCCACGCCCAAGATGGCGCACTGCGGCAGGTTGATCAGCGGCGTGAAGAAATCCACGCTGTACATGCCCAGGTTGGTGAGCGTAAACGTGCCGCCGCGTAGGTCATCCGGACCGAGCCGGTTGGCTTGCGCCTGCTCGACTAGGGCGCGCGTCTCGCCTGCGATCTGGCGCACGCTCTTAGCCTGCGCATCGCGCACCACCGGCGCAACCAGCCCCGGTTCGGTGTCCACCGCCAGCCCCAGGTGTACCGCGCCATGCAGGATGATCTCGTCGCCCTGCCAAGTGGCGTTGAGCCGCGGATGCTCTTGCAGCGCCAGCGCCGTGAGCTTGATCAGCAGGTCGGTATAGCTCGGCACGTCCCAGCCGCGCGGGGTAAACGCCGCCTTGATCTGCTCGCGCAGCGCCACCAGCGCGGTGGCGTCGGCCTCGCTCGTCAGCGTGACCGCCGCCGTGGTCTGCGCGCTCTCCAGCATGCGCTGGGCGATCAGATGGCGCAGGCGCGTCACCGGCAGGCGTTCATCCGCCGTCTCGGAATCGGCGATTTCCGGCGCAGCGGCCGACCGGGCCGCGATCGCCGCTTCCACCTGGTCGCGCTGGATGCGCGCGCCGGGGTGCTGCGCGGCCACGTCCGCCAGGTCGATGCCCGCCGCGGCGGCCACACGCTGCGCCAGCGGCGAGACGCGCAGCTTGTCGCCCTGCTGCACGGCATCTTGAGATATAGTTTGGGCTGCGGCTTGCGCGGCAGCGCGCACATCGCGCTCGACGATGCGCCCGGTGCGCCCACTGCCCGCCAACTGCGTCCAATCGACGCCCAACTCGTCCGCCACACGCCGCGCCCGCGGGCTGATGGCCTGCAAGGTGCGCATTCCCTTTTCTATTGAAGGCTGGGTAGGCGCAAGTGCCGCACTCTGCTCTTCAATCTGAACTTGCGGCACGATAGCATCGGGTCGGTGTCCGCCCGGCGACGGAAGCGCCTCGCCGGGCTGGAGGATATAGCCCAGCCGCGCCCCAACCGGCAGCACTTGGCCGGGCTGCGGCCCATCGGGCGGGATGTGCAGGATGCCCGCGTCAAAGGCTTCGACCTCCTGTGTCGCCTTGTCACCCTCGACCGTAAAGAGCGGGTCGCCTGGCGCTACATCCGCGCCGTCGGGCTTGAGCCATTCGCCAAAGGCGCCCTCTTCCATCGTCCAGCCCAGACGGGGCATGCGGATCTCCACCGGCATAATGCGCTCCTCACTCGGCCAGCAGGTCGCGGATCGCCTGCTCGATGGATTGGGGATTGGGCACGCTCGCGCCTTCCAGCGGCGGGCTGTAGGGGGTAGGCGTGTGGATGCCGTTGAGCCGCTGCACCGGCGCGTCGAGGTCGTCAAAGCCCTGCGCCATCACCTGCGCCGCGATCTCCGCCCCGATGCCGCAGGGCGCAAAGGTCTCGTCCACCACCAGCAGCCGCCCCGTCTTATGCACCGATTCCAGGATCGTGGCAATGTCCAGCGGGGCCAGCGTGCGCGGGTCGATCACCTCGACCGAGACGCCTTCCTGCGCCAGCCTATCGCAGGTAGACAGCGTCCTGTCTACCATCGAACCGAGCGCCACCACCGTGGCCGCCTCGCCGGCGCGGGCGATGCGCGCCTGTCCGAAGGGGATCGTATAGTCGTCGGCGGGCACGGCGCCTTTTTTGAAGATCAGGCTTTTGTGTTCCAGAAAGAGCACCGGGTCATCGCTGCGCAGCGCCGTGGCAAACAGCCCCTTGGCGTCATAGGCCGTGGTGGGCAGCGCCACACGAAAGCCGGGGATATGCACAAAGATCGGGTAATAGCTGCCCGAATGGTGCGTCGCCGCCGAGCCGCCGATGCCGATGCAGCCGCGCAGCAGCAGCGGCATCTTGAGTCGCCCGCTGCTCATATACTGGATCTTGCTCACTTGGTTGATCAACTCGCCCATGGCGTCGAGGATAAAGTCCAGGAACATAAAATCGACTACCGGGCGCGTGCCGGTCATAGCTGCGCCGGTACACATCCCCACAAAGCCGCGCTCGCTGATCGGCGTGTCGCGCAGCCGTTCCGGCCCATATTTCTCGTATAGCCCCAGGGTCGTAGTGAAGTTGCCGCCGCGCGCCCCGATGCCTTCGCCTACCACAAAGATGGTCGGGTCTTGGGCCATGGCGTGGTCGAGCGCCTCGCGCGTCGCCTCGATCAGGGTGATCTCACGCATGCGCCGCCTCGCCTCCCTCGGTTTCGCTATAGACATGCAGCGCGGCCGTGGCCGGGTCGGGCCAAGGGCCGGCTTCGGCAAACTCGGCGGCGTGGGCGACGATGCCCTGCACATCGGCTTCGATCTCCTGCAAGTCGTCCTCCGCCGCCAGCCCTCCGTCCAGCAGCCGGGCGCGGTAGGTCGTGATCGGGTCGCGCGCCTTCCAGTCGTCCACCTCGGCCTGCGTGCGATAGCCGGTGTCGCGCATCCCTTCGGAATGGGCGCGCGTGCGGTAGGTCTTGCACTCGATCAGCGTGGGGCCTTCGCCGGCGCGTGCCCGGCGCACCGCCTCGCCCGCGGCGTCAAACACGGCCAGGATGTCATTGCCGTCTACGATCACGCCCGGCAGCCCATAGGCCGGGCCGCGGTTGCCTACGTCGGGGTTGCCGGAGGCATAGGCAAAGGGCACTTCGGTGGCATAGAGGTTGTTTTCGCACACAAAGATCACCGGCAGCTTCCAGATCGTCGCCAGGTTGATGCCCTCATGGAATGCGCCGTTGTTGACCGCGCCGTCGCCAAAGAAGGCTACCGCTACTCGGTCGGTCTTGAGCAGCTTGAACGAATAGCCCGCGCCCGTCGCCTGCAGGATGCAAGGGCCGACGATGCCGCTGGTTCCCATCATGCCCACTTCGGGCGCAAAGAGGTGCATGCTGCCCCCGCGCCCGCGCGAACAGCCGGTGGCGCGACCATAGAGTTCGGCGATCAGCTCGCGCGGGGGTACGCCTTTGGCAAGCGCATGGCCGTGACCGCGATGCGTGCTAAAGACGGCGTCGTCGGCGCGCAGATGGGCGCAGACGCCGGTAGCGACTGCTTCTTCGCCCACATAGGTGTGGCACGCGCCGTGGATCAGCCCGGCGGCGTAGGATTTTGCTAATTGTTCTTCGGCGCCGCGGATCAGCAGCATCCCCCGGTAGAGCCGGAGCAGCGCTTCTTTATCGGGCGTTGGGCTGGCATCTTGCGACATTCGGCTGTGTCCTTATTCGTCCTCACTCGCGCGCTTCAGCCTCGGCGGGGTTTTCGAGCACGCCCAGTTTGCCGATCTCGATGCGCACCACATCGCCGGGCTGGAGGAAGCGCTGCGGTTTGCGCGCTGCGCCCACGCCAGAGGGTGTGCCGGTGGCGATGATGTCGCCCGGCTCCAGGGTCATCACCGAACTCAACTCCTCGATCAACACATCCACCGGGAAGATCAGGTGGCGCGTGTTGGAACGCTGCAAGACCTCGCCGTTGACCGAAAGCTGAATATCCAACGTGTGCGGGTCGCCCACCTCGTCGGCGGTGACCAGCGCCGGCCCCATCGGCGCAAAGCCGTCAAAGCTCTTGCCCAGCGTCCACTGGCTGGTGCGGTGCTGGTAGTCGCGCGCGCTGACGTCGTGGAAGGGCAGATAGCCTGCCACATAGCGCAAGGCCTCGCTGCGGCGGACATGGCGCGCGTGCCGCCCGATCACCACGCCGAGTTCACATTCATAATCTACCTGCGTGCTGTTCTTGGGCAGCACGATTGGCGCGCCGGGGTCGTTGACCGTGTTATTGGTCTTGACAAAGACGGTCGGATAGTCGGGCGGCGTTTGGTTGGATTCGGCGGCATGGTCGCGATAGTTGAGGCCGATACAGAGGATTTTGCCAGGGTTGAGGATGGGCGCTCTGAGCGCCACCGCCGCGCGCGCGATCGTTGCGGCGGCATCCGCTTGGGCGGCGGCGCGCTGCGCTTGGGCAAGAGCGCTCTCGCCTGCGGCCAGCAGGCCCTTTAGATCGTGCGGCAGATCCGGCGCGGCGCGGCTGAGGTCGACGATGCTTGCGCCGTCCGCCGTCAGCACGCCGACGCGCGTCTCTTGGTCCAGTTGAAAGGTTACCAGTTGCATATGAGTTCATCCTCTTCTTCGTATTCTTCTCTGTATCTTCTTTGCGTGCTTTGCGCCCTTTGCGGTGAGATTCTCTGCCCCGTACGGACACGATAGTTCGTGTCCGTACGGCTCACTGCCTAGCTCTGCCTACCCCACCGTCGCGCCGGGCATGCCGGGGTGCGACCCGCCGGCGTTCTTCGCCAGGTTGCCGCCGTCCAACGGGATCAGCGCACCCGTGATCCACGACGATGCATCTGAGGCCAGAAAGATCGCCAGCCCCTTGATGTCGTCGGGCCGGCCCAGCCGCCCGATCGGCAGGCCGCGCAGATAGGCGGCCTCCAGATTGGGGTCGGCCTGCATCCGTTCTTCCAGCCCACGGTTGGTCACCTGGGCGCAGACAATGGCGTTGACGCGCACGCCGCGGCCCGCCCATTCGGTGCTGAGTTCGCGCGTCATCTGCGCCACCGCGCCCATCGCCATGCTGTAGGCGATGTGGCTGCGCCCCAGCGCGGTCAGCCCCGCGATCGAGACGATGCTCATGATGCTGCCCCGCCCTTGGGCGATCATGCGTTTGGCCGCCTGCTGCGTCGCGACATAGCGCCCCACCACCAGGTTTTGCATGCACTGCTGAATCTGCGCCGGGGTCAGTTCCAGCGGGTCGGCGCGGATGCCTTCGCCCGCCACATTGCCCAGCACGTCGATCCGCCCATATTCGGCATCCAGCTTGCCGAACATGGCTGCGATCTGGTCGGGGTCAGACACATCGCAGACCACGGGCAGGGCGCGGCGGCCCAACTGCGCGATCTGCTGCGCCGTGTCGTCCATGCCCGCGGCGTTGAGGTCGGCCAGGAGCAGGTCCGCGCCGACTTCGGCCAGCGCAATCGACATGGCGCGGCCCATGCCGCCGGCCGCGCCGGAGACGAGCGCCACGCGGCCGCTGAGGTCAAAGAGAGGGTGGGTCATGGCTGGGGCCGGCTCCTCTGTGGGTGGTTCTGGTATATGGATGGGCTTGTCTAGCGGGCTACGGCGATTTGGTTGACGGGGGCGCGCGGCGGCCGGCCCTGCAGCACGCGGATCACTTCTTCGGCCCCGCGCACGCGCACATCGTGCTTGGCGGCCTCAGAATACCAGGCGATGTGCGGTGTGACCAAAATGCGCGGCTCATGCAGCAGGGGATGTTCGGGCGCGGGCGGCTCGGCAACCAGCACGTCCAGCGCCGCGCCGGCGATCTGGCCGCCGCGCACCGCGGCCAGCAGCGCGTCTTCGTCGACGAGCGGGCCGCGCGCCGTGTTGATCAGATAGGCGTTTGGCTTCATCTGCGCCAGGGTGTGGGCGTTGATCAGGTGGCGTGTGGCGTCGGTGAGCGGCGTGTGCAGCGTAATATAGTCAGACTCGGCCAATAAGGTGGTCCAATCCACGCGAGCGACGCCCGCCGCGGCAAAGGCGCTTTCCGGCACATAGTCGTCATGGGCGATCACGCGCAGCCCCAGCCCACGGCCCTTGGCCGCCGCGGCCTGGCCGATGCGTCCAAACCCGACCACGCCCAGCGTCTGGTCGCACAGCCGCTGCACCACGCCGGCGGGCCGCTGGTCCCATTCGCCGCGGCGGGTCGAGTCGAGCAGCGGGGCCAGCCCACGCGCCTGCGCCAAGAGCAGGGTGATGGCGTGCGTCGAGACTTCGTCGATCGAGTAGTCGGGCACATAGGTGACCCAGACGCCGTGCGCCGTGGCGGCGGCGATGTCGATCGCATCCAGCCCGGTGCCGACGCGGCTGATAATGCGGCAGCGCTCCATGCCCGCGATCATCTCGGCGGAGACCGGCTGGGTCGTGACCATGACGGCATCGGCCTGGCGCATAGCGGCTTGGGCTGCGGGGGTCGTGGTGGTCTGCGTGTGGGCTACTTCCAGCCCAGCGGCTTGCAGCAGTTGGCTTTCGACGCTGATATCCCCAAAACCGGGGTAGGCGATCACGGCAGTAGGCGGCATGTGGCTCCTGTTGCTCCATATTGGCAAGGAGCGGTCGACGCCTTAGGGCGTCGACCGGCATGAGTTTACAATAGGTGAGAAGGGGCTGTTTTGCGTTATGCTACGGGTCTGCGACGGGCTTGATTCTATCACAGACTCCTTGCTACAAGTAGAATGGATATCCGCCGCATGAATGCTGTGCGCTACTCAGAAGCCGGCGGCCGCGTCCAACCCAGGTTCAGGCCATTTTCCCGCCGGCTTGCGCGGCAGCCAAATGCTTGCCGGTGGACCGGTCAAAGATTGACCATGCCTGCCAGCAGCGCTTCGGCAACGGCGTTGTCTGCCAGCGTTTCGGGGGTCAGGTTGAAGGTCGAGATGACCACGCTGCCCCGGCCATAGGCAAGCTGGGCCAGCAGCGCGACCGGCTTGTGAACCCAGCCCAGGGCCAACCCCGCCCAGCAGTGCGTGCGCATGACCCAAGCCGGCAGGCCGGCCAGCACCGCATCGGGCATGATCGCCGCATACTCCATCTCCAGCAGCGGGTCGCCAGGGAGATCGGCAAAGGGGCCGCTCTTCTTGAGCCAGCTAAACGAGGTGGCCCAATCCCCCTGCCAGGGGGTTCCGGCGCGCGGGAGGACCCTCCCGACCGGCAGCCAGTACTCCTGGCTGTGCGCGCCGGCCAGAAGCAGGAGGCGCGCCCCGCCCTGCACGGCGGCCTGCAGTTCCGGGGTGTACTGCCGCGCCACCAGCAGCACGTCGCCGTCTTCCGCCCCCTGGGCCATTGCATAGCCCAGGCCGGCCAAGCTCTCGGCCAGCGCCGAGTCATCGACCACCTGCAGGCGGCGCTGCGGGCTTGGCGGCGTGGCCCACGCCACCTCAACATGGCCCACCGCCAGGTCGAGGCCCTGCGCGTCGGCCCAGGTCACCTCAATCGGCAGCAGCCCGCTGGGTCGCCCGCCGGGCAGACGCACCTCGATCACGCCGCCCGGCGCGGCCAAACTCCCTTCCGCGCCGCCCGCGTGCCAGAGCAGCGTGCCCTCCTGCCCCGGCCCGTCGACGCCGAACGCCCGCACTTCGACCGGCAGGCTTTCGCCAGGCCGCCCGCTCCAGCGCAGGGGCCGCACCACCACGGCGCGGTCTTGGTTGAGGGCCACGAACTCGTCCAGCCCCTGTTTGATAGTGCGCTGCATGTCGAGCAGCCCGTTGCATTCCCAATGCACGTCGGTGAACTCGGTGATCACATAGCCGCCGATGCGGGGATGCATACGCATGCTGCCGATCTCATAGGCAAGGCTGCGCGCCATATGGCGCTGGTGCTGGGCGGTAAACGTCTCCAGGCTGCCGAAGACCTGGTCCAGCCCCCAAAAGTGAAAGCGCCCGCGCATTCCGTGCGGATAGACGATGCCGTCACCCCACTCGTGGCCGGTTTCAAACCACCACGGCTCCTGGCCCTTTTCCTGAATCTGGTCGGGGTTGGGCAGCCCCCAGTTGCCGAATTCGCTCACGATCAGCGGGAGATCGGCGCGGCGTCGCTCGGCGTGTTCTTCGGCCCAGACCCACCCGGCGCGGCCCGCAAAGTCCGCCACCCATGCATCCCACTCGGCGGCATGGTCGGGGATGGCGCGATAGTGGTGGTAGTCCTCCAGGTCGCCGGCGACGTGAAAGTTGGGCGGGCAGGCGGAATTGTCCACGACCAGACGGGTGGGGTCGATCTGTTTGGCCTCGTCGTAGAATTCGGCCAGCCAGCGGCGATGTTCTGGGTTGCGCACCAGGTCGGCGCCCCAATCCTCGTTGACCAGCGTCCAGGCAAAGATCGAGGGATGGTTCCAATCGCGCGCCACCATCTCGCCGAAGGTCTGCTTGGCGCGCTCGGACGCGGCAGGTGTCAGCAGCGCCCAGTTGGGGATCTCGGTCCAGATCAAGATGCCCAGCCGGTCGGCAACATCGTAGTAGCGCGGGTCCTCGACCTTGATGTGGGCGCGCAGACAGTTCAACCCCAACGCCTTGGCCTTGCGCACCTGGTCCTCGAGGAACTCGACGCTGGGCGGCGTGTAGATCGTCTCTGGGTAGTAGGCCTGGTCCAGCGCACCGCGCAGATAGATGGGCGCGCCGTTGAGATAGATGCGCCCGTCACGCGCCTCGACCGTGCGGAAGCCGCAGGTCGCCTGCACCTGATCCGCGGTCTCCCCGTCGACCAGCAGCGCGGCGCGGACGGTGTAGAGCGCCGGGGTCTCTGGACTCCACAGCGCGAGCGGCGCGGGGGAAAGCCGGACATCGCCCTCGACGCCGCCGGACGTTTGTTCGTTGAATGTCTGCTCGGCTACGGGTTGGCCCTGCGGGTCTAGGACGGTCACCCGGAGCCGGACCGCGCCGGCGCGGTGCAGCGTCGCCGCCACGGCAATGGCGCTGCCCGCCACATCGGGCGTGAGGCGCAGGTCGCGGATATGCTGCGCCGGGCGCAGTTCCAGCCAGACGCTCTGCCAAATGCCGCCGATCGGCCCATACCAACTCTGTTTGCCGTGTGGAATTTCGCTAAAGGGGTACTGGGGCCAGCGCTCCCGGTCGTCGCCGGGGTCGACGGCATAGACCACCACTTCGTTGCTGCCCGCCGTAAGCAGCGCGGCCACGTCGAATTCAAAGGGGAGATAGCCGCCTTCGTGCTCGCCCACCTGTTGGCCGTTGACCCAAACCGTGGCGTGATAGTCGACTGCGCCGAAGTGCAGGATGGCCGCGCCACCCGGCGCTGCCTGCAGGTGAAAGCTGCGCCGATACCAGGCGGCGCCGCTGTAGTGGCGCAGATCGTCAAACTGCGCTTGCCAAGGTCCAGGCACTTGGATCGTGCGCCAGGCATCAACCTGGTCGATGTCTTGGCGCTGATCCGGATCGATCTGAAACTGCCAACTGCCGTCGAGCGTGATCTGCGTGCGAAAAGACATAGAACGGCTCCCCTAGACGGATGTAGGCCAAAGGATGTAGGCAAATAGACTCTGGCGAACGGATGTAGCGAATGGGTAGAGGCAGACGGATCCTGGCCTCTGTGCCTGGTTCAGCGCCCTCCCATGCCGGTCAGCATCACGCCTTCGATGATGCGCCGCTGGAAGATGGCATAGAAGAGAAGCACGGGTGCGCTGGCAATCACCGCACCTGCCATAATGAGGGCGCGCTCCTGGCTGTAGGTTCCGTTCAATACAGTCAGCCCGACCGGCAGGGTGCGCATCTCCAGCCGGTTGAGCACGATCAGCGGCCAGAAGAGGTCGTTCCACGCACCCAAGAAGGTGAAGATGGTCAGCGCCACCAGCGCCGACCGGCTGAGGGGCAGAATGATCTGCCAGTAGATACGGAAGCGCCCGGCCCCATCGATGACGGCAGCCTCTTCCATCTCCTTGGGAATGCTCAAGAAGAACTGGCGCAAAAGAAAGACGCCAAAGACGCTGGCCATCCCCGGCCAGATGAGGGCGTGGTAGGTGTCCAGCCAACCCAAATTGCGCACCAGCAGAAAGACCGGGATGAGCGTCACCTCGCCGGGGACCATCAGCGCAAAAAGAATGCTCACAAAGATGAAGTCCCGGCCGGGAAATTCCAGCCGCGCAAAACCGTAGGCGGTGAGGCTGCTGATGAAGAGGTGAAGGATGGTGGAGATCGTGCTCACGAACACGCTGTTGAAAAACCAGCGCGGCAGTTGCAGGTCTTGGCGAGTCAAGACTTCTCGGTAATGGTCTAGGGTCGGCATATCGGGGAAGAGATGGAGCGGCCAGCGAAAGATCTGGTCGCTCGGTGTGATCGAGACGATGATCGACCAATAGATGGGAAAGCCGACGAGTACCGCCAAGATCATCAGGAAGGTGTGTAGCCCCAGGCGTGAGAGCAGATTGCGTTGCCGATAATGAGCACTATAGGAATTCGTGGTGGCCATGGTCCTTTGGTTCCCTGTAAATCTAGCCCTGTAACGGAATGTGCGTGTGCGGCGTCTGTAGCTCAGTACTCGATCGTGCTGCTTCGGCCAAAGACTCGAAACTGGACAAGGGTAAAGAACAGGATGACCAGCGCCAGCCCAATGGCGATGGTCGTACCATAGCCCATGCGAAAGAAACGCCAAGCCGTCTGATAGAGATACATGATCACCGTGAACGAAGCACGGCCCGGGCCGCCGCCGGTCATGATATAGGGCTGGCCGAAGACCTTGAAATGGGCGATCAGTTGGGTCACGGCGACAAAGAAGATCGAAGGCATCATCAACGGGATCGTGATGTTCCATGTGACCTGCAGGCCGTTGGCCCCGTCGATGTGCGCCGCCTCATAGAGATGGGTCGGGATGCCCTGCAGACCGGCAATGTAGATCAGCATGGGGAAGCCAAAGCCCCACCAGACCGTGGCCACGCTCAGTGTGGGGATCACGATGTTGGGGTCCGCCAGCCACTTGACCGCAGGCAGCCCTAGCCAAGTCAGATAGTAGTTGACGATGCCGAACTGGGTGTTAAACATCCAGCCCGCCACCACGCCCATCACCGCCACCGAGAGTACAACCGGCGCATAGAAGATGAAGCGATAGAAATCGCGAAAGCGGATCGGCTGGTGGACGGCGATGGCGACAACCAGGGCAAAGACCGTGTTGAGGAGCGCAGTCAGAAAGGCGAAGTAGAGCGTGTTGCGCAGCGTGAGCCACCAGAAGTCATCGCGCAGGAGGAAGGCATAGTTTTGAAAGCCGACAAAGGGGTGTTCTTTTGCCAAGATCGCCCAGTCGTGGAAGGACATGTAGACGGCATAGAGCACGGGGAACACCGTGAAGGTCAGGAAAAAGACCATGAACGGCAGGATGAAGAGATAATTGCCCAGCATCCAGCGCCGGGTCTTCCACCCTCTGGCCTGTTTGGAAGAAGCCGTTTGTCGCGAAGCGGTGGTAGCCACAGCAACTCCTTTATTGGTCAATAGCAAAGGGCGGCCGGCATAGGATCAAAGTACCGGCCGCCCCTGCTCATATGACTACGCCGTCAATCTGCACTGCACTGGATGCGGACGAGGTCGCCTACTGGCAGCGGTCCAGAATGTCTTGGACGCGGCTGTTGGCGTCGCCCAGCCCCTGTTCCAGAGTCTTGACGTTATTGTAGATGGCGTCTAGTTCCGGCTCATAGGCCAAGATGACCTCTTGGATGCACTCATGCGCGGTGTCATAGCGACCGAATTCGCGGAAGCTCTCGCCCAGGAGCGTGGCCGAAGGGAACTCATCGACCGTCATGGCTTCCTGCTGCGAGGTGCGGGCCGGGGGCTGGCCGGAGGTCGCCCAGACCAACCCGTGGTCCGAGATATAGGCGGTCAGCTTCTTGGCCGCTTCCAGCTTTTCGCCTTCCAGCGTGGTGGGGGTGTACATGACGTGCGAACTGGTCCAAACCGCCGGCTGATCCCCGATCTGTGGGAACGGACAGATGCCCCAGTTGATGCCTGCGTCGTTGTTGAAGTTGAGCATCCAACTGCCCTCGGTGATCATCGCCAGGGTGCCGCCGGCAAAGCTCTGCCAAGAGTCGAAGCCGGCAGGCTGCGGCGCCACATGTTCCTTGTAGATCAGGTCGTTCCAGAAGGTGACGGCCTGCACAGCCGCATCGCTGTTCAGGGTCGCCTTGCCCTGGCCGTCGGTCCAGTCGCCGCCATATTGGTAGAGGAGGCTAAGGAAGGTGACCTTGAACCAGCTCACAGTGGTGCCCCACTGCGTGACATTTTCGGGGTCAAAGTCGGCGCTGGCGGCGTTGTTGCCGTTGGCATCCAGCGTGAGCTGGCGCGCCATCTCGACATATTCTTCGCCGGTGGCGGGGCAGACATTCGGGTCTAGGCCGGCGGCTTCAAGGAGATCCTTGTTGTACCAGAGGCCCCAGCCGTGAATGTCCAGCGGCACGCCGTAGCGAGTGCCCTGATAGGAGACCGCGTCTAGCTGCTTCTCGGCAAAGTCCCCTTCCGGAATTGGCCCGCCCATCTCTTGATAGAAGTCGCCCGTATCGCGCAGCACGCCCTGACCGGCGAACTGCGGGATCTCAAATTCATGCAGCAGGAAGATATCGGGCGGGTTGCCGGAGACGAGCGAGGTCAAGAGCTTATCGAAGTAGATGTTCCACGGCATCATCTCGACCCGCACGGAGATACCGGGGTTCTCCTGGGTAAAGGACTCGACGATCTGCACCATGGTCGAGCCGTCGCTGCCGGTCAGGCCGTTCCAGTAGATCAGCTGCAGATCGCCCGTGCCGGCCTCGGCGACGATGGGGGTCGCGGTCGGCTCGACTTCAGCCGCAGCCTCTTCGGCAGCCGGCTCTTCGGCGGCAGGTTCGGTGGCCTGCTCCGCGCCTTCCAATGCCGGTTGGGTCGGGGGCGGGGCGCAGGCGCTCAAGACAAGCGCCAAGACTAACGCAAAAACCGCCAACATGGAGAGTCGTTTCACGGGGTACCTCCTGTGGAATGTGGTTTGTAAGGGTGATGCTTGATCTAAGTGAACTGGAAAAGCCTGCTGTGCATCCGCACCGTACCTGTCAAACGGTACAGCCCATCGAACGGTACAGTCAGATGTGCCGGATCAGCTCCTATCATAGCACGCGGCTGATCGCCTCGTCAAGGCTTAGTTTCAGGTTTTTATGTATAAAAAAGGATGTATTGTGTGCTGTCGTCGATTTTCGCGGGAGACGGTTGACACAAGCGCGCTTTTGCTCTATGTTTTTATGTAGCAAAGAGCCGGGCCGCCGCGCGAGGAGGTGCAAGCCATGTCGTTACCCTCAGAACAACTTTCTTCTCAACCGTTCCCTCAACAGCCGCTAGCCGACACGGCTAGCGAACCGGGCGCAGAACCAACGACGGCGCGCGGCCGGCGCACGCTGATGCTCTACACCGACCGCGAACACCGCGAAACCAGCGTGACGGCGCTCAAAGCGCTCGGCTCGGTCCAGCGGCTGCGCATCCTGGCCTACCTCCAGAACAAGGTCGCCAACGTCACGGAGATCGCCGAAGCCCTGGCGATGCCGCTCTCCACGACCCTGCTCCATCTCAACGCCCTGGAGCGCGCCGGTCTGGTGCGCGTCGAGACCGTAGCCGCCAGCCGGGGCGTGCAGAAGCTTTGCGCCCGCATCTTCGACCTGATCGTCGTCGTCTTGCCCCAGCAGCGGCCGTTGTGGGGCAAGACCGTCAGCCACCAGATGCCGGTCGGCGCTTATTCCGACTGCCAGATCGCCCCCACCTGTGGGCTGGCCGGGACCGGCGGCATCGTCGGCCTGTTGGATGACCCCGCTTCCTTTTATGAACCGGCCCGGCTTCAGGCGCAGCTTCTTTGGTTTCATCACGGCTATGTGGAATACCGATTTCCGCTGCGCCTATCGCCCGAACTGACGGTCGCAAGTTTGCAGATCAGCGCCGAACTCTGCTCCGAAGCGCCCTTGCATCATGACGAGTGGCCGTCGGATATCTACCTGGAGATCAACGGGCAGCGGCTGGGCGTCTGGACATCACCGGGCGATTTTGGCGACCGGCGCGGCAACCTGACCCCAGACTGGTGGGAAGACTGGAACAGCCAATATGGCATGCTCAAGGTCTGGCGTGTGGACGCCGACGGGTCTTGGCTGGACGACGCGCCGCTGTCCGATGTGCGCTTGGCGGACCTGGCGCTCGGCGGGCAGCCGTTTGTGCGCGTGCGCTTTGGGGTGGACCCGCACGGCAAGCATGTGGGGGGACTCAATCTGTTCGGCAGGGGGTTTGGCAGCTACCCACAGGACATTCTGCTGCAGGTTCATTACCAGTAGCCGCGCCCGCCTATGCCCATTCGCCTGATGTTTTCTCGCAGTCCCATCGCGTGTGCCAAAGCGGCGCATCCGGGCTACTCATAGATCAAGCGGTCGGCGACCGCATAGCCGCCGTCCACCGGGATCGCCGCGCCGGTGACAAAGTCGGATGCCGCCGACGCCAGGAAGATCGCCAGCCCCACCACATCCGCCGGCGTGCCCCAGCGCCCGGCGGGGGTCTTGCGCCGGATCAGGTCGCCCAGCGGTGAATTCTGCACCGGCTGCGTCATCTCGGTGGCGTGCCAGCCGGGCAGGATGGCGTTGACCTGGATGCGGTGGCGGCCCAACTCCACGGCCAGGGCGCGTGTCAACCCCAACACACCGGTCTTGGAGGAGGCGTAGCTCACCCCATTGGGCGCGCCAAAGACCGAATACATCGACCCCAGGTTGATGATCTTGCCGCCCTGCCCCTGGGCGACCATGGTGCGCGCCGCGTGTTTGGCGCACAAAAATGTCCCCGTCAGATTGCCGCCGATCACCCGCTCCCAGTCCGCCTGGCTCAACTCCAGCGCCGAGACGCGCTGCGTCAGCCCGGCGTTGTTGACCAGGATATCGAGACGGCGCCAGTGCGCGACGATCTGCGCCATGGTCGCCGCCACCGCCGCCTCGTCGCGCACCTCCAACTCATAGACAAACTCAGGGCCGCCCAACTCGGCGGCGATGGCCTGGTTTTTCTCGTCGTTGCGCCCGGTGACCAGCACGGTGGCCCCGGCGCGCTGCAGCCCCAACGCCATGGCGCGGCCCAAGCCGCCGTTGCCGCCGGTGACCAGCGCCACTCGCCCTTCTAGCGAAAACAGGTCAAGCGCGGTCATCTCGGTTCCTCCTCTGTACGAATAGCAGCAAGATGCATGTGCCTTCCCCTGCAAACTCACCTAGGAACATCACCCGTTTGGCAAAGCTCAGGAGCAGGCTAGACAGGTGCGGGAGGCTATGCCGGGTCGGCCGCGCCCCAGCCGCCGCCGCCAGGCGTTTCGATGCGCAGCCGGTCGCCGGGGGCCAGCCGTCGTGTGAACTTGGAGGGGAGTTCCTCTTCGCGCCCGTCGCCATAAATCAGTAGATTGCGCCCCGCCGCGCCCGGTGCGCCGCCCGCCAGCCCCCAGGGAGCCACAGCGCGGCGCTCGCTGAGCATGGTCACCGTGGCCGGCGCGCTGAAGAGATATTCGCGCACGATGCCGTCACCGCCGCGTTGGCGGCCCGCGCCGCCGCTCCCCGTCCGCAGCGCATAGCGCACCAGCCGCAAAGGAAAGGCCATCTCCAGCGCTTCGATCGGCGTGTTAAGCGTGTTGGTCATGTGTACCTGCACCCCGCTCAGCCCGTCGCCCTGGGCCGATGCGCCCATGCCGCCGGCGATGGTCTCATAATAGGCGTAGGGCGTGCCGTCGGCGCGCTGCCCGCCGATGGTCAGGTTGTTCATCGTGCCTTGGCCGGCGGCGGGGATGCGGTCGGGCAGCGCCTGGGCCAGCGCGCCCAGCACCACATCGGTGATGCGCTGCGAGGTCTCCACATTGCCCCCGGCCACGGCGGCGGGCGGGAGCGCGTTGACCACGCAGTTGCCGGGCGCGGCCACATGCACCGGCGCAAAACAGCCTTCGTTCATAGGGACATCATCGCCCACCAGACAGCGCACGACATAATAGCAGGCCGACTGCGCGATGGCGATCACGGCGTTGAGCGAGCCATGCATGACCCCCGCCGTGCCGCTGAAGTCGAAGGTCACTTCGTCGCCTGCGATCTGCGCCGCCACGCGGATCGGAACAAAGGCGACCCGGCCGTCCTCCACCCATTCCAGCACATCCTCGAAACGATAGACGCCGTCGGGCCAGGCGGCGATGGCGGCGCGCGTCAGCCGTTCGCTGTAGGCGCGCAGATGGGCCGCGTAGCCCATCATCAGATCACAGCCGTGCGCCGCGACCAGTTCTTGCAGCCGCCGTTCGCCCACGCCGGCCGCAGCGCGCTGCGCGGCCAGGTCGCCGCGACGCTCGTCGGGCGTGCGCACGTTGCGCAGGATCAGCCGCAGCAGGTCGCCGTCCAGCGCGCCTGCCTTGTAGAGCTTAAGCGGCGGGATGATGATCCCCTCTTGATAGATTTCGCTGGAGAGCGGCAGCGAACCGGGACTCATGCCGCCCACGTCGGCGTGATGGGCGCGGCTGGCGACAAAGAAGTCGGGCCGGTCGCCGGTCTGCGCAGGGCGGCCCGCGGCAAAGACGGGGCTGATCATGGTGATGTCGGGCAGATGGTTGCCGCCCTCAAATGGGTCGTTGACGATCACCACGTCACCCGGCTCCCAGACGGGGAAGCGCGCCAGGATCGTCTGGACGCTGGCGGGCATCGCGCCCAGGTGGGCGGGGATGTGCGCCGCCTGCGCGATCATGCGGCCTGCGCCGTCGAAGAGCGCGCAGGAGAAGTCGAGCCGTTCTTTGATATTGGGCGAATAGCCGGTGCGGCGCAGGGTGATGCCCATCTCCTCGGCGACCCCGGCAAAGCGGTGGCGAAAAAGCTCCAGCGTGATCGGGTCCATGTTTTGTTACCGTTCCAACCATAGATTGTGGAAGCGATCCACGCGGCCCTGCCAGCCGGGCGCGACCACGACGGTGGCGTCATATTGCAGCACCAAGGCCGGGCCGGCGAAGCGATTGCCTGCGGCCAACCGGTCACGCGCATAGACCGGCGCAGCCGGCGGCGCGTCGGGGCTGAACCAGATGGCGTGTTCGCCCACCTGCGCCGCCCGCGCATCCGCACCGGCCGGCGGATAGGTGGGCAGGGCCGGCTGTGCGCCCGGCGCGTGGCCGCGCACGCGCAGCGTCACGACTTCGACCGGCTCGCCCGCCATCGCATAGCCGTAGCGCTGGGCATGGACCTGGTGAAAGGTCGTGACCGCTACAGCCAGCGCATCAGGCGTGATCGGCAGGGCCAGGGGGACAGCCAGTTCATAGCTCTGCCCGCGATAGCGCAAGTCGAGGCTTGCCGCGATCTGCGGTGCGGCGATGCTCTCCTGCGCCAGCACCGCGGCGGCGCGGCCCGCCAGGTCTGCATACACCGCCTGTAGGGGCGCGGGGTCCGTTTGGTAGTCTGTGGCCGGGCCAAGCACGGTCTGCGCCAGGTCATAGGCCACATCGGCCACCAACATGCCGTAGGCGCTGAGTACGCCGGGGATGGGCGGCGCCAGGATGCGCCGGATCTCCAGCGCCGCGGCCAGGTCGCAGGCGTGCAGCGGGCCTGCGCCGCCAAAGGGCAGCAGACAAAAGCGCCGCGGGTCATAGCCACGCTCTACCGAGACACGGCGCAGGGCGCGCTCCATCGTGGCGTTGGCGATGCGCACCACGCCCAGGGCGGCGGCTTCGGGCGAGAGGCCCAGCCGGTCGCCCAGCCGCGCCATCACGGCGCGCGCCGCGGCCACATCCAATTGGAGATCGCCGCGCCCGCCCAAGAAGCCCTGCGGGTCGAGCCTGCCGAGCACCAAGTTGGCGTCGGTGACGGTCGGCTCTGTGCCGCCGCGGCCATAGCAGGCGGGGCCGGGGAGTGCGCCGGCGCTGGCCGGGCCGACGCGCAGCCCGCCGCCGGCATCCACCGCGGCGATGCTGCCGCCGCCCGCGCCCACGGTGTGGATGTCGATGACCGGCAGGCGCAGCGGCAGGTCGCCGATGGCGCTTTCAGCGCTGGCCGGAATCGCGCCGGGGCAGAGCGCCACATCGGTGCTGGTGCCGCCCATGTCCAAGGTGATGATCGGCGGCGCGGCGTCGTCGAGCGCCTGGCGCGCCACGGCAAACGCGCCGACCACGCCGCCCGCCGGCCCGCTCAACACCAGCCGCACCGGCTGCGCCGCGGCCTGATCCAGCCCAATCGCGCCGCCGTTGGATTGCAGGATACGAACCCGGCTGCCCGCCAGCGCCCGCGCCAGCCGCGCCAGATAGCGCCCCACCAAGGGCTGCACATAGGCGTTGATCACGGTGGTGGCGGTGCGCTCCACCTCGCGATATTCGGGCAGGATGGCGCTGGAGAGCGAGATGGGCAGGTCGGGGCAGGCCGCAGCCAGAATAGCCGCGGCGCGCTCCTCATGTACGGGGTTGCGAAAGGCAAAGAGCAGCGCCAGCGCCAGGCTTTCGATGTCGCTTGCCGCCAGCTTCTCACCTAAGGCGGCGACCGCGGCCTCGTCCAGCGCTTCCAGCACATCGCCGTTGGCGTCGAGCCGTTCGGGGACTTCCAGACGCCAGGCGTCCGCCACCAGCGGTGCAGGTCGCGTCTGGCTGAGGCGGTAAAGGTGAGGCCGGTTCTGCCGTCCGATCACCAGCACATCGGCAAAGCCGGCAGTGGTGATCAGCGCGGTGCGTGCGCCGCGCCGCTCCAGCAAGGCGTTGGTCGCCACGGTCATGCCGTGGACGATCTCGGCTTGGGTCACGCCGAGCGCGGCCAGCCCGTCCAGGATGGCGCGGCTCTGGTCGTCGGGCGTGGTAGGGGCCTTGTGGACGCGCAGCCCGTCGCCGTCGAGCAGCACAAAATCGGTAAACGTGCCGCCCACATCGACCCCGACTAAGGGTAGTGGGCCGGTGGGCAGCGGGTCAGCGGGCGTCATGCGCAGGGATTCTCAACTTCGCTTTGCTCTGGTGGGGGGAGTTGGGTATAATCTCCGTAGAAGGTTGCTTCCACCACGATGAAATAGCCCAGCGCAGCCCTGTCGCCTTGTGCCTGCTGTCTAGTGATCGTAGCGAGATCGTAGACGCGTGTCGCATCCTTGCCTGGGGCGAACAAAGCGGCGCCTGGGAATTGAATAGCCCATTCTACAACTGAACTCAGGAGGAAGTAAATCAAGATGCGCATTTCAAAGAGTTGGACTCTCATCGCTCTGCTGGTGATCTTCGTGTTGATGGCCGCCTGTGTTGCGCCCGCGCCCACGACCGGCAGTGAGCAGGCCGCCCCGGAAGCCGGGGCAGAGGCTGCAGCCACCGCCGAAGAGGGCGAGGAGGCCGCTGCCCCGGCAGAGGCGGCGGCGATCAAGATTGGGCTGGTCACCGATGTGGGCCGTGTCAACGACCGCAGCTTTAACCAGTCGGCCTGGGTCGGCGTGGAGAACGCGGCTGCGGCCCTGGGGCTGGGCGAAGACGACTATAAATACATCGAAACCCAAGACGCCAAGGACTATGCCGACAACATCGCCCAGTTCATCGACGCGGGCTATAGCGTGATCGTCACGGTCGGCTTTGCGCTGGGCGAGGCGACGATCACGGCGGCGCAGGAAAACCCCGATGTCTATTTCATCGGCGTGGACCAGTTCCAGGCCGAGCCGATCCCGAACCTGGTCGGGTTGATCTTCCATGAGGATCAGGCCGGCTTTTTGGCGGGCGCGCTGGCGGCGCACCTGACGAAGAGCGGCACGATCGCCGCCGTGTTGGGCACCGACCTGGTGCCGCCGGTCGTGGCCTTTAAGGAAGGCTATGAGGCCGGGGCGCGCCACGTCAACCCCGATATCAACATCATCTCTACCTATCATCCCGGCGAACTGTCGCAGGCCTTTGTCGACCCCGAGTGGGGCGCGGCCACGGCCAAACAGGCGATTGACCAGGGCGCAGATGTGATCTTTGGCGCAGGCGGCCAAACCGGCAACGGCGCGCTGCAAGAAACCGCCACGCATGAGGGCCTCTACTGCATCGGCGTGGACACCGACCAGTGGGAGACTGTGCCCGCCGCCCATCCCTGCCTGGTCTCCAGCGCCACCAAGGAGATCACTCCCGGCGTGGAGAATTTGATCGCCAAGGCAGCGCAGGGCGTCTATGAAACCGGCAACTACTACGGCGGCGCGGGGCTGGCCCCCTTCCACGACTTTGAGGACCAAATCCCGCAGGAAGTCAAGGACGATTTGGCTGCGTTGAGCGCGGGCTTGCAGGATGGCTCGATCAGCACCGGGTATGACCAGTAACGGCCGGTTGTAGCATACTTGCTCCGTTCGTGTAATTCGATCCGTGTCATTCGATAGGCTGCACAAGCGGGAGGGTCTGCCAAAGCCCTCCCGCTTTGTCACTTGGTAATTGATCTGGACATTTCGTTTGGGTGTATAAGGGGAGACCTGCCATGGTCGCTCTTTCTCCGCGCCGGCTCGGCCAGGCGCTGCTGATCCCCGTGCTGGCCGTGGTGACCGCGCTCTTGATCGGCGCGGTGATCATGCTCATCTTTGGCGATGACCCTGTCGCCGCCTATAAGGGGCTGTTCGCTGGGGCCTTTGGCAGCGGCCGCGCCTGGGCCGCCACGATCCGCAAGATGACGCCCCTGATCTTGACTGGCCTGTCGGTCGCCGTAGCTTTTAGAGCCGGTCTGTTCAACATCGGCGCGTCGGGCCAGTTTATGATGGGCACGGTGGCCTCAGTCGCCGTGGGCATCCACTTTGCAGGGCTGCCGGTCTGGCTCCACCTGCCATTGGCGCTGCTGGCGGGCGTGGCCGGCGGCATGGCATGGGGCGCGATCCCAGGGCTGCTCAAGGTCTACACCGGCGCGCATGAGGTGATCGTCACGATCATGCTCAACTATGTGGCGGCCAACTTTGCCGGGTGGACGGTCTACGCCGGTGGTTCGCAGGGGCAGCAGCCGGGGCCGCTCTGGGACCGCACGGCGGGCGCGGTCTCCGAGACGCCGGATGTGCTGCTCTCGGCGCAGATTCCGTGGATCTTCGGCCCGCCCTACCGGGTGCATTGGGGCGTGGCGCTGGCGCTGCTGGCCGCGATCTTGATCTGGTGGCTGATCTTCAAGACGGTGGTGGGGTTTGAGATCCGCACCGTGGGGCTGAACATGCGCGCCGCCAAGTATGCGGGGATGCA
>JADLFO010000176.1 GCA_020845455.1 Caldilineaceae bacterium
CATGCGCCTCGCCGCAGCGCGGGCGATCTGCTTCGGGCGCTTTGCCCGCGGCGAACCGCTGCCGCTGGCCGCTGGCGACTATCTGTACATCGGCTCCGCCCAAGGAGAGGCGCACCACGCACCGCTGCTCCGGCGCATCAACCGCCATCTGCTGCGCCGCGCGCCGGGCGCGGCGCAGCGGCTCTATCCAGCTTGGCAGGCGTTCTTGACCGAACAGAAGCTGCGCCTGCCCACGCCGCCCAAACGGCTGCACTGGCACGTCGATTATCTGCTCGACCAACCGGTGTGCGATGTAATACAGGTGCTTCTGATGCCGTCGTCACGCCCCATCGAACATCGCCTGACAGAGTATATAGAGGCCGTCCCCGGTGCATGGCCCGTCGCACCCGGCCTGGGCGCAAGCGATCATCCCGGCCACACGCATCTGCTGCACTGGCAGGGGACCCCGGGCGACTGGAATCGCCTGCTCGCAGACCTTCCGTCCTTGGCATCCATCGAGGGAGCGGCTTAGCTCCCCCTGAATGACCAGTTCAAATCACACTCAACGACTATGAACGATCCACAACCCTCCCAAACACCCCTGCAACAGAGTGCGCTCTATCTGCGTATTTATACTGTAGTCCGCCAGATCCCGCGCGGCCGGGTCGCCACCTATGGCCAGATTGCGGCCATTGTGGGCGACTGCACCCCGCGCATGGTCGGCTATGCCATGGCTGCGACGCCGCCCGGCAGCGATGTCCCCTGGCATCGGGTCATCAATGCCCAGGGTAAGATCAGCCTGCGCGCCGATGGCGGCGGGGCCGGCGAGCAGCGCGCCCGGCTCGAAGCCGAAGGTATCCACTTCGACGGCGAGGGCCGCGCCAACCTGCGCCGCGTGCAGTGGCCCGGGCCGAGCATGGACTGGTTGTTGGAAAACGGGTTTGACCTTGGCCCGCTCTGGCGGGAAGGGTAGGAGGAAGATGTATGGAACAGCAAGCGCTGCTCGCGCTCGATATTCTGCTCAGCCTGGCCTTGGGGATCGGCCTCAGCGCGGCGGCGGGCTTTCGCGTCTTTGTGCCGTTCTTGGTCATGAGCGCCGCCGCGCTCACAGGCAATCTGGAACTAGGTGAAAGCTGGTCCTGGATCGGGACCTATCCTGCGCTCTTTGTCTTTGCCACCGCCGCCATTCTGGAAATCGCCGCCTACTACGTCCCTTGGCTCGACAACCTGCTCGACAGCGCAGCCACCCCGGCTGCCGTCGTCGCCGGAGTGATCGTCACCGCTGCCGTGATTACCGATCTGTCACCCCTGCTCACCTGGACGCTGGCGATCATCGCCGGCGGCGGCACGGCTGGGTTGATCCAGACCGGCACGGTGCTGGCGCGCGGCCTCTCCACCGCCACGACTGCGGGTTTGGGCAACTTCACCGTAGCCAGCGGCGAACTGGCCGGCTCGGTCATCACCTCGATCTTGGCGGTGATCCTGCCCTGGCTCACCTTGACCTTGGTGGTGGCGCTGCTCATCTGGGTCATCCGCCACATGCGCCGCACCCCTCGGACGCCGATCGCGACGTAGCCGGCACGACCAAGCAGCACAGTTTCGACGCGTGCAGCACGCAATTCACCCCCGCGGCAACTTGGGGCTTGACAGCGGCGCGCGGGCGTGGTATCTTTCTGCCGTCGCCGCACATTGGCCGCGACATACCGGATTCCCAACTGCGCACGAAGCACGGCAAGAGCAATAGCCATTCCAAGCCATGGGACGCATCACGACCAGCAGCCATCCACAGAAATCGAATAGCCCGTCGCTTTCTGGTCGTCTGCAGACTGCCGGCCAAACCACCGTTGTCCAGAACCCGCGCCCCGATTGGCGTGGGTTTTCTTTTGGTGGTTATTGGTTTAGCTATTACTTCTTTAGCAGCGCTTCGCCATCCTGCGCAGCGAGGCAGATGATGCCTGGGTAATCCCAGACGGACCTGGTCTCAACGAGGGCGTGGAATGGCGAAATTCCCGCCCTCGTTTTTTTTGCCTTTCTTTTTGTCTCTCACACCAAACCGTTTCAGGCTGGATCGACAGCAGGAGCAGTCCATGACCTCTACGCCCCACATCCCCAGAGTAGCATTTCAAGGCGAACACGGCGCCTATTCCGAGGAGGCCATCGTCCAACACTTCGGCGAGGGAGTCACCACCCTGCCCTGCCGTGCTTTTGAGCATATCTTTGAAGCCGTCGAAACCGACCGCGCTGACTTTGGCCTGCTGCCCGTGGAGAACTCGGCCGCGGGCAGCATCAACAAATCCTTTGACCTGCTGCTGGAGCATGATCTCAAGGTGCATGGCGAAGTCTTGCTGCATGTACGCCATAGCCTGCTCACCATCCCCGGTCAGGCCGGCAGCATTCGCGAAGTCCGCAGCCACCCCCAGGCGCTGGCCCAATGTGAAGGCTATCTCAACCGCAACCGCCTGACCGCCGTGCCCTGGTATGACACAGCGGGCAGCGCCAAGGACCTGGCCGCCGGCCCCGCCGCCGGCGTCGGCGTGATCGCCAGCAAACTGGCCGCCAAACATTACGAGCTAGAGATCGTGGAGGAGGGAATCGAAGACTTACGGCAAAACTACACGCGCTTTTTTCTGCTGGGCGAAGGCGACGCCGCCGTCCAGGGCACGGCCAAAACCTCGCTCGTCTTTGCCGTACCTAACACGCCCGGCTCGCTCTACAACGCCCTGCGTGTCTTTGCCGAGCGCAGCATCAACCTGACCAAGATCGAGAGCCGCCCGCGGCGCAACCGGCCCTGGCAATATGTCTTCTATGTCGATTTTGACGGCCACTGGCAGGACCGCGCCGCCGGTGAAGCCATCCTGCACCTGTTGAGCCAAGCCGTCTTTGTCAAGCTCTTGGGCAGCTACGCCGCCGCCGCGCCGCTCCAACCGGAGATCCTCGCGGCCCAGTCCGAAACGTTGCAGATCTGATCACAGCCTGAATTCGATTCACGCATTGTCAAAAGACAAGACACAAGGAGAATTCCCGATGATCGTCGTCATGAAACCCAACGCCACCCCTGAGGAGATCAAAGAAGTTATCCAGCGCGCCGAGGCCATGGGCGTTCAGACCCACCCCATCTACGGCCAACAGCGCACGGTGGTCGCCCTGGTCGGCGACCTGACACGCGTCAGCCGTGAGGTATTCAACGCCATGGACGGCGTACGCGAGACCGTGCGCATCCAGGAACCCTACAAACTGAGCAGCCGCGCCGCCCGCCCCGAAAACACGGTCGTCGAACTGGCCGGCGGACGCGTGCGCGTCGGCGGGCCGGAGATCATCGTCATGGCCGGGCCATGCAGCGTCGAAGACCGCCAGCAGACCATCGAGGTCGCCCACGCCGTCAAGGAAGCGGGCGCGAAAATCCTGCGCGGCGGCGCATTCAAACCGCGCACCAGCCCCTACAGCTTCCAAGGGCTGGGACTCAAGGGCCTCGAATACCTGGCCGATGCGCGCGAGGCCACCGGCCTGCCCATCATCACCGAGGTCATGACCGTAGATGCCGTGCCCATGGTCGCCGAATACGCCGACATCCTCCAGATCGGCGCGCGCAACATGCAGAACTATGGGCTGCTCCAGGCCGTGGGCAAGGTGCAGCGCCCCGTCATGCTCAAGCGCGGCATGAGCGGCACGATTGAAGAACTGCTGATGTGCGCCGAATACATCATCAGCAACGGCAACACCCAGGTCATGGTCTGCGAACGCGGCATCCGCACCTATGAGACCGCCACGCGCAACACCTTCGACCTCAACGCCGTGCCGGTGCTCAAGCAGAACAGCCACCTGCCCGTCGTCGCCGACCCGTCGCACGGCACCGGCTACCGTGAATATGTCCCGGCCATGAGCCGCGCCGCCATCGCCGCCGGCGCCGATGCGCTGATCCTCGAAGTGCATCCCGACCCGGACAACGCTGCCAGCGATGGCCGTCAGACGCTCTCGGTCGAGGCCTTCGGCCAGTTGATGGTCAACCTAAACCGCATCGCCGACGCCGTGGACCGCTATGTAGGGGACCGCGTGCCTCAGCCCGCCTAGACGTGGCGTCACGCCGGGTCAACCAAGCGCCGCCATTTGCCAGACAAAGGAACCAACCATGATCATCGTCATGCAGCAAGGTGCGCCACAATCCCAGGTCGAAGACGTGGTCAACCGCGTCGAATCGCTGGGCTATAAAGTCCACCTCAGCCGGGGCGAAGCGCGCACGATCATCGGCATCATCGGCGCCGATGAACACATCCTCCAGCCGGGCGCCTTCGAGGCCATGGACGGCGTGGAAAAGACCATGCGCGTCATGCAGCCTTTCCGGATCGCCAGCCGCGATTTCACCCATCAAGACTCCATCGTCTCCGTCGACGGCGTTCAGATCGGCGGCCAAAAGATTGTCGTCATGGCCGGGCCATGCAGCGTCGAAAGCCGTGAGATGATCCTAGAGACGGCGCACGCCGTCAAAGAGGCCGGCGCGTCGATCCTGCGCGGCGGGGCCTTCAAACCGCGCAGCAGCCCCTACAGCTTCCAAGGGCTGGGCGAGGAAGGGCTGCGCTATCTGGCCGAAGCGCGCGAGCAGACCGGTCTGCCGATCATCACCGAGGTCATGAGCGCCGGCGAGATCGAACTGGTCTGCGACTACGCCGACATCCTGCAGGTCGGCGCGCGCAACACGCAGAACTACTCGCTGCTCAAGATGATCGGCAAGCAAAACAAACCGGTCATGCTCAAGCGCGGCATGAGTTCCACCATCCAAGAACTGCTCATGAGCGCCGAGTACATCCTGAGCGGCGGCAACATGCAGGTCATGGTCTGCGAGCGCGGCATTCGCACCTTCGAGACCGCTACCCGCTTCACCTTCGACGTGAACGCCGTCCCTGTGATCAAAGAACTCAGCCATCTGCCCGTCGTCGCCGACACCGCGCACGGCACGGGCAAATGGAGCCTGGTGAATCCGGTGACGCGCGCGGCGGTGGCCGCGGGCGCGGACGCCATTATGGTCGAGGTGCATCCCAACCCAGCCTCCGCCTGGAGCGACGGCGCGCAAAGCCTGACGCTGGAGCGCTTCGCCCAGATGATGCGCGACCTGCGCCCGGTGGCCCAAGCGGTCGGGCGCACGCTCTAGCGCCATGGCCGATCCTGTCCATCGGCCCGCGCGCCGGGAGAGATTCGCATGAAACGCCTCGCCGATTGCCGTGTCGCCATCGTCGGGCTGGGCCTCATGGGGGCCAGCCTGGCTATGGACCTCAGCCAAAACAATCTCTGTCGCGAGGTGCGCGGCGTTGCCCGGCGTACAGCCACCGTGCTGGACGCGTTCTTCGCCGGCGCGGTCGACCTGGCGACCAACGACCTGACCACGGGCGTCATGGCCGCCGACATCGTCATCCTGGCGACCCCGGTGCGCACGATCGTGGACATGCTGGGCGAGATCGGGCCGCATCTCTGGCCTGGCACATTGGTGATGGACATGGGCAGCACCAAGGCGGAAATCTGCGCCGCGCTGGATCAACTGCCGCCCGGTATTCAGCCCGTCGGCGGCCATCCCATGACCGGCAAAGAGACCGCCGGCTTCGACGCCGCCGAGGCCAATCTCTATCGCAACGCCACTTGGGTGCTGACCCCCCTGCCCCGCACCAGTCCGGAAGCGCTCTGCTTGGCAACCGAACTGGTCGAGGCGGTGGGGGCCAAGCCGGTGGCCCTGCCCGCCGAACGGCATGACCGGCTGGTGGCGACGATCAGCCATCTGCCCTTTCTTGCCGCCAGCGCGCTTGTCCACACCACGGCGCAGGTCGGGGCCGGCGACCCCGCGGTGTGGGAACTGGCCGCCGGCGGTTTCCGTGACACCAGCCGCGTCGCCGCCAGCGACACGCGCATGTTTCTCGACATCCTGATGACCAACCGGCCTGCGGTCTTAGCCCAACTCGACGCCTATCTGGAGCAGCTATCCAGCCTGCGCGCGCTGCTCCAGACGGGCGATGAGGCAGCGCTCCAGGCCAAGCTGTCCGTATCCCAAGCGGCGCGCGCCGCGTGGAGGCCGCGTCGCTAGTGACGCGCACTTCAGTGCCTTGAGCTACTTCTATAAATACAGTCGCATCGATCATGCAAAGCGGAGGCGAGTATGACCCATATCCATGTTCAAGGCGGACGTCCGCTGACAGGCCGCTGCCGTGTCCCCGGCGACAAATCCATCAGCCACCGCGCCGTCATGTTCTCGGCGCTGGCCGACGGCACGAGCACCGTCACCAACTTCCTTGACGGCGGCGACTGCCGCGCCACCATCGCCGTCATGCGCGGTCTGGGTGTCGAGGTGGACGAACGCTCGCCCACCGAGTTAATCATCCATGGCCGCGGGCTAGACGGTCTGCAAGAGCCGTTCGACGTGCTCGACTGCGGCAACTCCGGCACAACCGTGCGTCTGATGGCCGGGCTGCTGGCCGGTCAACGCTTTAGCAGCTTTCTCACCGGTACGCCCCAGATTCGCCGCCGCCCCATGGCGCGCATCGTCAAACCGCTGCGCCAGATGGGGGCGACCATCGTCGGGCGGCAAGACGGCAACTATGTCCCGCTGGGGCTGGGCGCAACCACCCTTCGCGGCATGGAATATACCCTGCCCGTCGCCAGCGCCCAGGTCAAAAGCTGTCTGCTGCTGGCCGGTCTCTACGCTCAAGGGCTGACCGTCATCCGCCAACCAGGCCCGGCGCGCGACCACACCGAACGCATGCTGGCGGCCATGGGCGCGCCTATCGCCGTCTACGGCAACACCGTCCACAGTGAGCGCCCCAGCCATCCGCTCAAACCGCTCACGATCGCCGTGCCCGGCGACATCTCGTCGGCAGCCTTCCTGCTGGTGGCGGCGTCGATTATTCCCGGCAGCCGCATCACTATCGCCGACGTCGGCATCAACCCCACGCGCACCGGCATTGTCGACGCCCTGCGCGCCATGGGAGCCGGCATCGAATACACCAACGTGCGCCAACAGTCGGGCGAGCCGGTGGCCGACCTCGAAGTCAGCGCCGCCGAACTGCATGGGGCCACCTTTGGCGGCGAGCAGATCGTGACCATGATCGATGAACTGCCGGTCTTGGCCGTCGCCGCCAGCCAGGCGCAGGGGCGCACCGTCGTGCGTGACGCCGGCGAACTGCGCGTCAAGGAGACCGACCGCATCGCCACAACGGTCAGCGAACTGCGCACCCTGGGCGCAGCCATCGAGCCGACCCCCGACGGCTTCATCGTCGAAGGCCCAACCCGGCTGCTCGGCGGCGCGGTCGAAAGCCAGGGCGACCATCGCCTAGCGATGGCGATGGCCGTAGCCGCGCTGGCCGCCCACGGCCCCTCCACCGTCTACGGCGCAGAGGTCACCGCCGACAGCTTCCCCGGCTTCGAGACCACGCTCCAAGCCTTGGGTGCGCACTTGACGGTGGAAGGCGCGCCCTCCGCCGCCATCCACGTCTGATGTCATTCTATTGAGGTCGAACCATGTCACAGGCATCTATTGCCGGCGAACGCAGCAACCACCGCGCCATCAGCGGCACAACCACCATCGTGGGGCTGATCGGCTGGCCCATCAGCCACAGCGTCAGCCCGCCCATGCACAACGCTGCCTTTGCCGCGCTGGGGCTGGACTGGTGCTATGTGCCGCTGCCCGTGTCGCCGGAGCGTATCGGCGCGGCAGTGGTCGGGTTGCCGGCTCTGGGTCTGGCGGGGGCCAACGTCACCGTGCCCCATAAACAGGCGGTCATGCCTCATCTTGACCGGCTCACCGATGCAGCCCAGGCCATCGGCGCGGTCAATACCATCGTGGTCGAGCCGGACGGCAGCCTGCTCGGCGACAATACCGACGCGCCCGGCTTTGTCGCCGACCTGCGCAGCCGCGGCGTCGACCCTGCCGGGCAGCGCGTCCTGGTGCTGGGTGCGGGCGGGTCGGCCCGCGCCGTGGTCTATGGGCTGGCGGAGGCAGGCGCGGCCTCGATCACGGTCGCCAACCGCACGCTCGACCGCGCCGCCTCCCTGGCCGCGGCGCTCCGGCCCCAGATAGCCGCCTGCCCGCTGCATGTCTGCAGCCTGCCCCATGGCCTGCCCGCGGTGGCCGGTCAGACAGACCTCGTTGTCAACTGTACGTCGCTGGGTATGACACCCAACAGCGAGACCAGCCCCTGGCCCGCCGACCTGCCCTTTGGGGCCGGCCAGGTCGTCTATGACCTGGTCTACAACCCGCCGCAGACCCGTCTGCTGCGGCAGGCAGCGCAAGGCGGCGCACGCGCCATCGGCGGACTGGGCATGTTGATCTGGCAAGGGGCCATCGCCTTCGAACGGTGGACGGGCGCAGCCCCGCCCATCCAAACCATGACCGATGCCGTGACCGCTATCTTTGCCGCACGCGCCTGATGGGAGCACGGCAAAGCGCGCCAGGCTCAGGCCCCATGGCCGGCTTCCCGCCCCGCGCCACATCGTGTACACTGGCGGCAACAGCGATTCAGCGACCGTGAAAGAGGAGTGATCGCGCATGACCCATGCTTCTGCACCGCAGGCCACGCCTGTCAACTACCGCGCCTACCCCGACGAGAGCGGCCATTTCGGCCCTTACGGCGGCAAGTATGTCCCCGAAACCCTGATGCCCGCGCTGGAAGAACTGGAGGAAGTCTACCTAAAGGCGCGCCACGACGACGACTTCCGCAAAGAGCTGGCCTATCTCCAGCGCACCTATGTCGGGCGGCCCACGCCCGTCACCTACGCCCGCCGCCTCTCCGACCATCTGGGCGGCGCGCGCATCTATCTTAAACGCGAGGACCTGGCCCACACCGGCGCGCACAAGATCAACAACGCCCTGGGCCAAGCTCTGCTGATGAAACGCAAGATGGGCAAGACGCGCATCGTCGCCGAGACCGGCGCGGGCCAGCACGGCGTCGCCACCGCCACCGTCGCCGCGCTCCTGGGCATCGAATGCGTGGTCTATATGGGCACGGTGGACATGGCGCGCCAGGAGCCGAATGTCTTTCGCATGCGACTGCTGGGCACGGACGTGCGCGGCGTGGAAAGCGGCAGCAAAACGCTCAAAGACGCCATCAACGAGGCCATCCGTGATTGGGTGACCAACGTCGACACGACCCACTACCTGCTGGGCAGCGCGTTGGGGCCGCACCCCTACCCCACCATGGTGCGCGACTTCCAGAGCATCATCGGCCAAGAGGCGCTGGCCCAAATGCTCGAAAGCGATGACGGCCCCCGCCGTCTGCCCGATGCGGTAGTCGCCTGTGTGGGCGGCGGCAGCAACGCCATCGGCATCTTTCACCCCTTCCTGGAATCCGAGCAGGTGCGGCTGATCGGCGTCGAGGCGGGCGGCCATGGCATCGTCAGCGGCCAACATGCCGCGCGCTTCGCCGACCCCAAACTCGGGCGGCTCGGCGTGCTCCAGGGGACCAAGAGCTACGTCCTCCAGGACGACGACGGCCAGATCGCGCTAACCCACAGCATCAGCGCCGGGCTGGACTATGCCAGCATCGGCCCCGAACATGCCTGGCTGCGCGACCTGGGCCGCGCCGAATATACCTACTGCACCGACGACGACGCCATGATCGGGTTCAAACTGCTCTGCGAGTTGGAAGGCATTATCCCTGCCCTCGAAAGCGCCCATGCCATCGGCCATGTGGTCAAGCTCGCCCCGCAAATGGACAAGGATCAGATCATCCTCGTCAATCTCAGCGGCCGCGGCGACAAAGACCTGGGCACGGTCATGAAGACACTCGACATCCGCTAACGCCTGCCAAGAAATGGACAAATGACTATGACCGGAGTTGAGCGTATCCAAGCCCAGTTCGACCTGCTCAAGGCCGCAGGCCAAGCAGCCTTCATGCCCTATCATGCTATGGGCTACCCCAGCCGCGCCGCCACGCTCCAGATCGTCCCCGCCTTGGCGCAGGCCGGCGCCGACCTGTTCGAGATCGGCATCCCCCACAGCGACCCGCTGGCCGATGGCCCCACCGTCCAGACTGCTACCTACACGGCGCTGACCCAAGGCACGACCGTGGCCGATTGTCTCGCCATGTGCCGCGAACTGCGCGGCCAGGGCGTCGACCAGCCTTTCTGCGCCATGACCTATTACAACCCGCTCTATCGTTACGGGGTCGAGCGTTTTGCCGAGGATGCCGGCGCTGCCGGCATCGACGGTCTGATTGTGCCCGACCTGCCGCCCGAAGAAGCAGGTGAGCTAATCCAAGCCTGCCGCCGCGCCGGGCTGGCGACGGTCTTCCTGCTCGCTCCCACCAGCACCGAGGCGCGCATCCGTCTCGTCGCCCAACAATCCACCGGCTTTATCTATCTGGTCAGCGTCACGGGGATCACCGGCGCGCGCAGTGAACTTCCACCCGGCCTGGCCGCCTTTGTACAGCGCGTGCGACGGCACACATCGCTGCCGTTGGCCGTAGGGTTTGGCATCGGCACGGGCGCGCAGGCCGCGGCCGTCGCCAAGCTGGCCGATGGGGTCATCGTAGGCTCGGCCTTGGTCAAGGCCGCAGGCGGGGAAAATCCGGTCAAGGCCGTGGCCGCGCTGGGCGCGGAACTTGCCGCCGGCGCGCACCGGCTGGCGCAGACCGCATAGCGATTGAATCCGGCGACACTGTAGGTGCAGTTTTCCCGCCGCACTTGCACGCCGCTAGATCGCGGTCACTGCCCAAAGCCAAACTCGCTGACGCTGAAAAAGAGCGGGATCATGGCGATTGCACCGGCAAAGATCGCCGCAATCTCGATATAGACCCAGCCCTGGGCGGCGCGCAGCCAGGCGCGCCCCCAGGTATTGGCCGCGCGCTGCCGCGAGCGATAGGTATAGCGCACCCAATACGCCTCCGCCTCGCGCACCGGCTCCAACGGCTGCACATCCCAGCCCACATGCTGGAACAGCCCAGGGAACGAGGTCGCCAGCCAGAACGCCCCCACGCCGAGCGGCAGCACCACCACGCCCGCCATCAACACCAGCCCCAGCAGCGCGTCCAGCCAATAGTTGGGGAGCGGGCTGAAATGCGCAAAGAGGTCGACCCAGGCCCAGGCGACAAAGAGAAGCAAGGGCGAGGCCAGCAGCCAGTGCATCAGCCCGCCCAGCGCCGGGGTTGCCTCGATCAGATGTGCGGCGACCTGTCGCCGCACCGGCTGTGTAGATTCCGTTTCGGGTCGATTCTCCGCCATATGCTTTGCTTCTGGGTTCTGGCTATCGGCGGGGCCGCTTGCGCGATGGCCCGCCGTCTGGCTTGCGACGCGCCTTGTCGGCCTTGGCGTGCGCCCCAAACAGCGCCATCCATTCCGCCACCTCCGCCTCGCTCAGTTGCACGTCATCCTCGCTGCCTGGCTCCGGCCCGCTGGGGGTCTTCAGCGTCATGCGCTCGACGAACTCGGCCCCGCGCAGCGCACCAACCCCATAGGCCGCGGCATCGCGCAGCAAGGCTTCGTCGTTCGAGACCAGCGTTAACCCCTTGGGATGGCCGCGCAGCCGCCGCCGGATCAGGTCATCAGCCTGGGCCGGGTCGGCGGCAAAGATCACCTCCACGCCTGCGCCGCCCAGTTTGACATCGCGCCCACCGGGAATCCCCCGGTCGAAGATCACCGTGATCTTGCCGCGCGAACGGCTGCGCCACACCTTGAGGCGCGCCACCAACTTGGCCTCGTCATCTTCGTCGGCCAGGCGAATATCGTCAAACACCCCCGCACCGATCAGGTTATGCCCGTCGATCAGATAGGCCACGCCGCAGCCCCATTTTCTCCCGGCGGAGTGCGCGCCCGCCCTTGCGCCAGTGGAGTTCTGGGCGAGCGCGGTGACGCCAGCGCCACCACAGCCCCACCGGATAGCCGGCCATCTTGGCAGCGTCGCCCACCGCTCGAATCACCGGCACCCACAGCGCCGCACGCAGCCACTGCCCCGGCGACAGATCGCGGCCCAGCCGCACCAAACGCAGCCAGGGCCGCCCGCAATAGACGGCGATCCCGACCGCTAACCCCACCCAGCCCAGCCATCGGGCAAAAATGCCAAACAGCGCATGGCCCAGCAGCGCCGGCAGCGCCACCCCATAGGTCAGATAACGCACGGCGTGGCGTTTGCGCCACAGATCCGCCTTACCGTCACCGCGCGCATAGCGATAGTACTGGGTCCAGAGCGACGATAACCGCTCGCGCGGGCGAAAATGCACCCGCGCCTCCGGCGCCCAGGCAAACCCGCTCGGCTGCGCCGGATGCAGCGCGTTGATACACAGGTCAAAGATCAAGTCTTCGCAATAGTCGAGCCATTCCGGATAGCCGCCCGCCGAGGCCCAAGCCGCCTTGGTAAAAGCCACCGACCGGCTGCTTGGCAAAAAGCGCGCCGGGTCGATCTCGTCCGCCAGGGGCAGCACAGTCGCCGCCATCGCCGTTTGAAAGACGCCCGTCACATCCGGCACAAAGAACCCGGCCACCGCATCCGGTCGCGCCTGGGGCGTGCCGGCGGCCTCAAACGGGCGGACCAGCGCCCCCAGCCAGCCTGCCTCCAGCCGCACTCCGGCGTCGGTCACTGCGATCAGCGGCCCGGCCGCAGCCTCAATCGCTAGGTTGCGCCCTTGGCTGATATTCGCGCCCGGCGCGACGATCAGCCGCACCTGGGGCGTCCCTGGCTGTTTTGCCGCCCAGGCCGTGATCAAATCCGCCGTGCCGTCGCTGCTGCCGCCATCGCAGATCACCACCTCGTCAGGGGGGCGTGTCTGCGCCGCCAGCGAATCCAGCAGCCGTTCGATGGCGCGCGCCTCATTATAGACCGTAGCGATCACCGTCACATGGAGACCCTGTTGCATAACGCACATTGTGCCCCAGCCTATGGCATTGCCCAAGTCTGATGCGCCGCGGCGCACACCGCGGGGCATACTAAGCGCATACAGCCGCCATCTGCCGCTCCTTGCCAAGCGCAGGGTTTCCCAAACTTGCCGCGCCGCTGGTATAATGGCGCGCGGGGGGGAGGCCAACCTTGTCACCTGTGACCAGAAGGGACCGTATGGCGGATGACAGAGCGTATTTTCGTCGCTCTGGACCTGGAGACGACCGGGCTAGACGCGCGCACCGACGCCATTATTGAGATCGGCGCGGTACGCGTCGCATTTGACCACGCTGCAGGCCCGTTTGCCTGCCGAGTGTTGGGCCGCTTTGTGACCTTGGTCAATCCCTTGCGGCCCATCCCCTTGCGCATCCAGCAGTTGACCGGAATTCGCGATGCCGATGTGGCTGCGGCCCCGCCATTGGCCAAGGTCATCCCCGAACTGCTCGCCTTTGTCTCTGCCGACGTCGCCGGCGTGGTCGCCCACAACGCCGGATTCGACTTCGGCTTTCTACATGCCGCAGGCATCCACTTTCATCGCCCCACCCAAGACACCTTTGAACTGGCCTCGATCCTCCTGCCAAGGATGGCGAGCTACAGCCTAGGCGAACTGTGCCGCCAACTCGACATCTCGCTGCCGGACGCCCATCGCGCGCTGGGGGATGCTACCGCCACGGCCCATCTTTTCACCTATCTGCTGCAGCGGCTGGAACACCTGCCGCCGTGGATCGCATCGACGCTGCTTACCTGCGGCGAAGGCTGCGACTGGCCGCCACTGCTCCTGCTGCGCGATGTTGCCCACGCCGCCAACGGCCTGCTCATGCCGCCTGTGCGCCGGTCACAGCCGCTCGATCTCTGGCTGGGCGCGCCCAGCACGCTGGTCCTCGACCAAGGCCCAGCGCCGGTTCCGATTGCGCCCGGCGTTGTGGAGGCCGTCTTTGCGCCCGGCGGCCCGCTCAGCCAACACTTTGGCGCCGGCTTCGAGGCGCGCCGCGGCCAACTCGATATGGCGCTGCGCGTCGCTAACGCGCTCAACACCGGCGACCACCTGTTGATCGAAGCCGGCACCGGCACGGGCAAGAGCCTGGCCTATCTGGTCCCCAGCGCATTGTGGAGCGGCCTCAACCAGCGCCGCGTCACCATCGCCACCAATACCCTCACGCTGCAAGACCAACTGCTCGCCAAAGATATTCCCCAGACGCAGGCTATCTTGGCCGACCTCGCTGCGCCTCCTGTCCGTGCCGCAGTCCTCAAAGGCCGCAGCAACTATCTCTGCACACGACGGCTTTTCGCCTGGTATCAAAACCGCCGTCTCCCTGCCCAAGAGCTGCGCGTCCTGGCCAAGGTCCTAGTCTGGCTGCTGGAGACTACCACCGGCGACGTCGGCGAGTTGTTCTTACCCACCCCTGCCGAACGGCTGATCTGGACCCGCCTTTGTTCCGATTCGGCCACCTGTTCGCCCGAGCGCTGCAGCGGTCACGCCGCAGGCGTTGACGCCACCCCATTTGTGGATTTCTTTCTGCGCGCACGCCTCACTGCCGAATCTGCGCACCTGTTGATCGTCAACCATGCCCTGCTGCTCGCCGACATCGCCTCCAGCGGCCGCGTCCTGCCGCCCTACAGCCACCTGATCGTCGACGAGGCGCATCGTCTGGAGGAAGCGGCCACCGACCAACTCAGCCACCGCATCGACTGGCCGGTGCTCGACGGGCTGCTTGGACGGCTGCAGGCGGGCGGCGATCTCTATCAGGGGGTCGCCCACGGCGCACAGGTGCAGGGCGATGTCCAGTGCCTCCAACATCTCTATACCATCGCCCACCACGCCCAGCTCAGCGCACGGACCTTGCGCGTCTTTGCCCAGGCCGTCATCAGCTTTGCCCAGAACCATGAGGTGCTGCGCCACGACTGCCAGTACGCCCAACGGCTGGGGTTGGATGGGCAAGTACGTACCCAGCCCATTTGGAGCGAACTAGAGATCGAATGGGACCACTGCAGCGAAACCCTGCGCAGCGCGGTGCGCCACCTCAACACGCTTCTGCGCCATCTGGAAATGCGTCACTGGTACGAAGAAGAACCTTTCGCCGCCCTGCTCCAGGATGTACAGGAGCTTCACAACGGCATCGCCGCCACCGTGGAATGGCTCGACCGCATCATGTTCCAGCCGCCCATCCCCGGCGAAAGTGATGTCGTTACCTGGCTGGAGGTCAACGACACCGTAAGCGATGCGACGCTGGTGGCCGCGCCGCTCTTTGTCAATGAGACCCTAGAACGCGCCCTCGTCCATGCAAAACGCTCGGTCATCTTCACAGGCGCAACCCTGCGCACGGGCAGCGGCTTCAGCTTTATCCGCGACCGTTTGGGCCTGTGGGACGTGACCGCCTCCACCGTGGAAAGCCCCTTCGACTATCGCAGCAGCACCCTGCTCTATTTACCCAGCGATCTGCCGGAGCCAAACCACGGCCATTTTCAGCAGGCCGTCGAGCAGGCCATTATCCATGCCGCTGTGGCCAGCGCCGGCGCAACCTTGGCGCTCTTTACCAGCTATGCCCAACTGCGCGCCACCGCCGAAGCCATTCGCGCCCCGCTCGACAAGCTGGGCATCACCGTGCTGCAGCATGGGACCAGCAGCCGCCAGCGTCTCTTGCGCGAATACCGCCAGGCCGAAAAAGCGGTACTGCTCGGCACACGCAGTTTTTGGGAAGGCATCGACATGCCCGGCGACGAACTGCGCTGCCTCTTGATCGTGCGCCTACCCTTTGCCGTACCCAGCGACCCCCTGGTCGCCGCCCGCAGCGCCGAACTGGACAACGCCTTCCGCGATTACACCCTGCCGGATGCGATCCTGCGCTTCCGTCAAGGCTTTGGCCGTCTGATCCGGCGCGCCACCGACCGCGGCGTCGTGGTCGTGCTCGACAGCCGCGTCTGGCGCAAAGAGTATGGGCAAGCCTTCATCGAATCGCTGCCCGAATGCACCACGCGCCATGCCCCTCTGGCCAACCTCGAAGCCGAGATCGTGCGCTGGCTGCATCGCGAGGCTGAACCCAACCGTGGCCACCCCTAGGATGCTCCGGAGCGCCCCGTCTCGCCAACCGGACAACGTGCCTGCGCCGCCGGCGGCACGGCTGCGACGTATCGGCAGCCTGTGGCGGCGGCTGCATGGACCCTGGCCGCTGCTGTTCAGTGCGCTGCTGGGGTTTCTGCTGCTCCTAGCAGCCTGGCTGCTGCCCCAACTGCCCGGCCAACTCAACGACGAGCCGGCTACCGCAAGCCGCTGGCTCGCCGCCACTGCGGCCGGCTACGGCGTCTGGGGCGGCATCTACCAGACCTTGGGTCTCTTTAATGTCGTCCACAGCCCGCTGTTCGCCGCGCTGCTGGCGATGATCACCGTCGTCGCTGCCGTCCATCTGGCGCGTGAGCTGGCCCGGCTGCGCCAGTTCATGCGGCTGGCGACATCCTTGACCCGCCCAGCGGGGGAGCCAGGCGACCCGCTAGCGCTCTCCCCCGGCGAACCGGTGGCTCGCTGGCGCGGCGTGCTGCCCGCCCCTCCGGCGGATGTCATAGACTATCTACGCGCTCACTTGGCAGCGCACTACGTCCTGCAGCAGCCGCAGGTCTCGGCTCCGCCCGCACCGGCGTTGGCGACCAATGGCGCGGCCCTAGCCCCCGCGCCCGAACAGCGGCTGCTTGCCCTCCGCCATGCCCGTGCGGTCTATCTCACGCCGCTCCTGCCTTTGGGCCTGCTCTTGATCGTCGCCGCCATCTGGCTGGCGCTGGTCTTTGGCTGGCAGGTGACCACGCCCGCCCTGGCGCCGGGCGATGCCTACCGCTCGGTCAACCAGGGGCTGACCGTCCGCCATCCGGCTCCCAGCGGCGCCGCGCCGCCCGTGGCCGAGATCACCTTCGGCGGCGTCACGCGCCAAATCTCCAACGCCGCGGGCGTCACCCGCTTTGGCTTGGGCGACGCGTCGATCACCGTGCGGCGCACCGTTCCCGCGCTCTGGCTCAGCGGCGGCGAAGGCACGGCGCTGCTGGCCCAACCGGACTCGACACCGGTCGCCGCGCTCGGCCTCGTCTTCCCCACCCCCGGCAGCGAGGAATCGGTGCTGCTGCCCGGCGAGGTCGCCGGGCTACGGCTCGTACGCCGCACCGACCGCACCGACGCCTTTATGGTCGAGTTATATCGCAGCGCCGATGTTCAGCCCTCACTGCGTGTCGAAGTGAACGCGCCGGAACCGGTCACTATCCCACTCAACGATGGCCGCACGCTGCAAGCGACCCCCACCCGCGCCCTCCAGGTGGATGTCCGCTATCTGCCCGGCCTCTGGATCGCTTGGCTAGGCGTGGCCGCCATTCTCGCCGGGGCCGCGGGCGCGTGGCTGCGACCCGCCTATCTGCTGCTCCAGATCGCGCCCTGGCCCGGCGCGGCCGCGCTCCTTGTCGCCCAGGCCGCGTCCCGCGCCGACCTAGAGGCGCTGGCCGCTGGCCTCAAACGCAGCCTAGAAACGTCCCATGCTGAGACCAAGCCCGCCGAAACGGCGGCAATGTCCACACCCTGAGCTACAGACTATGACGGAGCATCCTCACCCTTTTATCATCGGCGTCGCCGGGGGGACAGGCAGCGGCAAGACCACCGTTAGCCGCCGCATCCAAGAGGCGGTCGGCCAGGAGCATATCGTCTATCTCCAGCACGACAGCTATTACTATGACCACAGCCATTTGTCGCCCGAAGAACGCGCCCGCTGCAACTACGATCACCCCGACAGCCTGGACACCCGCCTGCTGATCCAGCACGTCTACAGCCTCTGCGATTGGCAGGCCGTGAATGTGCCGCAGTATGACTTTGCGCGCCATGCGCGGCTGGCCGAGCGGCAGCACAGGACGCCCGCACCCGTGATCCTGATTGAAGGCATCTTGATCTTTGTCGAGCGCACACTGCGCGAACTGATGGACATGCGTATCTATGTCGATACCGACGCCGACATTCGCTTTATCCGGCGGCTGCAGCGCGACGTCAGCGAACGCGGGCGCACGCTGGACTCAATTGTCAGCCAATATCTCACCACCGTGCGCCCCATGCATCTTGAATTCGTCGAGCCGAGCAAACGCTATGCCGATATCATCGTACCCGAAGGCGGCAACAACCGCGTCGCCATGGAGATGATCGTCAGCCGCGTGCAGGCCATCCTGGCACAGCGATGAGCCACACTTGCACCCGGCTGCGCGTCACCCTCGACGCCGGCCCTGCCGTGCATCAGCGCGCCGGGCTGAGCCGCTACGCCGAACAGTTAGCCGTCCACCTTCTGACGCGCCATCGCGCCGACGTCGATCTGCGCCTGGTCTACAACGCCCACAGCGGCCATACTCTGCCCGCCGGCCTGCGCCATGCGCCCCGCCAGACGCTCCCGCTCGGCCAATATGCCTGGCGGCTAAGCGTGCTGGCGAGCCAACTGGCGCGCATCCCCTATACCCCGCTGCTTGGCCCCGACCGACATACGCCCGGCGCGGTCTACCACGCCACCGAACACCTGTTGCCCGCGCTGCCAGGGCCGACCGTGCTCACCGTCCACGACCTAATCTTTGAGCGCTATCCGGAGCATCATACACGCACCAACCGGCTCTTTTTGCGCCTTGCCATGCCGCTCTTTGTGCGCGCCGCCCGCCAGATCATCGCCGTCAGCCGCCAGACGGCGCGCGATCTGGTCGACCTCTATTGCGCCGACCCGGCCAAGATCACGGTAGTCTATAATGGCGTGGACCCCGCCTTTCAGCCCGCCAGTGACGCAGCGCGGACCGCCATCCGTGCTGCCTACAGCCCCGGCCGTCCCTACCTGCTCATGCTCGGCACACTGGAGCCGCGCAAGAACCATCTGCTGGCGCTGCACGCCCTGGCGCGGCTCAAAGCCGCGGGCCATCCCCACCGGCTGCTGTTGGTGGGCGGGCGCGGCTGGCTCTTTGACCCTGTGCAGCAGCAGATCGCCGCGCTTGGCCTGGAGGACGACGTCCTCCTGCCGGGCTATGTCGACGACGCCGGCCTGCCCGCGCTCTACAGCGCCGCCGCCTGCGTATTGATGCCCAGCCTCTATGAGGGTTTTGGCCTGCCCATGCTGGAAGCGATGGCCTGCGCCGCGCCGGTCGTCAGTTCCAACGCCAGCAGCCTGCCGGAGATCGGCGGCGACGCCGCGCTCTACACCTCCCCCCACGACGAAGAAGGCTTCGCCGCCGCCATCCACCTGGTGCTGACTCAGCCCGCCCTGGCGGACGCGCTGCGCGCCCGCGGCCTGGTGCGCGCCGGACAGTTCACCTGGGCGCGCTGCGCGCAAGAAACGGTTGAGGTCTATCGTGCCGCACGGACATAGACACCAGAATGATTGGTCGGGGCGCGCCCGCTGTGCTATCATGCCCCTATGCAACGCCATCCCTTTGCTCCGGCTGCCGAATCTCCGCTGCTGCCCGACGATTTCGCCTTCAGCCAGTCCAGCCTGCAAGCCTATGCAGACTGCCCGCGCCGCTTTTGGCTCACCTATGTCGAACGGCTGCCCTGGCCCGCGGTCGAAGCGTCCCCCGTCCAAGACCATGAGCTGCTCATGCGCCAGGGCGGGCAGTATCACCGCCTCGTTCAACGCGCCGAACTGGGGCTGGACCCTGACGAACTCGCCCAGGAACTGCCTGCGCCGCTCGACGGTTGGTTTGACGCCTACCGCGCCTATCGTCCCACCGACCTCGCGGGCGCGCGCGTCGAGGTAGAATGCAGCCTGAGTATTCATCTGGAGATCGAACAGAGGGCCAACGCCGCGCCCGCGCCTGTCCGCCTCTCTGCCAAATATGATCTGATCGCCGCCACCCAGGATGGGCGCTTCATCATTATGGACTGGAAGACCGGCCACCGCCGCGCCGATCCGGTCCATCTGCAGCGCCGCTTGCAGAGCGTGGTCTATCCCTTTGTGCTGGTCGAAGCCGCGCCCTATCTGGGCTGGGGGCCGATTGCGCCTGAACAGGTCGAGATGCGCTATTGGTTTACCGCCGCGCCCACTCAGCCTGCGGTCTTTCCCTATGGCAGCTTCCAACACGCCGCCAACCGCCAGCGCATCGCAGACCTAGTGGCGGCGATCCTAGCCGGTCATGCCCGCGACGATTTCCCGCTCGCGCCCGATTCGGAGGCCACGCGCCGGCGTCTCTGCCGCTTCTGCACCTATCGCAGCCGCTGCAACCGCGGGATCGAGGCGGGGGATCTGAGCGACCTCGACGATGCCGGCGACATCGAGGATTTGATCCCCGAGGGCACGGCGCGCAGTCTTGACTTCGGGATGGACGAGATCGCCGAACTGAACTTCTAACCGCCGCCTGCCGCCTATGCCTGCCACTTGGTCTATCCTGCCGCCCGTCCAACCCAGCGCCGCGCTCACCGCGTCCGTGGGCGGCCATCCACTGCTGGCCCAACTTCTCGCCCAGCGCGGGCTGGACGACCCGGCCCGCGCCCGCGCATTCCTCAACCCGCAGCACTATGTCCCGGCCCCGCCGACCACTCTCACCGGCGTCGCCGAGGCCGCCGAGACGCTCGACGCTGCCATCCGCCGCCAGGCGAACATCCTCGTCTGGGGCGATTTCGACGTGGACGGGCAAACCTCCACCTCGCTGCTGGTCGCCGCGCTGCGCCGTCTGGCAGGCGATGAATGCGTGCAGTTCCATGTCCCCAACCGCTTTAGCGAAGGGCATGGCATGCGGCTCGACAAGCTCAAGGCCAGGATCGCCGGCGCCGAAACGCGCCCCGACCTGATCATCACCTGCGACACGGGCATCACCGACGGCGAGGCCGTGGGCTTTGCCAAAGACCAGGGCATCACCGTGGTGATCACCGACCACCACGACCCGCCGCCCGACCTGCTGGCGCTGCGGCCCGTCGCCGGAGAACTGTGGGGCGTCTCCAAGGCCGAGGCCGGTCCGTCCAGCGTGCGCCGTGCCGATGCCATCGTCAACCCCAAGTTTTTACCCGCGGGCGACCCGCTGCGTACCCTGCCCGGCGTAGGCGTCGCCTATAAGCTGGTGCAAGAGCTCTACCGTGTGGCCGGGCGCAGCGGCGAAGAAACCGACCTGCTCGACCTAGTCGCCCTCGGCATTGTGGCCGACGTGGCCGAACAAGTCCACGACGCCCGCTACCTGCTCCAGCTTGGGCTGGAACGTCTGCGCACCACCCGCCGCACCGGGCTGCTGGCGCTGATGGAGGTCGCGCGCGTGACGCCAGGCGCAGTCGATTCGGAGGCAATCGGCTTTCAACTCGGCCCACGCATGAACGCCCTGGGGCGGCTCGAAGATGCTACCGTGGCCGTCGAACTCTTGACCACCCGCGACCCGATCCGCGCCGGGCAGCTTGCGGCGCGCATGGAACGGCTCAACCAGCAGCGCCGCCTCTTCACCAGCCAGATCACTGCCGTAGCCCTGGAGATGATCGAGCGCGCACCCTCCTTGCTTGATTTCAACGGTTTGGTGCTCGCACACCCTGCTTGGCACGCCGGCATCGTCGGCATCGTCGCCTCACGCCTGGCCGAGCAGTTCCACAAACCCACCGTCCTGCTCTTGACGCCGCCCGGCGAAGCGGCGCGCGGCAGCGCGCGCAGCATCCCTGGCGTAGACATCGGCAGCGCCATCGCCGCCTGCGGCCCTCTGCTGCTCACCCACGGCGGCCACCCCGGCGCAGCCGGTCTCAGCCTGCTGCCCGAAAACATCGACCGCTTCCGACGTGAACTCGACCGCCAGATCGACCGGCACCGCACCCAAGACATCCCGCCCGGTCTGACGGTGGATGCCGTGCTGCACCTGGAAAGCGTGAGCCTGCCGCTGGCCGACGACCTGCGACGCTTGGCCCCGTTTGGCAACGGCAACCCGATGCCCAACTTTCTGTCGACCCATCTCACCGTGGTCGAAGACCGGCGGCTGGGCCGCGACGGCGGGCACCGCCGCTTGGTCGTGCGCAATTCCACCGGCGCGACCGCCCCGGTGATCTGGTTCAAGAGCGCCGACATCGACCTGCCCACCGGCCCGATCGACCTGGTCTATACGCTGGGCGTCAACGAGTTTCGCGGCGAACGTTCGCTGCAGCTCACCTATGTCGACAGCCGCCCGGCGCACGAAGACGCCGTGACCCTCACACCCGCCAAGGTGGTCCAGGTGCATGACTGCCGCGGCGCTGCCAATGTGGACATCCTTCCCGACCTGCCCGGCCCCGACCGCGCCGTCTGGTACGCCGAGGGCATTCACATCGGCAGCGACGCCCACCCGGTTGCCTATGCGCCGCGCGTCCAGATTCAGGCGCAGACCCGCGCCCGTCCCCTGGTACTCTACAGCGTGCCGCCCACGCCTGATCTGCTCGCCTGGCTGCATGAGACGGTGCATCCACCCGAAATCTACCTGGTCGGCCAGATAACCACCGACGACGCGCTCGACGATGTGCTGCGCCAGGTGGCGGGCATGTGCAAGTTTGCCCTGCAGCGCGGCCAGGCGCTGCACATCGACCGCATGGCGGCGCGCCTGGGCACGACCGAAGCGGTGATCCGCTACAGCCTGCTCTGGCTGCAGAGCCGCGGCCAGATCACCATGCTCGACTGGCAGAGCGGCGATCAAGTCTTGATCGAACGCGGCGCAGGCCAAAGCGACCCCGATGAGGCGCTGTGGATCCAGGCGCAGCTTGAGCAGCATCTGGCCGAAGTGCGCGCCTATCGCCGCTACTTCCTGCGCGCCGCCGTCCATCAACTTGGCTTGCCCGCCTGACCCGGCTATGCGTGCGTCGCCCCTCACCCCGTTTGCCGCTCTGCGCGCCGGTAGGGCGCGCCCCCCCGACCGTGTGCTAGATGCCGCGCTGGTGCTGCTGTCGCTGATCATCCGCGTCTGGCGGCTGGGCTACCACAGCGTCTGGTTCGACGAAGCGGTCAGCCTGTATTGGGCCGGGGTGGACCTGCGCCACACCTGGGCCGTCACTATGCAGTTGGTAGAGGACAAACACCCGCCGGTCTACTACAGCCTGCTGCATCTTTGGCAGGGTCTGCTGGGCTGGTTTGGGCTGGCGCACGACGACGCCGCGCTGCGTCTGCTGGGCAGCCTCTTGGGCGCGCTCACCGTCTGGGGCATCCTGCATCTGGCACGCGCCACCGGCACACGCGCCGCCGGCTGGGTTGCGGCGCTGCTCGTCGCGCTCGCGCCGCTGCTGGTCTGGTACAGCCAAGATCTGCGGATGTTCCAGCCCGCGGCCACCGGCATCGTCTGGTGCGCCTATGCGTTGTGGCGCGCCTGGCACACGCCCGCGCCGGGCCGCAGGCTGCTCTGGTGGGGCCTCAGCGTAGCGGCCATGACCGCGGCGCTCTACAGCTATCTCTTTAGCGCCTTTGTGCTGCCCGCCGCCGGGCTGTCGCTGCTGGCCCTGCTGATCCAGACGCGCGCCTGGCGGCGCTTTGTCGAAGGCGCGCTGGCGCTGCTGCTGGTGGGGCTGCTCTTTTTCCCGCTGGCGCGCAACGCCTGGTCGGTCAACGCCGCCGAAAGCACCCCCGGCCGCGCCTTTGCCGATTTCAGCGCCAACCTGCTGCGTCTGCTGCAAAACGCCACCGTCTGGCGCGTTACCTGGGATCCACCTTGGCTGAATCTATCCCTGGCCTTCTTCGCCGCGCTGGTGCTGGTGGGGCTGCTGTTGCCTTGGCCGCGCCGCGGGCAGACGCCCACCTTCGACCGCGTCTGGCTGTGGATCTGGCTGGGGGTGCCGCTGCTCATCGCCAACTTGATGCTCAGCCGCAGCCGGTCGATCTTCACGCAGGATCGCTATCTGCTCTTTCTGGCCCCCTTTATCCTGTGGGCCGCGGGCCGGGGCTGCGCCGCTCTCTATGCACGGATCAAGCCGCTGGGCATCGTGACCGCGCTGGTCACAGCCGGGCTGCTTCTGGCCTCGCTGCCGCCGCTGTGGACGCCCACCCGTGCCCGCGAAAACTGGCGCGCCGCCGCCGCCTACATCCTCGACTACCGTGCCGCCTCACCGGGCCTCCTGAGCGCCGTCGTCACCCATGTGGACTATACCCACCAGGCCCTGGAATGGTATCTGCGCCAAACGACCAACCAAGACACCCTGCCTGTCTTCTTCCCCTTTGGCGGCGCGCTGGGGCCGGACGACGTGGAGACGGTCATCGCGCCGCCGCTCGAAGGCATTGTGGATTTTGGCGCCGCCACGCTCTGGCTCACCCAAAGCCATCTGGAAGGCGTAGACGATGCCCATTTGGTGGAGGGCTGGCTGGCACAGCACTTCCCGATCATCACCGAGCAGTACCCGGCAGGCGTAAAACTCTCCGGCTACATGCTCCACGGGCAGTTTGACCGGCTGCCCGCGCTGTCGCCCGCCGCGATCTATCCCGACGCCGAGTTAGCCCCCGGCCTGCGCCTGCTGGCGTGCGAAGTCATGACGCCCGTAGTCGCCGCCCGCGACGACTTTCTGCACCCGCCCAGCGGCTGGGTGCATGTGCGGCTCTGGTGGCAGGCGGCCGCGCCGCTCAGCGCCGATTATATTGCCACTGCACAGATGGTCGGGCCGGAGGGCGCCTGGGGCGACCGGCTGCACCGGCCCGGCGAAGCGCTGCGTTTCTGGCCCACCAGCACTTGGCAGCCCAACATGATCGTGCGCGACGAACTCGACGTCAACCTCAACCCGGTCACGCCTGCGGGGAAGTATCCGATTGTCGTGGGGGCTGCCGACGCCTCAGGCGCGCCGGTCCATGGAACCGTGGAGTGCGGGCGCGTCGCCGTCAAGTGACCGGGGCGCGCCCCCGGCTGCATGCTGTCTGCGCTCAAGCAACTGCCGCTCCAAGAGCGCGATGCGCTCCCCCTGGCTGACGATCAACTCCGCCAGGAAGCCTACCAAGAGCAGCAGCACGCTGATCACCGCCAGGATGCCCGCGGCGATAAAGATGGGGCGCTGCTGCGTATCAGTCAGGACATACAGGCCGGTGAGGTACAAGAAGATGATCAGGCTGATCGACATGCCCGCCAGCCCCAGCCCGCCAAAAAAACGCATCGGCGCTTGGCTGAAGGTCAGCAAAAACTTGACCACCAGCACATCCAAAAAACTGATCGGAATGCGCTCCCAGCCAAACTTGCTGGCTCCCGCCGGACGCGGCCGGTAATAGGTCTTGACCTCGCCGACGCGAAAACCCTGGTGTATGGCGATCATCAGCAGAAAACGGTGCCAGTCGCTGCGCAGCGGCGGGAAGCCCTCCACCACCTCGCGGCGCATGGCCTTGATCCAGTTGGCGTCATGCACCGGCACGCCCGCCAAGCGACGCATCACGACATTATAGACGGCGCTGGCCGGCACCTTGCTGTCCTTGCGCCCCTGCCGCCAGCCCGCCACCGCGTCCAGATCGTGCGCCTGCATGTGGCGCACTAGCGCCGGCACATCCACCAGCGGGTCAGATTCCATATCGGCAGGGATCAGGATCACGATCTCGCCGCGGCTCTCGGCGAACATGCGCTGCAAGCCTGCCGTCATACCCTGGCTGCGGCGATGGGTAAAGACGCGCAGGTTAGGATAGCGCCCGGCCAACTCCGCCAGCACCGCGCCCGTGCGGTCGGTGCTGCCGTCGTCGACGACCAGCACTTCGCCCGCACAGCCCAACTCGGCAAAGGCCGCAGCGCTGCGCGCGACCACATCGCCGATGGTTGCTGCCTCGTTGCGCGCCGGCACGACGACTGACACCAGAGGGCGGGCCTGTGCCACGTCGGACACTGTGATGCCTACTGGCGCAGACTCCGCCACGCTGCTCATACCCCGACGCGCTCCTCCAGCAGGCTCGCCACCGCCTCAGCCACACGCAGCAGCCGTGCCTCGCCCATCTCGGGGTAGAGCGGCAGGCTGAGACAGCTTGCGGCCACCGCCTCGGTCACCGGCAGCGCGCCCGGTTTATACCCCAGGTCCGCATAGGCCGGCTGCAGATGCAGCGGCAGCGGATAATGGACGCCCGCGCCGATGCGCTGCCGATTCAGCCCGTCCACCAGCACATCACGCGCCGCGCTGCGGATCACATAGAGGTGCCAGACGGGATCAGCCCCAGGCGCAACATGCGGCAGCGTCACTTCGTGGCCAGCCAGCGCCTCTGTGTAGCGGCGCGCCAGCCGCCGCCGCGCCGCCGTCCACTCGTCCAAATAGGGCAGCTTGGCGCTCAACACCGCGGCCTGCAGCGTATCCAAGCGGTGACCAAACCCCCGCTCGTCATGTACATACTTGGAGCGGCGGCCATGGTTGCGCAGCAGCCGCACGCGCTCGGCAATGTCGGCGCGCGGCGTCGTCACCGCGCCGGCGTCGCCATACGCGCCCAAATTCTTGCCGGGGTAAAAGCTAAAACAGGCGACATCCGCCAGCCCGCCGGTTCTGCGCCCCTGCCAGGTAGCAGCGTGCGCCTGGGCCGCATCCTCGATCACGGCCAGGCCGTGCGCCTTGGCCACGGCATTGATGCGCGTCATGTCCGCAGGCTGGCCATAGAGATGCACCGGGATCACCGCGCGCGTGGCGGGACCAATCGCCGCGGCCAGCGCATCCGGGTCGAGCGTATACGCCTGGGGGTCGATATCCACAAAGACCGGCGTCGCACCCACGGCGCTGATCGTCTCTGCCGTGGCGATAAACGTATGCGCCACCGTAATCACCTCGTCCCCCGGGCCGATCTTCAGGGCGCGCAGCGCCAATTCCAGCGCCGCCGTGCCGCTGCCCACGCCCACACAGTGCGCCACACCGCAATAATCGGCAAAGGCTTCTTCAAATGCCGCCACCTGCGGCCCCATAATAAACTGGGTCGAATCCAACACCTGCTGCACAGCAGCATCGACCTGCGCCCGGATGGCGGCATATTGGGCTTTCAAATCGACAAGAGGAATCGGCTCGGTTGAGATCGCTTTTGAGATCGCTGCGGTCATGATCGCTGCCTATGCACAAAAAATGGCTGAGCGGATCGCCCAGCCCTGTCACGCCCGGCCCAGCGGCCGATCTTGTTCGATTATACGGCATGGCGCGCGCCTGGTCAAAACCGGCCCACAAACGCGCCACAGACCGACACAGTCAGCCGGCCCGCTCAGCCGGCGCTGTCCAGGGCAATGCTCGCCAGTTGGCGGCGCAGCCGCGCCAGTTCCGCGGCCAAATGCTCGATCTGCGCCAGCAGCCGCACGCGGCCATCACCCACGGCCTCCGCCAAAGCGGCCTCTAGGTCGGCAATGGCCGCTTCCACGCGCGCGATCTCGTCACGCAGAAAACGCATCTCGGCGCTGTAGCCCACATCCAGCAGGGTTTCATGCAGCCCATCGTCAATCGCCGCGTCCATCTGCAAACGCAGCGTGTCATAGTGATCCGTCACCCAGCGGCGCAGAAACTCGTTGCCCACGGCCCACTGCCCAAATACCTGGCGCAGATAGCCTAGCCGCTCCAGCCCATAGAGAAACTTGCGAATGCGATGTGGCGACAGGTCACTTAGCGCCGTCAAGAGTTCGGACTCCTTGGCAATCGTCAAGTCGGCCACGGTCAGGAGCAGCCGGCGCTCGGTGCGGGTCAAATGCTGAAAGTCGATCTGAAAAAAACCGGCCAGAATATGGTCGATCACCAGGTCCGACTCGGCGATCGGGCGCAGATGGCCGCCGCATGTCCCGTTCGATTCAAACAGACGTTGGCACAGATACTGGATCAGGTAGGGCTGCCCGTTGCTGTGTACCAGAATATCGTCCACAATCCCGTCCGCAGCCGCCACCGGCTGTTCCGATTGGGTCTGGCGCACCAAGGCCCGCGCCGCCTCATCCTCCAGCTTGCTCAGGTTGGCAAGCGTGAAGCCAAATAAAAACGGGCTGGTGGCCCACTGGCTGCTGAGCGGGTTGAGCTGCGCCAAAAGCTGGGTCGAGGTCATGACGGTGCGCAGGCGGTTATCCTGCAGCGCCCGGCGCAGGCGCGCCACCCAGGCCGGTTCTGCCCGCGCCACGTCGATCAAGACCTCGGCCTCGTCGATCAAAAGCAGCAGCTTTTTGTGCCGCTCATGCAAGGCCCGCGTCAGGGTACGCAGAATGATCAGCGTATCCTGTCCGGCAAAGGCCGTGACGTCAATCCCCTGGTCCGCAAAGCGCCCGGCGGCATCCTCCAAGGTAAAGAACAATTCGTCGGACAGATCGCGCGGGGTCTGGCAGCCCTGCAAGTCCCAGAAGAGCGGCACATAGCTGCTCTCCGGCGCGCTGGTCAGCAGTTCAAGCTGGCGCAGCAGCGAGGTCTTGCCCATGCGCCGCGTACCCACCAGCCACAGCGCGCTGTCCGGTGCGTTCAGAAGGTAATCGATCAACCGCTGGCGACCATAATGATTGGCTCCACGCACCCAGCGCCCCACATTATACGGAATCCGCATCGCCTTAGCGTTCACTCTCTTGGTCTGAGCCTGCGCCCGCCTGTCCTGCGGCGTCCGCCGCAGGCGCGGGCGCGGCTTGTACATCCGTCAAAACCGTCTCGCCGGGCGTGCCATCATGTGATCCGGCCTCCCCCGCTCCAGCCTCACTGCCCGCCTCAGTGGGCGCGCTCCCTAGCCGGGCGCGACGCTTGTGCTTTGCGCGCGGCTGGTTGCTCATCTCCTGCTCGGCGGCGCGGATACGCCAATGCGCCACCTCCACATCGGCCAGCGTGATCTTGCGCCTCCGATAGGCCAACATATGGTTCACCGCTTCCAGACCATACTGCTGAATCTTATAGGGCCTGCCCTGCGCGTTGTCCAGCACAAACTCGATGGCCGCCGGCTCATAGGTGTAATAGCCGCGCACCGGCTCCACCAGCAGTTCGATAGCCTGGGCACGCTCAAAAGGGGCCAGCGCAATCTCGTTGAACAGGTTATACCATGGGCTTTCGACCCGGTCCCAGTCCTTGCTGATCTGAATCCCGGCGACGACCGCGCCCAGCGTGGCGGCAAACTCGCGCATAAAGATGCGCCGCAGTTGCTGCTGCACCAGCGAATCATACCGGCTCATCACGTCCATCTCGTCCATCAACAAGATCAGACGCAGTTGTTTGGCCGGGTCGTGGCGCACGCCGTAGGCCTCCAGCACATGGGTCAAGCGGTTGAGGTCGCGGTTGAAATCACGGTCGGAATAGGCCGGGTCGGGCGTCGCATGCACGCGCAGCCCCGCCAGATGAGGGGCGATCTCCTCAGCAGCGCCCTCCAGCGACTCCACCCTCACTACGATCTCCTCCATCAGATAGTGGAAAAACTCCTCCTGGGGCGTCCCCTCCAGGTCCACATAGATCGGCACAAACCAATAGTCGGTGTCGTTGACCTCACGCAGCACCGTCACCAATTGATACAGCAGCGTCGTCTTGCCGATGCGCCGCTCGCCGTAGATCATAATGCTGTTGTTGTGCAGCGTGTCGACAATGCGCTGCACCAGGTCGCGGCGGCCAAAAAACATATCGTCGCGGCGCACAGGCTCCCCGCTGATGTACGGGTTATAGGCGCGCGCCACCGCCTCCAGCCCGCGCCGCCGGTTGTTGAGCACCTCCAGCGTCACATAGACCGCCCCCAACAGCGCAATACTCCCCAAGATCACCAGGGCGCGGAAAGGCCCTGTTGCCACCGGGCCAAGCACCGGCACTTCGACCTCCACCGGCGGCGCCACAGCCATCATGCGCAGCGAGGCCGGGGCGGAGTAATTGAACGACTGGTCGCGCGCCCAAAGCTCCAGCGTATAAGCCCCTGGCTGGTCAAAATGCAGCGCGACATACTCGGCGCTCGCCCGCTGCCACTCCGGTGCAGCACCCGGTCCCAGCACCCGATAGAACACCGTCAGTTTGGCCTGGTCGGTCTGCAGATCGCCGGCCGTAAAATCGACCACGGCGTCGGTGTCGACGGTCACCTGCGGGTCGCCGTCGGGCGGCGTCTGCACCTCGCCGGTCAGCGCGCCCAGCGCCAGCCAGGGAGGGGTCTGGTCGGGTTTGAAACAGGTCAGCCCGGCGCGACCGCCGATCCAGTAAGCGCCGTCACGCGTGCGCACGATGGCGTAGACCGACGCGCTCTGCAGCCCGTCCTGCACGCCAAGCGTCCCCCAGGTCACGCCGTCATAGCGTGTGGCCCCGGCCTCGCTGCCCACCCACAGCGCGCCGTCGCTGGGGTCGGTGTACAACGTCCAGAGCAGATTGCTCGGCAGCCGGCCCATTCCCCCGACCCGCTGCCAGCGCACCCCGTCCCAATGCGCCAGCCCTTGGTCGCGCACAATCGCCCACATCCCGCCCGCGATGCCTGGGTCGGCAGCCAGCCCGCTGCCCCCGATCGCATCGCCGGGCAGGCTGTCCGGGTCTTCCGGGTCATGCGCAAAATGCCGCCAGCCCGCGTCGCCCTCGCGCAGCCAAAGACCCTGGTCGCCGGCGCCCACCCACAGACGCCCCAGCGTATCCAGCGCCAGCGCCTCCACCGTGTGGCCCACCAGAGTAGGCTCCTGTTCCAGCCGCCCCGTGGTCACCTGATAGCGCGCCAGCCCGGCCTCGGTGCCGATCCAGAGCCAACTGCTGTCTGCCAGCAACGTGGTCACCACCGGGTTGGGGAGATCCGCCGCCGCGACCGGGGTTGCCCAGGCGCCGCCGGCATAGCGATAAAGTCCATCAAACCCGCCCGCCCAGATCGCGCCTTGGCGATCTTCCTCCAACACCAACACGCTGCCGGTCACGCCTTCGGCCGCGGTATAGACCGTTTCCGGGCCGCCGGGCCCTTGCTTGCGACGCACACCGCCGCCGCCGGTAGCCACCCACAGCACCCCGCTGCGGTCCACCAACAGGTCATTGATATGGTTGCGCGCATCTTCGGCGCTCTCACCCTGCACATCCGTAACCCACATATGGCCCTGATAGCGGAAGATGCCCGCGGGCGTGGCAAACCAGACCGACCCATCGCGGTCCACCGCCAAATCGCGCACAAAGCGCGTGGTCAGGTTGGCGTCGCCTGTGAAACCGGCGTGGTCGACATGCTGGTCGCGCAGGCGCAGGGCAAACGCACCCGCGCCGTCGGTGCCTGCCCAGATGCGGCCCAGCGTATCCTCGGCCAGCGCCTGCACCAGCGCTGGTTCACCGCGCTCGTCCACGGTCTCGAACCACTGCCACGCCACCCCCTCGCGCAGACGCCAGCCAAGGCCATAGGGCGTCCCCACAATCAGCGCGCCGCCGCGGTCGACCAGCAGGACATAGACGCCCTGGGCGAAATTGGCCTCGCTGCGCCCCACCTGCGCCCAACGCCCCTCACGCAAACGCCACAGCCCGTTCTGCGCCCCGGCCCATACCACGCCCCGGTCCACCAGCAGCGCAAAGACCGGCTGGCGGCCCAACGCGTCGACTAGGGTGGGCGTGCTGCCGTCATAGCGGTACAGACCTTCGGCGCTTCCAATCCACACCTCGCCGGCCACCACCGCCAGCTCGTGGATCGCCGAACTGAGTTCAAATACCGGCGCCCACTGCGTCTGCTCCCAGCGTAAGACCACGCCTGCATCTGTCGCGGCCCAGATCACGCCCTGTGTGTCGTCGCGCGCCATGGCCTGCACCAAACCTATGCGCTCCGAGCCGTCGATGGGCAGCGGCGCATAGGTTGTCCACGCCCCGTCAAACCGGCTGATGCCGTCGCCGCCAAACCACAGCCCCTTCTCGTCGACCAGGATCGACCAGATATTATCCGAACGCAGCCCGGCGGCCTGTTGGGTAAACTGCGTCCAGCGCGGGTCTTGGGCCGCTTCGCTCGCCGCACGCGCGGCAGCCTGTGCCAGCCCCCACACGCCGAGCAACATCACGATCAGCGCCAGAGCCGCCAGATACCAGCGGGCGTTCGCTTGTGTTATGCCGACCTGCATCTTCTTCCGGGTACGATTTCCGATACTGCCTCTCCCTACACTTCTGATGGCTCTGGGCGCACGGGCTGCGTGGGCTAGACGGACAGCCCCCGCGCCGCAGCCGTACCATAACCGACGATGTAAGGTCTAGCGCCGCCTCACTGGGCGGCGTAGCATACAGATGAATTCCGCCCGGCGATGTACCGGCACACGCGCCGCAATGGGCGCAGGTTGCCCCATCGCGCGGGCGGCGAGGCTGCGCTGCACGGTCTGCAGCGCAGCCTGCCAACGCGCATGGAGACCCATGCTACCTAACAGCCGCATCAAATGATTCACTGCTCCTTTCTCAACCCACCGACCCGCCGGGCTTAACGAAAACAGTGCGCCGGGGACCCATCTATCACGCACCAATAATATCACAATCACAATTCTTTGTCAATTTATCGTGCCATTCGAAATTGCATATGACTATATATACACAAGCAATCTTACCTGCCCGGAGGCTGTAATCCAAACTGCTTGTTGAATTCCCGATCTGCGTGTATAGTGTGTGCGTAGGGTATGTCGGCAACGGATTGGACGCGACGCCGCTCTCGAATTCCGTGGAACGAGGATAAACGGTATGCGTTTTCGCGTACTCCCCCTACTCAACCTAGCCTGGCAGCATCCCCCGGCGTATCTTGGCCGAGAACTCCTCACCCTTGTCCTACTGGCCCTGCTGCTCACCTTGATCGCGCCCCAGCCGGCAGCAGCGCGCACAGCACCGCGCCGCGACCGGCGCAGCGACCGCGAGATCACCCTCACCTACGCGCATACATACTCCCCTAGCCGCCGCTTCTCCGGTTTTGCCACCTCCGACCGGCGTGAGTCTCCCTCCTCTCAGCGTGAGACAGCTAATTCCACTGAGAACGCGCGCCCACCTAGCAATAAAAATGACGAACAGCCCCCCGTTAGAGGTACGCTCCTGCGCCTAGCACGCTGAGAATGCTGCCCCAGCGAGAGCGTAGACGCCATAAAACACAGAGGACGCGAACCTTGCTCGCGCCCTCTCATTGTTTTCCTCTCATTGTTTAACGTGCCAACGGTATCGAGTTCGACGTAAGGGTTGTCACCCTGTCTCACGCGCATAGGCGGCAAAGGGGTTGCTGTGCGTCAACTGGCGAATGGCCGGCGCATCAAACCCCGCAGCGCGCAGGCTGGGCAGGAAAGTTTCAACTAGATAGGTAAACGGTTGGACCGGACCGCCCCCCGGCTTGGAGGGGTCGTACCAACCTCGATCCTGGCTCAACAACAGCCGGTCGCCAAAGCCCGCATCAAAGCCGCGCCGGATCGCGTCCACAAAATAGCCATCGGCATACTGCTCGCTGCCGATCGCGTCATATTCCAGCCACGCCCCGCGCCGCGCTATCTCCAAATGCAGCGCCGTATCCGGTTCGGCCTGCGTATGAATCCAGATAAACCGGTCGGCGCGATAGCCTGACTGCTCGATGATCTCCAGTTGGTCACGCACCACCTGCCCCCGGATCGTGTGGCTGCCGATGATCGCCCCCGTCGCCGCGCCGGCGCGCGCCGCCGCCCGCAGGATCTTCGCCTCCAGCGGCGTGATGCCCTCATCGCCGGCGCTCACCTTGATCCAGGCGGCGCGTACCCCCGTCCCTACGATCTCCTCGGTCAACTCGCCGATCATCCACACCGCGATCTCTTCTTCACCCGCGTCCTGCGCCCACTGTGGAACCCACGGCTCGCGATAGATGCCGGTGGGCAGCACAATCGGGAAGTCCGTGGCACGCGAGACTTCCAGGTCAATATCGGCCCGCCGCCCCACCCCTTCGGGCGTACACTCGACCAGCGCCGAGACCCCCTGCGCCTTGATCTTCTCGATCTCCGGCCCCATCAGCGCCACCACGTCGGCGGCCCGGGCCTGGCGGTAGCTGGCCGCCTCAATCGGCCCCAGGTCTACAAAGATATGCTCATGCGGCAGGATCATGCCCAACTCGTCGGCGCGCTTGGGGCCAAGCGTGGTCAACAACGTCGCCATGCGCTCTCCTTTCCAGCTACGACCCGCGCCGCCGGACGCTATCCCTGGTCAAACTCGATCCAGACCTCACCTTCGTCCGGGGCCAGATCCAACCGAAAGACCTCGCTGTCGCGCTCGCGGTTGCCGTCCAGCACCCAGAAGAAATAGGCGCCGGCGACGCTGCCGCCGGGCAGTTCGCTGGCGTTGATCTTCGCCTCATAGTTATACGCGCCCATCGGGCCGTCGTTGCGGTTGAGGGCAATGCTGGTGGCATCGGCAAAGCGCGTGATCAACTGCCCGTCCTTCTCGATCCCCAACCGGTAATCGCCCTGTGGCTGCCCGCCGTCCACGCCGCTGTGGATGAAGAAGAGCTGGAACTTCAATTCCCCCCCGCCGTTGCTGCGTTTTGTCGGCCCGCCGCGGATCTTGAACTTACAGCCGTCATCACCACCGCAGGGGCCGGCGTTGACTGCGCCTGCTGCCGCCGGCGGCGGCTCTGGCGCCGGCGTGTCGGCAGGCGGGGCCGGTTCCGCAGGCGCCGGCGCAGCGGTCGGCGCAGCCGGCTGGGGCGCGGCGGCCACCGGCGGCGCGGGGATGTTCTGCGCCACCGCCACCGCGCCCGCATTCTCGGCCCGCACCAACTCGGCAAAGATCCAAGCCTCCTGCCCATTGACACAACAGATCTGCCACCAGCTCGCGTCGGCGTTCTTCGCCACAATATCAAACGACTGGTCGCGCGTCACCGGCCCGACCAATCCATACTCAGTGCCGGGGCCGTTGCGCGTGTTCACCACCTCGCCGGCGACAATCGCCTTGGCCCCAGGCGATGGCGCGGCATCTCCCGTCCCGGTCGCAGCCGTGGTTGTCGTGGTTGCCGTCGCAGTCGCCACAGCCGTCGATGTTGTCGATGTTGTGGAAGTTGCCGATGTCGTGGCCGTCACCGCGGTCGTGACCGTTGCCGGCGCAGCCGCCACCACTTCGACGGTGGGCACGCTCGCCTGGGCCTGCGGGGTCGCCGTCGCCGCCACCTCCGCAGTCGGCGTAAAGGTCGGCATGATGACGCGCTCTTCATCACCCACCGCCGCCGCAGGTGTCGGCTCCGGCCCGCCGCCAAAGAGCAGGCTGCAGCCCGACAGCAACCCCATCGCCGCCAGCCAGGTGCATACCATCACCGTCCATCGTCGCCTGTGACTCCACATACGCATCTCCCTCTAGTGCCGGACTTGAGCCGGAGTATCCCGTTCAAGCATCTTGTCTATCTTGCCCATTTTGGCCGCTTTGATCCCTGGCAGGCGCTGGCTCGCCCTGCACGATCACCCGGTAGCTCCCGCCGGCGGCGCGCACCTCCAGCGCTTCGCCCGCCGTCACCTGCTGCGGTGCGCTCACCACCGCGCCGTTGCGCTGCTGCACAATGCTGTAGCCGCGCTGTAACACCGCCTCCGGGTTGAGCGCCGCCAGCCGCCCTTGCACCGCCAGGCTGCGCTGTGCGACGTGCTCCAACCGGCGTCGCATCGCCCAGCCCAGCCGCCGCTCGCGGTCGTCTAGTTGCTGCCGCGCCAGGTCCAAATGGCGGCGGGGATGACCCCGGCGCAGGCGCAGCACACGCTGCTCCAGCGCATCACGCTCGTCACCCAACTGCTCTTCCAGCCGCTGCTCCAGCCGGCCGAGCATGCTCTGCAAACGCCCGCGCGCCTCCATACAGTCGGGAACCACTGCCGCCGCCGCCGCCGACGGCGTGGGTGCGCGCAGGTCGGCCACAAAATCGACGATCGTGCTGTCGGTCTCATGGCCCACGCCGGTTACGACCGGCAGCGCGCTGCCCGCCACAGCATAGGCCACCTGCACATCGTTAAACGCCCACAGATCCTCGATACTGCCGCCGCCGCGCGCCAAGATCAACACCTGCAGCGCCTCGACCTCGACACTGTAGCGGTTGGCGCATATAATCGCCTGCACAATCTGGGCAGGAGCGTCGGCCCCTTGCACCAACGTCGAAAAGACCACCACATCGATCAGCGGCCAACGCAGCGTAAAGACACGCAAAATATCGCGCAGCGCCGCGGCGTCACGGCTGGTCACAACCCCCACCCGGCGCACGCAACCCGGCAGAGGCCGCTTGCGCTCCAGGGCAAACAACCCCTCCGCCGCAAGCTGCGCCTTCAATTCCTCAAACCGAGCATAAAGCAGCCCGCGCCCTGCCGGCGTCAGCCGGTTTACATAGAGCTGATACGCCCCTCGTTCGGGATAGACGCCGACATAGCCATAGGCGATGATCTGGTCGCCCTCGCGCGGCAGCCAAGTATGCGCCTGGGCATGGGTGCGCCACATCACCGAGGCAATGCTGGCCCCCGCGTCTTTGAGGCTGAAATAGATATGGCCGCTGGCGGCGCGTTTCCAGTTGCTGACCTCGCCGATCACGGCCACATCGCGCAGCAGTTCATCACGCTCAAACAGCGCTACAATGTGCGTACTCAAACTGGAGACGGTCAAAGCATTCATCGGTCGTTCCATTCGCTCGGCCCTTTCAGCCTGCCATTCTATCACAGCCCCCACCCAGGCCGAAGCACGCCGCTCGGCAGCAGCTTGGGCCATCCCGCCGCGCCGGGCATATTGCTGGATTGTCCCTGTACGATGCCGCCCATTGTCCCTTGTACAGGCGGGATTGTCACGCTACAATGCGCTCCATGCAGCCAATTTGCACCTAATTGTCTCGCTTGTCACACCCGGCTTGTAGACCACAGCTTTGCTCACATAGGACAATCGACGTGTCCATCGAACTCAAGATCGACCGCAGCCACTCGCTTGCGATCTACCAGCAGATCGTCGAGCAGTTGAAAGATCGCATCTGCGACGGGCGTCTGCCTGCCGGCGCGCGCCTGCCCACGGTGCGCCGGCTCGCCGCCGACCTGGGCGTCACCCGGCTGACCGTGCAAAACGCCTACGGCGCGCTGCAAGAGACCGGCTGGGTCGAAGCGACTGTGGGCCGCGGCACCTTTGTCAGCCAGGCCGTGCGCCCCACCACCTTTGGCCGCGCCCTGACCCCCGCCCTCTCCCCCGATACGGTCATCAGCGAGATCCTGCAGGTCAACCATGCCGTCGGGCTGCGCTCGCTGGCCAGCGCCTCACCCGACCCGCGTCTCTTTCCCGCCGAAGAGTTCTGGCAGGGGCTGATCGCGCAGCAGGCCGACGTTGCCGCCGCTGCCGGCTACGGCTCCTCACAAGGCGACCCGCGCCTGCGCGTCGAGATCAGCCGCGACCTGCAAGAGCGCGGCATCGACGCCGCCCCCGACGAAATCGTGGTGGTGGCCGGGGTGACACAGGGGTTATCGCTGGCCGCCCAATGCTTGGCCCAAGCGGGCGACCGCATCTTGGTCGAACAGCCCACCTATCTGGGGCTGCTGCACGCGATCAAAGCCCAGGGCCTGCAGCCGGTAGGCGTCCCGCTCGACGAACACGGCCCCATCCTCGACGAGATGGAACGGCTGCTGACCCAAGATCGCCCCCGCTTCTTCTATACCATCCCGACCTATCAGAACCCGACCGGGCGCTGCATGACCCTGGAGCGCCGCCAAGCCGTCCTGGACTTGGCGACAGCGCACGGCGTCGCGATCGTCGAGGACGATATCTATGCCCGGCTGGCCTATGACGAACCGCCCCCGCCGCCGCTCAAGGCGCTCGACCTAACGGGCAGCGTCGTCTATGTCAGCAGCTATTCCAAACTGCTGATGCCTGGGCTGCGCCTGGGGTATCTCGTCGCCCCGGCCCGCCTGGTCGAACGATTGATCTCGCTGCGCCGCGCCACCGACCTGTGCAGCCCGCCGATCTTGCAGCGCGCCCTGACCCTTTTCTTGCGTGAGGGCGGGCTGCGCCGCCATCTGCGCCGCGTGCTGCCGCTCTATCGCGAACGGCGCAACGCCCTGGCCCAGGCGCTGGCGCGCCATCTGCCCGGCGATGTGCGGTGGAGCGCGCCGCAAGGCGGTTTCTGCACCTGGCTCACCTTGCCCGGCTACCATGCCTTTGCCGACCTGGAGCGGGCCTTTCTGGCCCAGGGCTGGGCCGTGACGCCGGGCGAAGTCTTCCTGGCCGAGCCGCAGATGCAGAAGTCGCTGCGCATCTGCTTTGGCGGCCAGCCGCCCGAGACGATTGCCGCCGGCATTCAGATCCTGGCCGGGCTGATCCACGACCGGCTGCATGGCCGCGGCCAGCCGCAGCCGCTGGTCAACGACTGGGCGCCGCTGGTCTAGCCCATAGGAGCCGTGTCGCTTGTCGTGTCACTTGCCGCATCGCTTATGAGGAAGAGCCACAGACCATGACCCAGTATGCGTATTTCAAAGGCGCCATCCGGCCTATCGCCGAGGCCAAAGTCAGCATTATGAACCAGACGTTCAACTACGGCACGGGCTGCTTCGGCGGCATCCGCGGCTATTGGAACGAGGATCAGAAGCAGCTTTATGTCTTTCGCCTGCGCGATCATTACCGGCGCTTCCTCAACAGCAGCAAACTGCTGCTCGGTAACCTCGACTTCACGCCCGACCAGCTCGCCCAGGTCACGGTCGACCTGCTCGCCCAAGAAGGCTGGCAAGAGAACGTCTATATCCGCCCGCTCTATTACAAGGCCGATGAACTGATCGGCGTGCGCCTGCACAACCTGCGCGATGCCGTGGCGATCTTCAGCCTGCCCATGGGGCGCTATCTGGCCGCCGAGGAAGGGTTGAAGGTCTGCACCAGCAGTTGGCGGCGCGTCGACGACACCGCCATCCCGCCGCGCGGCAAACTCATCGGAAGTTATGTCAACAGCGCCCTGATCAAGAGTGAAGCTGTGCTCAACGGTTTTGACGAGGCGATTGTGCTCAACCAGGATGGGCATATCGCCGAAGCCAGTGCCGCCAACCTGGTCATGATCCGCCATGGCAAGTTTATCACGCCCCCGGCGACCGCCAACTCGCTCGAGGGGATCACGCTCAACTCGCTCATGCACCTGGCGCGCCATGAGTTGGGGCTGGAAGTCGTGGAGCGCCAGATCGACCGCACCGAGATTTATTTCGCCGAAGAAGCCTTTTTCTGCGGCACAGGCGCACAGATCGCCGCCATCGCCAGCGTGGATCATCGTCAGATCGGCGGCGGCGCCATGGGCCCCATCACGGCACGGCTGCGCGACCTCTATTTCCGTGTCGTGCGCGGCCAAGAGGCCAATTATATGCACTGGCTGACCCCCGTGCATCAACCCATTCCCGCCTAGACCGATCGGACCGTCAGAGCCAAGCCACAGGAGCCAGACAAGACCCCATGGCCACACCACCTACTCCCCGCCATCAAGGCGCGGGCGTCAAAGCAGCCGTCAACCAGCAGTTTTCGCCCGTCGCCGCGCACTACAGCGCCAGCGCGATCCATGCCTCCGGCCCGGACCTGGCCGAGATGGTGCAGGCGGCGCAGTTGAGCGGGCACGAACGCGTGCTCGACGCAGGCTGCGGCCCCGGCCACACGGCCCTCTTCTTCGCCGGCCATGTCGTCCAGGTCGTCGGCGTCGACCTCTCCGAAGCCATGCTGGCCCAGGGCGGCAGGCTGGCCGGCGAGCGCGGCATCCATAACGTCGAGTTTCGCCGCGCCGACGTCGAAGACTTGCCCTTCCCCGATAGCTCGTTCGACCTGGTGACCACGCGCTACAGCGCCCACCACTGGCCGCGCCCGGTCACCGCGCTGCGCGAGTTTCGCCGCGTGCTGCGCCCAGGGGGCAGGCTGCTGCTGGACGATGTCGTCTCCTTCGACGACCCCACGCTCGACACCCATTTCCAGGCCATCGAACTGCTGCGCGACCCGTCGCATGTGCGCGACCACACCATCGCCGAATGGCTGACCCTGCTGGAGACGGCAGGCTTCCGCGCCGAAGTCGCCCACACCTGGGAGATCCGCATCGACTTCGCCTCCTGGATCGCGCGCATGGCAACGCCCGCCTCGTCGGCGGCCATGATCCACACGCTGCTCGCCAACGCCCCGGCGGAGGTACGCGCCACCCTGCGCGTCGAGCCGGACAGTTCGTTCCACATGCAGTGCGCGCTGCTGCGCGGCGTCACCCGCCGCGGCTGATCTGCTGATGCCTGCGCCATCGACACCCGTGAGGCTATTCACGGCGACACGCCGCGGCGAATTCTGGGCGGGGGCGCGCGCCGGCACGCCGCTGCTCGTGGCCTCGATCCCGTTTAGCATTATCTTTGGGGCCGTCGCCGCCACCGTAGGTCTGACCCCTGGCGGGGCGGCGGCCATGTCGGCCTTTGTCTTTGCCGGTTCGGCCCAGTTCGTGGCCGCGGGGCTGGTCGGAGCGCAGGCGGGCGCAGGTATCATCATCCTCACTACCTGGATCGTCAACCTGCGCCACAGCCTCTATGCCGCCACGCTCGGCCCCCACATGCGCCATCTCTCGCAGCGCTGGCTGGCGCTCCTGGGCTTTCTACTCACCGACGAAGCGTTTATGGTGGCGATCCGCCGCTACAACGCGCCCGACCGCTCGCCCTTCAAACATTGGTACTATCTAGGCGTCGCAGCTACCATGTATGTCAACTGGCAGGTATGGACGGCAGTAGGCATCTGGGCAGGCCGGACGATCCCCAACCCGCGCGGCTGGGGGCTGGACTTCGCCTTCCCGCTCACCTTTCTGGGGATGCTCGTCCCGCTGCTGCGCGGCCGGGCTGTCATCGCTTGTGTGCTGGCGGCGGGCAGCGCCGCCCTTGCCCTGCGCGGCCTGCCCCACCAGCTAGGGCTGATCGCAGCGGCGCTAATAGGCGTCTTGGCCGGCGTTGCCGCCGAACGGAGTCAAGCTCCGCAGCGCCGCACCCAACCGGAAAGCCCGTCTGCCCAATGATCACTGCCTGGGAGCTCCTGCTCGTCGCCGGCATGACGCTCGTCACCTTCGGCGTGCGCTATCCCGTCTTGGCGCTCGTCAGCCGCGCGCCGCTGCCGCGCGCCCTGCTCGATGCGCTCAAGTACATCCCCCCTGCCGTCCTCACCGCGCTGATCCTCCCTGCCTTGCTCGCTCCCGACGGCGGCCCCCTGCACATCGGTCTGACCAATGCAGCCCTGGTGGCGGGCAGCGTCGCCGCCCTGGTAGCCTGGCGCAGCCACAATTTGCTGCTGACCTTGGCCGCGGGCATGGCGACGCTCTGGCTCTGGCGCTGGCTGTTAACCCTGGCCCTCTTTGCCGCCTAGCCGGGCGCAATTCCAGACGCATCTCTGATATTTTTCGACACGGCTAAATTCAAATAGTATACTGAAGGCGGCGAGGTGCGCGTCCAGACACGCGCTGCGCCCCAATTATTGGACCTTTCAGAGAGCCTGGCGTCTCTCTGTGTAGTCAATAGAAACCACTCACCGCAAGGTGACCGGCATTGTTTTGCACGTCTGTGCATAGACCTCATCCAAGGTCAGGTATCCAAGGTTAGGAGAGTTTTATGGAGCGAACTGAACAAGCGAATAGCCAAGACGGCAGCCGTGCCCAAGAAAGCTCGGCTCTACTGCGCGTGATCCCGTTGGGCGGGCTGGGCGAGATCGGCAAGAACATGCTCGTGCTCGAGTCGGGCGAAAACCTGATGATCGTCGATGTGGGGCTGATGTTCCCCACCATGGATATGCACGGCATCGACATTGTCATCCCCGATGCCCAATACGTCTTTGACCGGCTGGACTGGGTGCGCGGCATCATTCTCACCCACGGCCATGAAGACCACATCGGCGGCCTGCCCTATCTGATGGAGCAGGGGCTGCAAGGGCCGATCTATGCCACGGCGCTCACGCGCGGTCTGCTCGAAGGCAAGCTGCGCGAGCACAAACTCCTGGGCGAAGCCGACCTCCACACCGTAACCGAAAACGATGTGATCGAGCTTGGCCCCTTCACCGTCGAGTTTTTTCACACCTGCCACAGCTTTCCCGACAGTGTCGGCGTCTCGGTGATGACCCCCGCCGGGCGCGTCATCCACACCAGCGACTATCGCTTTGACCCCACGCCGGTGGACGACAAGCCCACCGAAACGGCCAAACTGCGCCGCTGGGGGGATGAAGGCGTGCTGCTGCTGCTGGCCGACAGCACCAACGTCGAGCGCGAGGGCGCCACCCCCAGCGAGCGCACCGTCGAAACCATGCTGGAGCGCACCTTCCCGCAGGCCCAAGGCCGCATCCTGCTCGCCACCTTTGCCAGCAACCTGGGCCGCGTCCAGCAGATCATCAACGTGGCGCGACGCCATGACCGCCGCGTGGGCGCCGTGGGGCGCTCCATGGTCAACAACGTCAAGATCGCCATCCAATTGGGCTATCTCGATATTAAGCAGGAAGAGCTGCTGACGCCGCAGGAGATGGAATCGCTGCCCGCCCATGAGGTCGTGATCGTCGCCACCGGCAGCCAAGGCGAGCCAACCAGCGCCATGGTGCGCATGAGCCTGGGCGACCACCGCCAGATTTCGCTGCGCGAGGGCGACACCGTCATCCTCAGCGCCATGCCCATCCCCGGCAACGAGGAGCTGTTCAACCGCACCGTGGACAACCTCTTCCGCCAGGGCGTCGATGTGCTCTATCATGAACTGGGCGATGTCCACGTCAGCGGTCACGGCGGCCGTGAAGACTACGAACACATGCTCGATCTAGTCCGGCCCAAGTACTTCATCCCCGTGCATGGCGAATATCGGCACCTGGTGCTGCACAGCCGCCTGGCCGTGCGCAAAGGGGTGACCCCGGCCAACGCCTTTATCCTGGAAGACGGGCAGACGATCGAGTTCGACTACTTCGGCGCAGAGGACGATATCGAAGCGCGCCTGGGCGAGCAAGCGCCTGCCGGCCATGTCTTTGTCGATGGCTTGGGCATCGGCGATGTCGGCAACGTCGTGCTGCGTGACCGCAAACACCTGAGCGAAAACGGCTTTATCGTCTGCATCCTGGCGCTCGACGAGTTCGACGGCGAAGTCCTCTATGGCCCGGAGATCATCAGCCGTGGCTTTGTCTATATGCGCGAGAACGAAGACCTGATCAAGCGCGCCCAAGACGTGGTGCGCAAGACGATCAAAAAGCGCGCCCCGCAGCAGGTCATGGAGGAAAAGATCAAAGACGCGCTCGCCAACTTCACCTACAAGGAAATTGGCCGTCGCCCAATGGTGCTGCCGCTCGTCATGGAAGTATAGAACCCGCCGGCGCGGCGCTCGTCGACGACCCGCCTCCGCAGCCGGCGCTGCGGAGGCGTTTTATTCGTGGCGCTGCCCAGAAATCGCCCTCCGGTTGCGCCAGACCGGGCGTAATGGTATACTGGCCCTGAACGTTTGTTCGGATGGTAGCACGTTGTTCCCTGCATCACACAGTCTATGGCACAAAAACGCCGCTCACGAAAATCATCGCGCCGCGTCGACCCAATCGACCAGTTCATCAACGCCATGGCCCGGCCCGAGGTCGCCGGGCTGCTGCTGATCCTGCTTTCGGTCTTTACGCTGCTCAGCCTGCTGACCGGCAGCCGCGGCGAGATCACCGCCTGGTGGATCGGCCAGCTTGAGCGGCTGGTCGGCATGGGCGTCTGGGGGCTGCCGCTCGTGACTGCCGCCCTAGGACTCTGGATCGTGATCCGCGCCATCGAGCGCATGCCCGACCTGCCCTGGCAGCGACCCGCGGGCTTCGCCGTGCTCTTCCTGGTCTATGTGGTCAGCGCGGCGCTGCTGGTGGATCACGACAGCGTGGCCGCGGGCGGACTGCTCGGCGCAGAGCTGGCAACACGGCTCTATGACTCCGTGGGGCTGTGGGCGGCGTGGTCGGTCGTCACCTTCACCGGCGTCATCGGCGTGGTGCTGCTCACCGACCGTCTCTTGCTCGACGGCGCGCAACAGGCCGCCAATCTCTTGCAGGAGTGGGTCGAAGAGATGCGGTTCCGGCGACGTGCGCCGGTCATCCGTCCCCCGCTGCCCATCCCATCCGGCGAACTGCCGTGGTGGAAGCGTCTGCGCAAGCGTTTTACCAAGCCGCGCCTGGCCTTGCCGCTCGACCCGCCCAACCTGATCCGTCCCGAACCGCGGCCGATCTCCGCCCTGCTCGACCGCAGCCTCCCTGCCCCGGCGCGCCCGCAGCCTGCGGCGACACCCCCTTCCAGCGCCCTGGCCGGCACAGCCGGCAAATCACCGCGCCTGGCCGACGATGCCCGCGGCGACATACTGACCCCGCGCATCGTCGGCGGCGCACATGAATGGCGGCTGCCCCGCGTCGGCGACATCCTCACCGACTGGGAACGCCAGGTCGACAGCGACGACATCATCCGCAAACAGGGCCGTCTGATCCAAGAGACGCTGGCGCTTTTTGGCGTGCCTGCCGATTTTGAAGGAGCCTTCAAAGGCCCCTCGGTCACCCAGTACCTGATCAAACCCGGCTATATCGAACGCACGGTGCGCGGCGAAGCCCAGCGCGTTAAAGTCAAGGTCAGCAAGATCGCGGCGCTCGCCAATGACCTGGCGCTGGCGCTCGCCGCCTCCAGCGTGCGTATCGAAGCGCCTATCCCCGGCACAAGCTATGTCGGCGTCGAAGTGCCGAATCAGGAAGCCAACATCGTCGGGCTGAAGGAGTTGATGGAAAACGAAGCCTTCCAGGGCATGAAAGGCAAGCTGCGCATCGCCTTGGGCGAGGATGTCAAAGGTCAGCCAATCCTAGCGGACCTGACACGCATGCCCCACCTGCTGATCGCAGGCGCGACCGGCACCGGCAAGTCCGTCTGTATCAACTCCATCATCACCTGTCTGCTGCTCACCAAGACGCCCGACGAACTGCGCCTGCTCATGGTCGACCCTAAGATGGTCGAGTTGAGCGTATACAACGGCGTGCCCCACCTACTCAGCCCGGTGGTGACCGAGCTAGACAGAGCCGCGGGCGTACTCTTTTGGGCCGTCAAGGAGATGGAACGCCGCTATCAGTTGTGCAGCAAGGTCAACGCTCGCGACCTCGAACGCTACAACGCCTATCTGGGCAAGCGCGGCGAAAAGCCCTTGCCCTACATCGTCATCGTCGTCGACGAGATGGCCGACCTGATGATGGCCGCGCCTGAAGAGGTCGAGAAGCACATCTGCCGGCTGGCGCAGATGGCCCGCGCCGTGGGCATCCATCTGATCATCGCCACGCAGCGCCCTTCGGTAGATGTGATCACCGGTCTGATCAAGGCCAACTTCCCGGCGCGCATTGCCTTTGCCGTCAGCAGCCAGGTCGACAGCCGCGTCATCCTCGACGTGCCCGGCGCAGAGCGGCTGTTGGGCCGCGGCGACATGCTCTTTATGGGGTCCGACGCCAACAAACTGGAACGCATCCAGGGAACCTTTGTCAGCGACGAAGAGATCAACCGCGTGATTCGCTATTGGAGGGGCATCCGCAGCCTGGAAGATGCCGCGCCCAACGTCCTGCCCCCGCCCGCCGCCGAGAATGCCGCGCCTCCGGCGGCGCACACGCCCGACAACCCCTTTGGCGACGATGCGCCTATTCTCTCCCCGCCCACGCCTGCGCCGGCTCAGACGCCCGCATCGCAGCCGTCACTCTTCGCCCAGATCGAACAGATGAAGGCCCACGACGCGCGCGACGAACTTTTTGCCGAGGCCATGCGCGTGGTGCGAGACGCAGGCCGCGGCTCGGTCAGCCTGCTGCAGCGCAAACTGCGGATCGGCTACAGCCGCGCCAGCCGGCTCGTCGACCAACTTGAGGAGGCAGGCGTCTTGGGTCCCGACCTGGGCGGCAACCAGGGACGCGCCGTCCTGATCGAATCAGCCGCCGAGGCAGGCGCGCCCCCGTCCTCCGCCATGCCGCGCCCGCGCATCATCGGCGGCGCGGGTGACGGCGAGGAAGGGAGCGAAGACCGCCCTGGCAGTGCGCGCCCGCGCGTGTGGATGTAGCCCGCGCCGTTTCTCACCTCGATGCCCGCTGTGCTACACTGCTCACGACCGCCGGCAGGCGAGGACCCGACCATGGCACAGCGTAACATTCTCCGCACCCAACCCACGCCTCTTTTGCCGGCGGCCCTGCTGATCTTGGCGCTGGCCGCCATCGTCTGGTTCTTTGCCCTGCGCCCCCAAGGCACGCCGCAAATGCGGCTGATCGACGAGCTAGAGCGCGAACTGAGCCAGGTCGACACGGTCGAGGGACGGCTGACCATCAGCCTCCAAGATGTGACCCTAGAGCAAGAGCTGTGGGTGCAGCGCCCGCAGCGGCTACGCACCGAGACGTCCACCGGCCCTGGCGCCTTTGCCGGGACGATCGTCGTGCTCAACCAAGAGGAAGGCTGGGTCTACTCTCCGGCGCTCAACATGGCGACCGTGGTCGACCGCTCGGCCTACAGCGCCGAAGCCGCCGGCGAACCGGGGGCCGGTTCGCTGCTGGAGCGGATGCCCGACAGCATCTTGGCCGCGCTGCGCGGCGGCAGCCCGCTGCAACGCGGCGCAACCGAGATCATTGCCGGTCGCCAGGCCACCCTGCTCGAACTCACCATCCCGCCGGGCGACCCGTCCTTCCCGCTCGGCACGCTGCGTGTCTGGCTGGACGACCAGTACTCCTACCCGCTGGCCTGGCAAGACAGCAGCAACCGGACGTTGCGCTTCAGCGCCATCGCCTTTAACCGGGAGATCGACCCGGTCACCTTTACCTTCTTTCCGCCACCCGGCGCGGGCGTCCATCGCATCGACCCCAAGCCCTAGACGCCGACAACCTAGACGCCGACGACGAGGAGGCCGGTTTGGAACGTCACCCCGCGCCCGTGCGCGAGATGTCCTATGCCCGTTTGATGACGATCAGCATCATGACTCGCTTGATGACGGACAGCAGCGTTCAGATGTTCAACCCCTATCTCCCCCTCTTTGCCGCCGGGCTGGGCGCCACGGTCGTCGTTATGGGCCGCCTGGTCAGCGCGCGCAGCGCCATGGGGCTGTTCGCCCCACTCTTTGGCGCATACGCCGACCGGCACGGCTACCGCCCTGTGATGCGCGCCGGGCTGTTCACCACCGCGCTGGGCCTAGCGGTCACCGGGTTTAGCCCGACGCCCATGGTCGCCCTTGCCGGCATGGTCCTCATGGGGTTGGGGTCGGCCGCGTTCGTCCCCACGCTGCAAGCCTATCTCAGCGCCCGCCTGCCCTATCATCAGCGCGCCCGCGGCATCGGTATGTTGGAATACTCCTGGGCGCTGACCGGCATCGTCGGGCTGTCGCTGATCGGGCTGTTGATCGCGGCCACCTCCTGGCGCGCCCCGTTCTTTATCTTGGCTGTGGGTATTTTCGTCATGGGGTGGGTCTTTGGCGCGCTGCCCGGCGCCCGCCACGACGGCACGACGCACACTGCGCCCGCGCCCCGCTCCACAGCGCTGGGCCGCCGCGCCCGCGTGGCCGCCTTCTTTGATCTGGGCGAGAATGCGGCCTCGGCCTACAGCCTGATCGCGTCCTCCACCGCCACCTTTTTCGCCGCCATGCTCATCATGATCGTCTATGGCGCATGGCTGGCCGGCGAATACGGCCTTGGCCCGCGCCAGTTGGGCAGCGTAGCTCTAGTCTTCGGCTGCTTTGACCTGACTGCCAGTGTCTCGGTCAGCCTGTTCACCGACCGCTTTGGCAAGCGGCGCAGCGTGCTGCTGGGGACGGCGGGCGCACTGGCCGGCTATCTGTTGATCCCCTGGTTCAACGTCGGGCTGATCCCTGCCGTCCTTGCCACGGCCCTGTCACGCGGCTTTTTCGAGTTCGCCGTCGTCAGCAACATCCCGCTGATGAGCGAACAAGTCCCGGCCATGCGCGGCAAAGTGCTGACGCTGGGGTCGGCGGCCTCGCTGGGCGCATCCACATTGGCCGCCTTTATCGCCCCCGCGCTCTATGCGTCCACCGGCATTGGGGGCGTCGCCGCGCTCTCGGCCCTCTTCGCGGCGTTGGCGCTTCTGCTGGTCTGGGCGCGCGTTCAAGACGCCGGCCCATGATCATTCGACCCGACCGCCAGCCGCTCACACGGCTGCTGCGCTTTATCGGCGGGGTGCTCTGCGCCTATCTCCTGACGCTGGGCGCGTATATGCTGCTCCTGCGGCCGTCCCCGGCGGCGAGCCAGGCCATGGCGCTCTACCTGGGAACCACGGCGCTGCTGAGCGTGGTCGCCGGCTATGCGGTCATACGCACCGGCCTGCTCATGCGCCTGCCGCGCCTCCAGTGGACGCTGCTTGCGATCGCCCTCTTGGCGGGGCTGCTGACCTTGGTCAACGTCTGGGCGCCCGCGCAGTGGAGCGGCGTCGGCCAGCGCGATCTAACGCTGCTGGCCCTGCTCCTGATTTTCGCCGCCATCATTGCCGTCTCGCTCAGCCTTTTCCTGGCCGCGCCGCTCAGCGCCAACCTGCGCGCCCTGCTCCAAGGTGCACGCGAGATCGCGCACGGGCGCATCGCCACGCGCGTCACGCTGCCGGGGCGCGATGAGAGCGCCGACCTGGGCCGCTCCTTCAACCACCTGGCGATCCTGGTCGAACAGGCCGCTCGCCGGCAGCGCGAACTGGAAAGCCTGCGCCGCGAGCTGATCGCCTGGGTCGGCCACGACCTACGCACCCCGCTGGCCTCGGTCGCCGCTATCCTCGCCGCGCTGGCCGACGGCGTCGTCGAAGACCCTGCAACCGCCCAGCGCTATTTGCGCACCGCCCAGCGCGATATGGACGCCGTGGCCGAAGTCGTGGATAGCCTGTTTGAGATGGCGCAGATCAACACCGGCGGGCTGAAGATAGAACGCCAGCCAAGCTCGCTTGGCGATCTGATCACCGCCGCCGTGGGTTATTTCGAACGAAGCGCCGAGACCAAGAACATCACGCTGGAGAGCACCCTGCTCCCCGGCCTGGACCCGGTCACTATGGACGCTCCCCGCATCGGGCGCGTGCTGGCCGCGCTGCTCGACAACGCGCTGCGCCACACGCCCGACAGCGGCAAGATCAGCGTGCGCGCCTACCCTGTGCCCGACGGCGTCGCCGTCGACGTGACCGACACCGGCGAGGGCATCGCCGAAGACGATCTGCCGCGCGTCTTCGACCCGTTCTTCCGCGATGAACGCGCGCGGCGCAGCGGGCCGGCGCGCGCCGGACTCGGCCTTGCCATCGCCCGCGGCATAGTCGAGGCGCATGGCGGGCGCATCGGCGTGCAGAGCACGCCCGGCAAGGGGACTACCGTCAACTTCCGCATCCCCAAGTCGATCCAGGTGGAAATCCGCAACCCCCTGCGCCGCTGGCGCGGCAAATCGATGGACGGCGGCTACCCCGTCTAGACCTAGAACCTTGGATGCTTTTCTCTTCTGGACTTTGCGCTCTTGGCGACTCTGCGGTGAATCCTTATCCGCCGCTTAGGAACTCGAGGATTGCCGGCGCGAAATCGGTCAGCGTCTGCACACGCGCCGCTACCGCCTGCCGCTGTGCGCCCAGAATCAGCGTAAACGCCGGGTTGGTCGTGTGCCGGCGGTCGCTGCAATCTTCCACATTGCCGTGGTCGCTGCTGATGATCACCAGCGTAGACGCCATGTCAATCGCCTCCAGCAGCCCGCCCAGAAAGGCGTCGAAGGTAGCCAACACCTTCACCGCCTGCGCCAGTTCCCCCCGATGGCCCAGCACATCGGTCTGCCAGTGCTCAAAAAACAAAAACTGATAGGGCTGCGCCAGTGCCCACAGTTTGGCGCCCGCCTCGCCGGGCGCATAGACCGGGATATCGCTGTAGCCCAACTGGCTCACCCACCCCGCGCTGGTGAAGTCGGCGGCGAGCGCGCGGCCCGCCACCAGGTCGTCGTGGTCGTTCAACGCCTGCCCGGCGCTGGTGGCCGCATAGGGGACCACGCTCAACAGCCGCTTGCCGCGGCGCACCGCCTCAAAATAGCCCTGCGGGTACGCATTGCAGAAAAACCAGCCCCGGCCCATCGCGCCGAGCCGGCGGAACAGATTGCCCTCGTCCACCACAGCGCGCACGCGGTCATCGGGCCGCGGGCCGTAGTGCTCGCCCAGCCGCTGCGCCGCATTGATCCCCGTCAGGATCGCCGCCTGACCGGTGGCGCTTTGCGGTCTCCCCGGTACGCCGAGTTGAGCGTCGGTCGGAACCAACTCGGCCGCGGCGGCCGAAAATCGCCCGGTCGAGCGTACCGCCCGCCGCCCCTCCAACAGCCGGCGCAGCGTGGGGTACTCGCCCCTCGCCAGAGGGTTAACCGCGGGATCGTCTTCACCCAGCCCCACCCCATCCAAAAAGAGAAAGAGGGCGCGCCTCACGAACGTTCCTGTTCCTGCAGCGCCAACGCCTCGCCCATCGCCCGGATATGCGCCGGGGTGCTGCCGCAGCACGCGCCGATGATATTGACGCCCAGGCCGCGCATACGCCGCGCATACGCCGCCATCACCTCCGGCGTGCCGTCATAGACCGTCGCGCCGTTCATATCGCGCGGCAGCCCTGCGTTGCTCTGCGCCACCAGGTAGACGCCCTCCGGCCTCTGCTGCGCCATCTGCGCCATCACCGCCTCGATCTCCTGCGGCCCATTGCCACAGTTTGCGCCGATCAAGCGCACCCCCCACCCATGTAGCGCCTGGATGGCCTGCTGCGGGGAGACCCCCATCATCGTGCGCCCCTTGGTTCCAAAGGTCAGCGTGGCCGCGACCAGCAGATCGGGCGCGGCCGCGCGCACGCCGCGGATCGCCGCTTCGACCTCATTCAGGTCGCTCATCGTCTCGACGATCACCAAATCCACACCCCCGGCGGCCAAGCCGCGCGACTGCTCGGCGAACATTGCCTCCGCCTCTGCCCCAGACAGCGCGCCCAGGGGTTCCAGCAGTTCACCCGTCGGGCCAATGCTCCCCGCCACCAGCACCCCCAGCCCGGCCACCGCCTCGCGCGCTCGCGCTGCGCCCGCCTGGTTGAGTTCAACCACGCGCCCTGCCAACCCGTGATGGCGCAGCCGCACTGCCGTGCCGCCAAAGGTATTCGTCTCCACGATCTGTGACCCTGCCGCAGCATAGGCAGCGTGGATGGCGCGCACGCGTTCAGGGTGCTCCACATTCCACAATTCCGCCGCGGCCCCGCCGGTCAGCCCCGCGGCGTGCAGCATCGTGCCCATCGCCCCGTCGCCCAGGATGATCTCGCCTGCCGCCAATCTCTGTAGAAGACTTTGTCCAGCCATGCGCTTGCTCCCGTCTCATTGTTCCCGGTTCATTATTCCTGTAAGCGGCTGACCCGCGCCCTATGCCCCTTCCACCCGCGATACGGCGCTGCGCGTGCGGCTGCGCGTCGACGCCGCCTGCCACGCCGCCAGGCGTGCATCGTCCCAACGAGCCTGTGCGCTTGCCATCAGCGCCGCCACATGCGGAAACTCGTCAACACTGTGCGGAAACGGCAGCGACGCCACGAACTCCTCTTGGAACATCTCTTCACCTGCCGTCTCGACATAGGTCACCCAGCGCGCCGCCCAATCCGCTTCGGCGCGGATGCGATGGTCGAGCAGCATCATGCGCGCCCCGTCGCCCGCGGCGTTGCCCACCGCCTTGACATGGCTCAGCGCGCAGTCGGGGATCAACCCCAAGATCATGGCGTGCTTCGGGTCAATATAGCTGCCAAACCCCCCCGCCAGCACAATGCGCGCCGTCTCCTGCACATCCGGCCACTGCATGCCCAAGCGCTGCATCAACAGCTTCGTCCCCGCATAGAGCGCGGCCTTGGCAAGCTGCACGGCGCGAATATCGTCGCTGTGTACCACGATCTCCCGGCCCGTACTTGTCTCATGCGCCCAGGCCAGCACGAACTCGCTCTTGCCGTCTGTGCTCACACGAAGCCGCGGGTGCGGGTAGCCGGTCAAACGGCCTTTTGGCGTGAGCAGCCCGACCAGCAGCAGTTCCCCCACCACCTCGATGATCCCCGACCCGCAGATGCCCGCGGCGCGCAGCGTTGGGCGCAGCAGTTCGGCGCGGCGCGCCCGGCGCATCTCTGCCGGCGACAGCCCATCATGCTTGCCAGGGTCGCGGGCAGGTTCATGGCTGTCGATCCAGTCGTCGCGGCCGATGATGCGGTAGCGCACATCCAGCGTCGCCGGGTCGATCCGCACCCGCTCGATCGCGCCGTCGGCGGCGCGCATCCCATGCCGGATCTGCGCGCCCTCAAACGCCGGGCCGGTGGGGCTGCTGGCGCTGAGCACCTGTCGCTTGTCGCCCAGCAGAATCTCGCCGTTCGTGCCCACGTCGAGAATGAGCGCCATGTTCTCCTGGCGGTAGGGCGCTTCTGCCACCAGCACCCCCACATTGTCCGCCCCCACATGGCCCGCCTCGCAGGCAGGGATGTAGACATTGGCCCCTGGGTTCAACGCCAACCCCAGATCGCGCGCCTTGACCGTGAGCGCGGCGTGCGTTGCCAGGCTAAAGGGCGTGCCGCCCAGTTCGCGCGGGTCGATGCCCAGCAGCAGATGGTGCATGGTCGTGTTGCCCACCATCACCATCTCGACCAAACTGTCGGGCGCAACGCTCGCCTCGCGGCACGCCTCCTGGATCAGGTCGTTCAACCCACCGATCAAAGCCGCCTGCATCCGTTCCACCCCGTCGGCGTGCAGCATACCGTAGCTGACCCGGCTCATCAGGTCCTCGCCAAACGGCACTTGCGGGTTCATACGGCTGGCGGTTGCCAAAATTTCACCTGTACGCAGGTGACAGAGATGGCCGGCGACGGTCGTCGTGCCCACATCTACGGCCATGCCATAGATCGCATCGTCAAAGCCCGGCTGCACGCGCACCACCTCTCGCCGGTCATAGACCGTCACGGTCACGGCGCGTTTGGCCGCAGCCAGCGCCGGCTGCAAGCTGCGCAGCGCCGGCAGGTCGCTGCGCAGCCCTTGCAGCCCGTGGACCCGCTCTAGTTCAGCCTGCAGCCGCTCCCAATCGCCCCGATGGTCGCGCAGTTCGGCGGGGGGCAGTTCCACATAGAAGAGGCGCATGGCCGCATCCGCAGTCACCGGGCGTGCCACGCCCGGCCCCTTGCGCACCACCTGTTTACGAACCTGGCTTTCCTCAGGCACGCGGATCACCAGGTCGCCGGTCACATGACAGGCGCAGCTCAAGCGCGCGCCTGCGGCAAAGCCGTGTTGCGCGGCATAGCCGCACTCGCGCGACTCCGGCGGCGAAAGATGGCCGGCGTTGGAGTGCAGCCCATACTTGGCAAACTCCCCATCCTCGACCAGCACCTTACACTTGCCGCAAGTCTGATGCCCGCCGCAGATTGACTCGATCTCCACCCCCAACCGCCGCGCTGCCTCCAGCAGATTGGCGCCTACGGCGACCGTCCCCTGGCGACCGTTGGGCTGAAAGACCACATGTACTTCAGAATGTACTTCGGAATGTACTTCGGACGGCACAGCCGAGTTGCCCGGCTGTGGATGATCGGAGTTGGTATAGTTCTGCTCGCCCATGAATCCTCAGATAAAGAAATGTCGCAAAAAGTGTAGCTGTGTCGCACCCCCATGGGGTCGAGTTCTCATTATACGCCAGCCCGCCTGGCTTGGCATAGGGGCCGCCGCGCTGCTCTCGCTGCGCGCAGCGCCCACCGCACCGCTGCGATCTCGATGGCGATGCGTGTTACAATCGGGCCGGCGCACAAACGCGGGCATGAGTGCCCGTTTAGGCTAACAGTAAGGAGATGCACCGATGCAGGCTGCCGCCCACCGCTACATGGAAGGCATACTTTTCACCGATATGTATCAGTTGACCATGGCCCAGCTCTATTACCGGGCCGGGCTGCATGAGTCCGAGGTTCTATTCGACCACTTCTACCGGCGCAACCCCAACTACGACAGCCATCAGGCGGGCTATTGTGTCGCCGCCGGCTTGGAATGGTTGATCGACTGGATGCAGCAGACGCACTTTCATGCCGAGGAGATCGACTATCTGCGCCGCCAGACCAGCAACGCCGGCACGCGCCTCTTTGCCGACGACTTCCTGACCTGGCTCGGCAAACACGGCGACTTCAGCGGCATCTCGCTGCGCGCCATTCCCGAAGGCCGCGTTGTCCACCCCAATGAACCGCTGACCATCGTTCAGGGGCCGCTCGCCATGGCGCAAATTCTGGAGACGCCGCTGCTCAACGCCCTCAACTACCCGACGCTGATCGCCACCAAAGCCTCGCGCATCACCGAGAGCGGCCGCGGGCGTGCCGTCCTCGAATTCGGCATGCGCCGCGCCCAGGGGCACGGGGCCAATGCCGGCGCGCGCGCCGCCCTGATCGGGGGGGCCGTCTTTACCTCGAATGTCGGTGTCTCACAGGCGTTGGGGCTGCCCGCCAAGGGGACCCATGCCCATAGCATGGTCCAACTCTTTATGACCTTGGGCGAAGGGGAACTGGGTGCGTTTCGCGCCTACGCCGACGTCTATCCCGACGACTGCCTGCTGCTCGTCGATACCGTGGATACCCTGGGGAGCGGCGTACCTAACGCCATCTACGTCTTTGAAGAACTGCGTCGCAAGGGCCATAAACCGGTCGGCATCCGCCTCGACTCCGGCGACCTCGCCTATCTGAGCATTCAATCCGCCAAAATGCTCGACGACGCCGGATTCACAGACACCCAGATCGTCTTGTCGGGCGACCTCGACGAACTGGTGATCTGGCAAATCCTCACCCAGATCGCAGCCGAAGCCCCGCGCTATGGCGTCGACCCCGACCACCTGATCAGCCGCCTGGTCTATGGCGTGGGCACGCGCCTGATCACCTCCTGGGGCGAACCGGCGCTAGGCGGCGTCTATAAGTTGGTCGCCGTACGCGAAGACGGGCACTGGAACTCGGCGATCAAAATCTCCGACACGCCCGCCAAGATGCCCAACCCAGGCTACAAACGTGTCTGGCGGCTCTATGACCGGCGCGGCAAGGCCACTGCAGACCTGCTCTGCTTGGAAGACGAAGACCCCCGCGCCGCCGCGACCCTCACGCTGCGCCACCCGATGGAACATGCCAAATACCGCACGATCGCAGCCGCCGACATCTCCGCCATGGAAGAGCTACACGTCGACGTGCTGCGCCAAGGCCAGGTCGTCTATGACTTCCCCCCGCTCGACGCGCTACGCCGGCAACGCAACGACGATGTCGAGCGTCTTGACCCAGGCATCCGCCGCCTGGTCAACCCTCATATCTACCATGTGTCGCTGACCCAAGCCCTGTGGGATCTTAAGCAGCGGCTGATCGCCGACGCGCGCGCCCAGGCGGTACGCTAGACCCGCCGCTACGCCCGTTCGGCCTCCGACCAGGATTCCACTACCAGCCGAAAGATATCGGATTCGGTGATGATCCCCACAGGCCGGTTGCCGCTGATCACCGGGAGGCCGCTGATCCCATATTCGAGCATACGTTCAGCGGCCTCCTGGATGGTATCTTCCGGGTCCACCGTAACGGGGTCGTAAGTCATGACATCACGCACGCGGCGCGTGACCATCGACAGCCGGGAGCGTTCGTCCACCTCCCCCATAGGGCCGGGCATTTCACGCTGAATGTCGCTCAGCGTCACGATGCCGATCAACTCCCCATTGACGACCAGCAGCCGGTGAATTTCGTGCTCGCGCATCAGCTCATAGGCTTCGACCAGCGACGCTTTGGCGGAGATCGTCACCGGCTCGCGGCTCATCCAATCACCCACCTGCATCTGATAGCGCTGCATCGCCGCCTCCTAGACGGTTCGCGTCCGCACCACCAAAACCGACTGCTCGGCGTAGCGCACCACACCATTGGCGACGCTGCCGAGAAAATGGCCCGGCCCCGACTGGCTGCCCACGATGATCAGGTCGAAGTTCCCCTCATGCGCCGTGCGCAAGATCGACTCCGGCACAGTCCCCCGTTCGAGCATTAGCGCATCTTGGCTCACGCCCTGCTTTTCCAACTGGGCGCTCCAGCCGTGAAGCAGCGTTGACAGGTGAGTGCCCTGGGCCATGACCTCGTCGAGCGCCAACGGCGTGGGCAACGGCTCATCGCCGGGCAGCGAGGAAAGATACGATGCGGCGGACGGCGGCACCACATGCAGCACCGAGAGTCCGGCCCCTTTGGCCCGCGCCAACTGCGCGGCCACATCCACCACCACCGTGTCATCCACCGCCACGCAGGCCAGAATCCGGCGCAGCGCCTTGCGGTGCCCCTTCATCATCCAGACTGAGGTGGGCGCGTGCTGCACGATGCGCTGCGCCATCGGCCCAATCGCCGTCGACGAAGCAGCGCCCCGGTCCTGGAGCGCGCCCATCACCAGCAGGTCGGTAGGCTGCTTGGCCAGCCACTGCATTATCTCTTCATCGGCATAGCCCACCAGCGGCACAATCTCCGGGCGCGGCTCCAGATGCGCCACCAAACCGTGGACCTGCTCCATCAACTTCTGCGCCTGCGCCACCGGGGCGCGGTCGCTCGCCAGCACCAGCACGGTCAGCTTGGCGTTCAAGCTCTTCGCCAGGTCAATCGCCACCGGGATCCCTTGCTGCGACAGCGTCGAGCCATCGGTCGCCACGGCCATCCGCAACTGGCTGACGCCGCCCAGCGACTGGGCCAGGGCGTCTCCCGGCGCGCGCTGCGATTCCGGCTCCGGCACGCTGCGCATCAACAGCACCGGCACGTTGACGCCCCGCAGCACACGTTCCGCCACACTGCCCAACACCAGCCGCCCGATCCCCGAGCGCCCGTGGGTTGCCATCGCCACCAGATCGATCTCTTCGTCGTTGACAAACTCGATGATGCGCTGGGAGGCATCGCCAAAGTGAACCTCGATATTGACCGTATAACCTTCTTGCTGCAAGCGCGCAGCGTCGGCACGCAGCTCCTCGGTTAGCGCCGTGCGGAACGTCTCGCGCTCCTTGCTCGCTTCGGCAAACTCTGCATCCAAGGTCCGGCTGTACGCATCATAGGTCCCCGTCAACGGCAGCGAACTGGCCAGAACATCTTGCGGGGAAACCTCGGGCGACACAGCAGGCGGAAAGGCGGCGCGGAAAAGAATCAGGTGTACGTCCTTCGGGTCAAAGAACGACCGCACCACGCGCACGATCTGCCGGCTGAACTCCGATCCATCCAGTGGAACCAATACTTTGCGCTTCGACATAGAACTGCCTCCTCGTAAATTACGGCCCGTCCGCATGGTCCCCTCCTCGTCGAGTTGCTATGCACCCCCTGAGGTACACAGTCGGCAGGTGAAACCGTCGTCCAGCTTGCTCCGTGATCCCCCCGCTGCGCAGCCGCCGATCGACCGCGCTCAGGCGATCCGGACTCCGGTGGGGTCTTGTCGCCAAGACTGCAACACCTTCATATAGTTGGCCCGTTCAAAGGCCGCCGGCTCGGCGACGTTGCGCTGGCTCATGCTGCCCCGCATCTGCGCCATCGACTCATATTCATGCTCTTCCATCCACTGCTGAAGCTCGCCCACGATCTGGCCGATGCGCTGCTCGCCGTTGCGCAGCAACTCCGACGCCATCATCGTGACGTTAGCCCCGGCCATCATCCCCTTCAGCACATCGGTATAGGTATGCACGCCGCTGGTGATGGCAAAATCGACGGAGACCTGCCCATAGAGGATCGCCACCCAGCGCAGCGGCAGACGCAGCTCATGCGAACTGCTCAGCACCAAGTTGGGCACGACCTCCAACGTTTCCAAGTCAAAGTCGGGCTGATAAAAACGGTTGAACATCACCAGCGCGCTGGCCCCCGCTTCATGCAGCAGGCTCGCCATGTTGGCAAAGGCGCTGAAGTACGGCCCTACCTTCACCGCCAGCGGAATATTCACGCTGGCCTTCACATCGCGCACCACGCTGAGATACATCTCGCGCACTTCGATCCCCGTGCGCGCCGGGTCGGTGGGAATGTAATAGATGTTGAGTTCCAACCCGTCGGCGCCTGCCTCTTGCATATAGCGCGCATACTCGATCCATCCGCCCGAAGAGACGCCGTTGAGGCTGGCGATCACCGGTATGTCGACCGCGGCCTTCGCCTTCGAGATCAGATTGAGATAGCCTTCCGGCCCAACATTGTAGCCGCTCATCGACGGAAAGTAGCTGAGCGCCTCGGCGAAACTTTCGGTGCCAAAGCTCAGATAGTGGTCCAGCGCCCGGCTTTCCGCCTGAATCTGCTCTTCAAACAGCGACGCCATGACTACCGCCGATGCGCCCGCATCTTCCAGACGGCGGATACCGTCCAAAGTCGAGGAAAGCGGCGAAGCCGAAGGCGCCACCGGATGCTTCAGGGTCATGCCCATATAGGTCGTTGATAGATCCATCTCTCAAATCTCCGCTGGAAATGGGTGAGAACTGGAGTAGCGAGGGGTAGAAGCGCCGGTTGGGGCCAGGCTCGAACCGGCGCTTCTGCCGCATTTGTGGCTATGCTTCCTGGTGATCCCGCGCCAGGGCCTCATAGCGTCGCCAGCGCTGATTCACAAACTCCTGAGCTGCCTTGAGCAGCACTTCCGCCGCCGCCGGGTCCGACTGCGCCAACATGCGATAGCGGTTCTCGTTATACGCATAGTCGCGCAGCGCAATCTTCGGGGCCTTAGAATCCAGTTGGAACGGATTCTTACCCTCCGTCTTCAACCGCGGGTCAAAACGATAGAGCGGCCAATAGCCTGCCTCCGTCGCCAGCCGCTGCTGCTCCATGCCCTTCGCCATGTTGATCCCGTGCGAGATGCAGTGGCTGTAGGCGATAATCAGCGAAGGGCCAGGATAGGACTCGGCTTCGAGGATCGCCCGCACGGTATGCGCGTCGTTGGCCCCCATGGCGATCTGGGCGACATAGACATTGCCATAGTTGACCGCCATCATGCCCAAGTCCTTCTTGCCGGTCGGCTTGCCGCCGGCAGCAAACTTGGCAACCGCGGCCAGCGGCGTCGCCTTGGACGACTGGCCGCCGGTGTTGGAATAGACTTCGGTGTCCAAGACCAGCACGTTGACATCACGGCCGCTGGCGAGTACATGATCCAGACCGCCATAGCCGATGTCATAGGCCCAGCCGTCACCGCCGACGATCCAGACGTTCTTCTTGACCAGTTTATCGGCCAGGCTGACCAAGTCACGGATGACGGGGTCTTCGCTTTCGCCCAGCCGCTCCTTCAACTGCGCCACCCGCTCCCGCTGCGCCTCCACGCCCGCTGCGTCCGACTGGTCGGCCTGAAGCAGCGCGTCGACCAACTCGCCGCCGATGCGCTCACGCAGCCGCGTCACCAACTCGCGCGCATATTCCTCTTGCTTGTCCAGCGTCAAGCGCATCCCCAGCCCAAACTCGGCGTTATCCTCAAACAGCGAGTTGGACCAGGCCGGCCCGCGACCTTGGGCATTCTTGGCCCACGGCGTGGTCGGCAGGTTGCCGCCATAGATGCTCGAACAACCGGTGGCGTTGGCGATCATCGCCCGGTCGCCAAAAAGCTGGCTCACCAGCTTCAGATACGGCGTCTCGCCGCACCCGGCGCAGGCCAGCGAGAACTCAAACAGCGGCTCCAACAACTGAATATTCTTCACATTGTTCCAACGCAGCGTATCGACGTGGGGCGTCTCCGGCAGCTTGTCGAAGAAGGCCCAGTGTTTGCGCCCCTCTTCGCGCAGCGGCAGCTGCGGCTCCATGTTGATCGCCTTGCGGCCCACGGCGCGCTTATCCTTGGCCGGGCAGACCTCGACGCACAGGGTGCAGCCGGTGCAGTCTTCGACCGACACCTGCAGCGTGTATTTCTTGTCGGGCAGTTCGCGCCAGCGCGCATCGGCCACCAAAAAACCTTCCGGCGCACCGGCCAGTTCCGCCTCGCCCACCACCTTGCTGCGGATCACCGCATGGGGACAGACCAACACGCACTTGCCGCACTGAATACAGATATCCGGATCCCAGACCGGCACTTCCAGGGCGATGTTGCGCTTCTCCCACTGCGTCGTGGCGCTGGGGAAGGTGCCGTCGATCGGCATGGCGCTGACCGGCAGCAGATCGCCTTCGCCGGCCATCATCATGGCCGTCACGTCTTGCACAAACTCCGGCGCTTCCAGCGGGACCGTGGGCGGCATCTCAATCGTGCTGGTCACCTGGGCAGGCACTTCGACCTGATGCATGGCGGCCACCGACGCATCCACCGCCGCGAAGTTCTGGCGCACCACGATCTCGCCGCGTTTGCCATAGGTCTTGCGGATGGCGTGCTTGATCTGCTCAATCGCCTCTTCACGCGGCAGCACGCCGCTGATGGCAAAGAAACAGGTCTGCATGATGGTGTTGATGCGGATGCCCAGCCCCAATTCACGCGCCACGGCATAGGCGTCGATCACATAGAGCTTGAGTTGCTTCTCGACGATCTCCTCCTGCACCACGCGCGGCAGTTGATCCCATACCTCATCCGGCCCAAAGGGCGCGTTGAGCAGCACCGTCGCCCCTGGCATGGCCTGCTTCAGCACCTTGTACTGCTGCAAAAAGCCAAACTGGTGGACGCCCACAAAGTTGGCGCGATTGATCAGATAGGTGCTCTGGATCGGCTTGGGGCCAAAACGCAGATGCGAGACCGTCTGCGCGCCCGACTTCTTCGAGTCGTAGACAAAGTAACCCTGAGCGTAGTTGGACGTCTCCTCGCCGATGATCTTGATCGAGTTCTTGTTGGCGCTCACCGTGCCATCCGACCCCAGCCCCCAGAACATGGCGCGCACCACGCTGGCGGGTTCGATGTCAAACGACGGGTCAAACGCAAGGCTGGTGTGGCTCACATCGTCGTGAATGCCGACCGTGAAATGGTTCTTGGGCTGCTCCTTCGCCAACTCGTCGAAAACCGCCTTGACCATCGCCGGCGTAAACTCCTTGGACGACAGGCCATAGCGCCCGCCGACCACGCGCGGCATCGCCGTGAAAGGAGCCTGGCCGACCGCCAACATCTCGGCCAGCGCCGTCACCACATCTTGATACAGCGGCTCGCCGGCGCCGCCCGGTTCCTTGGTGCGGTCCAGCACCGCGATCTTCCGGACGCCGGCGGGCAGCGCGCCGACCAAATGCGCGGCAGAGAAGGGCCGGAACAGCCGGACCTTGACCATCCCCACCTTTTCACCCTGCGCCGTCAGATGATTCACCGTCTCTTCGGTCGCTTCGCTCCCCGACCCCATCATAATGATCACGCGCTCTGCATCGGGCGCACCGATGTAATCAAAGAGGTGGTACTGCCGGCCCGTCATCTGGGCGAAGCGGTCCATCGTCTCCTGAACGATCCCAGGCGTCGCCGCATAAAAGGGGTTAACCGTCTCGCGCCCCTGGAAGTAAACATCGGGGTTTTGGGCAGTGCCGCGGATAAAGGGGTTATCGGGCGTCAAGGCGCGTGCCCGGTGGGCGCGCACCAGGTCGTCGTCGATCAAGGCGCGAATGTCTTGCAGGCTGAGCTTTTCGATCTTGCTCACCTCATGCGAAGTGCGGAAGCCGTCAAAGATATGCAGGAAGGGCACGCGTGCCTTAAGCGTGACAGAATGGGCGATCAGCGCCATATCCATCACCTCTTGCACGGAACCGGCGAAAAGCATGGCCCAACCGGTCGCGCGCGCCGCCATCACATCGCTGTGGTCGCCAAAGATCGAAAGCCCCTGTGCCGCCAACGAGCGCGCCGCAATGTGAAAGACCGTGCTGGTCAGTTCCCCGGCGATCTTGTACAGGTTGGGGATCATCAACAGCAAGCCCTGGCTGGCGGTGAAGGTCGTCGTCAATGCGCCGCTTTGCAGCGCGCCATGCACCGCCCCCGCCGCGCCCCCCTCGGACTGCATCTCGACCACCCGCGGGACTGTGCCCCAAAGGTTCTTCTCGTCATTGGCATACCAATAGTCGGCCAGTTCACCCATGACCGATGACGGCGTGATCGGATAGATAGCGATCACTTCGGACGTCTTATAGGCGACATAGGCCGCCGCCTCGTTGCCGTCGATGGTGACTAGCTCCCGTTGCGCTTGTTCGATCACATCGATCACTTCGTGTTCAAGAACCATATTTCTCTATTCTCCTCATGCAGTGGCCTACAAACCACGCTATCTACCGTTCTATGTTTGCCCATGCCGTCGATACCGCCCCACCGCGACCAACTATCGCCACCACTAGGCCGCGGCTAGTTATCCCATCCAACATCTCACACCGTACGCACATCTACCACATGGTCGCCCAGCGCCTCCAATGTTTCGACCAGTTGCTCTTGGCGCACCCCGACCACCTTGATCAGCAGAGACGATGTGCCCGCAAGGTCGACGTTATAAGTGCCGACGCTGACGATATTGCCCCCCACCCCCGCAATGGCCGTGGTCAACCGCGCCAACGTGCCGATGCCGCCAGGCACCTGCAGCGTCAGCCGCACCCCTTCCCGTCCGGAGCCGAGCATCTCGACCAGCGCCTTAAAGATATCCGTCTCGGTGATCACCCCCACGACGCGGCGCTGCGCGTCGACCACGGGCAGACCGCCGATCTTATGTTCCACCATCAGCCGGGCCGCTTCTTCCAGCGGCGTGTCGGGCGACACTGTCAATACGCGCGGGGCCATCAACTGCTCCACCTTGAGCTTCGAGAGCAAATAGTTCATCTCCCACACGCTGAGCGAAGTCGCGGGCGAGGGTGCTGCGTGCAGCAAGTCTCGCTCCGAAACAATCCCCGCCAGCTTTTGCTCCGCATTCACCACGGGCAGCCGCCGGAACTTGTGTTCGCGCATTAACCGCAACGCCTCTTGAAATGGCGTGTCGGGTGTCACCGTTGTCGCCGGAGCACTCATCCGGTCCCGCACAAACATAGGGCCTCCTTTGCCGTCCTTCGCCGCGTGTCACACCCCGTGTCACGCCAATACGCCCGCGCCGCAGATGCGCTGTGGCATCTCCACTCTAAAAGAAAATCTCTCCAGATACGACCATCATCTGGAGAGACTTTCGGCTAGACTTCGTGGCAGGCTCTCCCCTGGTCAACTGACCAGGGGAACCGCCGGGGGTTCAACCCCTCTATTCGGTTGGGTTATTGGATATGCTCAACCCATCAAAGTAGATCGCCAGGAGATCGTCCACCACACTGTCAGGGGGAAAGGTCGCCTGGCCGGGGCCGGCAGGCATAAAGTACGGGTACATCATGCCCAACAGCGCCCAGGTCGCAGTCTGCGGGTCGACAGGGCGCAGCTCACCGCGCGCAATCCCGGCCACGATCAACGACCTTAACCGGCCCACAAACAGCTCATCATAGGCTGCGTCAAACCGCCGCCGCGCCGGCTCGCTCAGGTGGGCGATCTCCTGGCTCGCCATACGCACCAAACTGCGATCCTGCGCAGGCTGGCGCAAGAGCATGCGCGCGGTCTCCTCCAGTTGGCGGCGGGCCGAACCGCCCGCCTGCGGCGCGCCGATCAACCCCGCCAACTGCCCCAGATAGCGGTGGAGCATCGCCGCAAACAGATCCTCTTTGTCGCGAAAATGATAGTAGATGCCCGCCTTGGAGATGCCCACCGCTTCGGCGATCTCACGCATCGACAGCCCGCGATAGCCGCGCGCCGCAAACAGCGCCTTGGCCTCATCCAAGATACGCTCGCGGCTGTCGCTCTGATCCAACGGTCTTTCTTGTTCCATCCAGCATCCATCCGCTAGAACGCCGTAAACCTCGCGCAACCATCACATGCGCGAGGCTCACGGCAGACTCAAGTTACAGCCCGGGCTGCATTCGGCTAGAACGCGGGCAGCAGCGGCGAGAATGCCCACGGCACAGCCGCCAGGATCACCAGAATCGCAATCGTATACCAGATGGCGCTGCGCACGAACTTGGTGCGGTCGTCAGCCGCTTTACGCACCTGCGCCGTACCGATATGGCCGAGGATAACTGCCACTATCATCATCAAACTGTGCTCGACGGCAAAAAAGCGCATCTGCGAGTCGGACATCGCCGCGCCAAAATTGGCCAAGGCGGCGCGCGTCACCGGGCTGAGCACAAAATAGAGCAGCAGACCGACCAACACCTGCACGTCCAAACTGATCGTAAACCAGCGCGCAGCCGCCGCATCTTGCCCGGTAAACGCGCGGCGGCCAAACAGGCCGGAATAGGTGCGGAACAACAGATAAAGCGCCGCCAGGATCACCACCCAGCGCAGCAGATTGTGTAACCCGAGCACCAACGCATACATAACGTCCCTCTCCTAATCTCCCTTATCTCTTGCAGGATAGCTCCGCCCGTACTTACCGAACGGTCGGTAGCCATTATAGAGGCGGCATCCAAATCCGTCAATTTTGCGCTCCCACCGGCGCAAAGACATGAAAAAAGTGGCCGGCGCTTGTGCAAGCGCCGGCCACAACCCTGCATAGATTCATCTGCCTAGCTGCCGGGCGGCGTCTCCTCTTCAGAGACGGGCGAGGCAGTCGGCTCAAATAGCGGAGACGACGACTCTCCTCCGCCCGGCGGTTGTTCCGCCGGTGGCTGATCTGCCGGCGGCGTTATCGTCAACGTCGGCGTAAAGGTCGCCGTCGGCGCCAGAACCGGTACACTTGTTGCAGTGGCCGTCGGCAGCAGCGGCGTCGCCGTGAAGGTCGGCTCGCTGGTAGCTGTCGGCTCCGGCAGCGGCGTGTTGGTCGCTTTTGGCTTGGGCGTGGCCGTCGGCTCATCGGTCGGCGCCGGCTCGTCCGTGGCCGTCGGGGTCGCGGTCGGCTCCTGAGTTGACGTCGGCGCCTCCGTGGCCGTTGGCTCTTCGGTCATCGTCGGTGCTTCAGTCGCGGTCGGCTCTTCAGTCGCCGTTGGCTCCTCGGTGGCCGTGGGCGCCTCGGTCGTGGCCGGCGCGGCCTTCTTGGTAGGCTTCGGTTTGGCCGTAGCTACCGGTTCCGCCGTTGGTTCCGCCGGGGCTTCCTCAGTGGGTTCAAGGCTTGGCACAGGCGTCGCCGTCGCCCGGTCGGTATCCGTCGGCGTGGGCGTCATCTCCTCGACTGCGCCCGCGCCGGCCGCAGCCGCTGCCGTGTAGCGCAGCGTCGCGCTGGCCTGCGTGTCAAAATCCGTCGTCGCCACCACGACCAGCACCCGGCCCGTCGGAATCAACTCCCCGTTGGGCCAGCGGTCCGGCATGGCAAAGGGCGGCAAGACGTAATTGCCATTTGCGTCTGTCACCCCGGTGACATAGCGTTGGGCGCCGGCAGAGAAACCGCCGCCCCCGCCAAACTCCGCCAGCAACACGCCGATCGACGCATTGGCCGGGAAGCCGCCGCCGCTCACACTGATCTCCGTGCCCTTGGTGGCACTGTCCGGCTTCACATCAACCGACGGCTCGACGACAGCCGTCGGCACAGGCGTGGCGGCTGGCGTATTCGTCGGCGTCAGCGTGGGGATCGGCGTGCCCGCCGGCTGCGTATAGGTGAAGCTGCCGCTCACCGTCACGCTGAAATCGAGATTGGCGACAAGCACCACGATGCGCCCATCCTCCACCGGCGCGCCGTTCGGCCAGACGCGCGGCATGGCGAACGTCAGGCTATAGTTGCCCTTGTCGTCGGTCATCCCGCTCGTATAGACCTGCTCGCCGCCGCGGCCCACCTGCTCGTCCAGCGTGCCCAGATAGAGGTTCACCGGCGTATTAGCCGGGAAACCGCCACCGGAGGCCTGCACCTGCGTCCCCGCTGTGCCGGACGCCGGCGCAATCTTAATCGACGGGTTGAAGGCTTGCACAAAGAAGTCGAAGTCTGCGCTTGCCTCCGTGCCGAAGTTCGGCGTCCCCGCCACGACCATCACCTTGCCGGTCGGGATCGGCGTTCCGTCCGGCCATTTGTCGGGCATGACAAAGGTCACGCTGAAGTTGCCTTTGCCGTCCGTGGTCGTCGTCGCATAGCTGAACGGCGTTTCGGCTATGGCCGCAGCCTGCGCCAGCCCCGCCAGGTAGATGTCCACCTGCGTGTTGGCCGGGAAGCCGCCGCCGTTCACCGTCACACGCGTGCCCGGCCCGCCGCTGCCAGGGTTCAGCGATACACTGGGTGCGGGTGTTCCCGTCGGCGTTCCCGTCGGCGGCGCGCCGGTCACATCAAAGGTCGCAGCCGCTTCGACGCCAAAGTCGGGCGTCGCCACCAGCACGACCAGCTTCCCAGGCTCGACGCGCGTGCCATCCGGCCACTGGTCCGGAACTGGGAAGCTCATCGAGAAGTTGCCAAAGCGATCTGTCACCGTGTCGGCATAGACCTGACCGGCAGCCGCCTCGGCAGCCGCAGTACGCACCACGCCCCCCAGATAGAGGTTGACCGCCGTGTTGGCCGGGAACCCCCCGCCGGAGACGCGTACCTGCGTCCCTACTTCGCCGGAGGCAGGCGACAGGTCCACAAAGGGGTTCACCCCAGGGGCCGGCGTCTCGGTCGGCGTTGCAGTCGGCGTGGGTGTAGCGGTCGTGTCGATCCGCTCCCACCAGACCCGCACACGCGCCCCGCCGGTATGCTCATAATACTCGACCCGCACCTCCTCGCGGCCGTCCAGATCGATCTCGGCAGTATAGGTCACATCGGCGGCACTGTCGCGCCACTCGTCGATGATCCACTTGCCGTCGACCCGCACACGCACGCCATCGTCCGCCTTGGCATAGAAGCGATAGCGCGCGTCTTTGAAGTCCACAGTGCGCGTCCAGCGCGCCGAGAAGTTATCGTTGGGGATGCGCGAATCCGGTGAGCCGCTGCCCCAGTTAAAATCCACCTCGTCGTCGTTACGCACCACGCGCGGATCCCCGTCGAGATTCCGGTTGGTCCAATACTCGCCCTTCCAGTCGGGGAAGTCGTCCGGCTGCGGTTCGCTGACGCGTTCCCACCAGAACTTCGCCACGGCGTCGCCGGTGTTCTCGAAGTACTCGACGCGCAGGTTATGCGTGCCATAGCCCACATAGAGATCGCGCGTGACCTCGCGCGCGCTGCCCTCGCGCCATTCGTCGATGATCAGCTGATCGTCCAGGAAGAAACGCATCCCGTCGTCGGCGCGCACATGGAAGCGATAGGTCCCGGCGTCGAAGTGCAGGTTGCGTGTCCAGCGCACCGAGAAGCGGTCGCCGGGGAAGTTGCCGGCAGGCGCGCCGCGCCCCCAGTCAAAGTCTATCGCCCCATCGTTGCGCACAAACTCCGGCTGGCCCGACAGGTTGGGGTTGGAGAAGTACTCGCCGCGCCAGTCGCTGTACTGCGTCACGGCTTCCCACCAGACGGCAGCCTCGGCAAACTGCGTGGCCTCAAAGTATTCCACCCGCACCAACTGCGACCCAGCCGCCAGCCGCGCCGTCGCGCTAAAGGTCTGCGCCGACGATTCGCGCCACTGGTCGATCAACAGTTCGCCGTTGACCCAAACGCGGATGCCGTCGTCGGCACGCGCGAAGAAACGGTAATCCCCGGCAGGCAGGAAGAACGAGCGCACCCAACGCACCGAGAAATGGTCATTGGGGATGCCCGGCCCCGGCGAACCAAAGCCCCAGTCAAAGTCCACCGCGGCATCATCACGCACCATCCTGGGCGTGCCGCCGAGGTTCTCGTTGCTGTAGTACTCACCCCGCCAGCCCGTAATGTGCGGCGGGCGCGTCGGCGTCGGCGATGGCGTGATCGTCGGCTGCGGCGGCTTAGGCGAAGGTACAACCGGCGCCATGCCCGTAAAGGTCGTATAGGCGCGTGCCAGCCAGCCTTCGGCGCCATCGGGTAGGCGCACAGACAACCACGCGCCCGACACATTCTGGCCCATCACAGTAAATTCCGTGCCACGGCTGATCGCCCGGATCACCGGGAAGAGCGTCGAGGGGCCTGTGCGCACATTGAGCGCACTGCTCACCACTACGCCGACATTCGACGGCAGCGCCCGGGTCGGGGTCGCCGTAGGCGCGGGTGTGATGCCTGGCCGCGGCGGCGCCGTAGGGGTCAGGGTCGGCGTCGGCGTCGCCGTCGGCGGCGTCACGCCCGGCGCGGGTTCGGTCACCTCCAGCGGCGCCACCGCGCGCACGCCCGTCTCCAACGAATAGGCCACCACGTCGACTGTCCCCGGTTCGGCCCACGACGGGTCCAGCGGATAGACAAACGAGGCTGTGAAGCGCCCTTCCCCGTTGGCCGTCGCGATTGCGACGGTCGTCTCTATTGGCTCTGTGTCGGGCGCGGTCTCCAAATTCACATAGACCACCTCGTCGGGCTGCCAACCAGCCCCCGAGACAAAGATCTCAGTCCCTGGCGCGCCAGAGACAGGCGCAATGGCTACTGTCGCCGCCGATGAGCCGGTCTCCCCCGGCTCCTGTGCGCCGATCGGGCTGACCACACAGCCCGCCAGCAGCGCCGTTACCAGCAGCAGCAGAAGCAGCAGCCAGCCTCTTGGCCGCGCAGCCAACCCGCCCAGGCGGGTACTGCGAAACTTTTTACTTCTGTGCATAGAACGTCTCCCTTGCTACGCTTGGCCGCAAATGCGGCTTACAAATGCATAGATAACATCGCATACCTTCCATATAGAGCGTATAAGGCCGCCATGGATGGAACAAAGCCGCCCTATATGGGTGACGAGTTATCTACCCAGAATGTTCCCTGGTCTACGCCTCGTCTCCGCCTGCCCTGCGCGCGGGCGGGCGCCGGCACAAGTCCATTATGGATACGAGCCGAGTCGGGGGAAAGATGCTGTTGTACAACTGGCGGGACCAAATGAGGTTAACCTAACCGCTCAGGCTATCAAGCCGTAGGCCACATGCCAGACCAAGTCTGCGCCCAGATGCACCCCCACGGCAGCCACTAGCCCGCCGCTGCTACCATATAGGACGCCAGCAGCAGCGCCAACAACATACGCTGCCGGCGCTGCCGCCCTGTCCAGACTGTCTCGCCCACCGAGTCTTGCTCAACCAACGGGGTCCGGTTCACAATGCGCGCCCCCTCGCCGCCGGTCACTACTGGATCACTATGCTGGATCACTATGTCAGGCCGACAAGGTTCAGCACCCAGAACAGGATCGCATTCAAGATCGCCAGCAGCACTGCCACCAAGATCGCCGGCAGACACCCCTTAATTTCAAACCCCTTCACCAGCGCTGACGTAAGCCATAGGATGAAGGCGCTGATCACAAATGAAAACAGCCCAAAAGTCAGAAAGTTGATCGGAAAGGCGAAAAACGACAACACCGGGCGCAAAACGGCGTTGAGCAGCCCTAACACCAGAGCAGCTACCAAAGCCGTCCCCGTGTCGCGCAGGTCCAGCCCGATGCGCAGCCGCGCGAGGATCAACAGGCTCACCGTGGTCACAAGCCAGATCAGGATAAAATGCCACATAGTCGATGTCTCTCCCTGGATGAGTCGATCAACAGCCCGTTAGAAAATGCTGCGCACCATGAGCAGCAGCCCCACCAACGCCAGCGGAATCCCGACGATCGACCCCACGACCGTGATCGTCAACAGGACGCCCGCCACAACCAGCAGAAAGCCCACCGCCAGCAGCACCAGCCGCCCGGCCACACCCACTACTCCGGCCAACAGACGCCACAGCGCCACAAACAGCCACACGAGACACGACGGCCCGCGCCGCAGTTCATTAGTCATGTCTTCACCAGTCATGCGTTCACCCCCCCTGCTAAACAGTACGCAGCCGGTCCGCTGCGGTTTCATCCTTGCCAGGTACAGCCGGAGGTGCGGTGTTTTGGGTCACCGGCTCTTGTATGGCTGTATCGGGCCGGTGGCCGTTGCCGCCAAAGACCGACCCCGCCTTGATCCAAAAATAAGTGCCGTGCCGCTCGATTACCTGCGCCCGCACATCGGCGGCCAGCCAGGCCAGCACCTCCTCGACCTCGCCCGGCGCAGCGCGCGCGATCAAGGCGCGCACCTGCTCATCGCTCATCGGATGGCGCGCGATGATGTCGATGATCCCGTCCACCAGCGGCGTGCCGGGCGGCAGCGCAAACGCACCGCCCGCAGGATGCACGACATGCGCCCACTGCCCCAGGATTGACACCGCGGCCATCAAGCCTTCGTCGTCGGGCGGCATCACCCACGGCTCAGCCGGAGGCCGGGTCGGCAGCGTCAGATGCACCTGGTCGGGGGCGAGCGTCCGCAGCAGCCGCGCCACCCCCTCTAGCGCCGCCATGTCGTCGTTCAGCCCTCGGATCAACATGACCTCGATCCAGAACCGGCCCCGATACAGCTTGCGAAACGCGGCCAACCCCTCTACCTGCCGGGCGAAGGTCGCCTCTGGGTGCGGGCGATGGATACGCCGGTAAACTTGCTCGTCCGCCGCAGCCAGCGTCGGCATCACCAAATCTGCCGCGCACAGATCGTCGCGCACCTCCGGCAGATAGAGCAGCGCCCCATTCGTGATGACCGCGACCGGCAGCGTGGTCTCGGCCTTAGCAGCGCGGATCATCCAGCCCAACCCCACATGCAGCGCCGGCTCACCCGAACCCACAAACGAAACCCAGTCCACCGGCCCAATGCCGCCCGCCAGCGCCTCTTTCAATTCGGCGATCACTGCCGCCCGCGGCACATACTCGCGGCGCTCATGCACCAGCGGCGTGCTGCGCCCAAGCTGGCAATAGACGCAGTTCCAGTTGCAGGTCTTCAGCGGCACGAGGTCAACCCCAAGCGACTGGCCCAACCGGCTGGAAGGAATCGGTCCGTAAAGATAACGCATAGCGTGTCGTTGGCCTCTGCGTGTCTATCAAAGTCAATCGATCAAAGTCAACCAGCCCGCACCTGCCGCGCCGCCAATCAAAACGGAGCGCAAAGCCGGTCCCCCGTCCTTGCGCTCCGCCCCAAGCATGACTAGACGACCTCCAGACTGCTTCTAGGCTGCCTCCAGACTGCATTCCGCGCGTGCGGATCCGCTCATATATCCGTAGCGCGCACCAACAGCAGCGGGCGGTCGGCCTGATGCAGGATGCCCGCGGCGACGCTGCCATAGAAGACCCGGCCCAGCCCGGTGCGCCCGTGGCTCGCCATCGCGATCAGGTCAACCCCCTCACGCTCGGCCACGTCCAGCACCGTCCGCACCACCGGCCCCTGCTCTACATATCCCTTGGTCGTGATCCCCTTGGCGCGGAATTCACCTTGCTTGCCCGCCAAATAGGTCTTGGCCTCCGTGATCCACTTTTCGGCCATCTCCGCATCATAATAGGGCACCATGTCATAAGGGGTGACCATCGTCGCGCTGGGTTCGATCACCTGCAGAAAGACCACCGTGGACTTTCGCAAGCTTGCCAGTTCCTCAACATAGGGCAGAATGGTCTCGGCCCGTTTGGAACCATCCAGTGGCACCAAGATGACATTGTACACAGATATCTCCTTTCAAATGGCGGCAGCGCAACGCCCACTGACGCCTGTGGATGGGTGATTGTGGATGGATCCCTAACTTCACTCTATCCGCCGCGCGCCGCGCAGACAACCGCCGGTTGACCGGTTTTCCGCCTAGCCAGGTGGCTAGGCGGAGCCGCGGCGCGTCTAACGGAGCACCGCCTCCGCCAGCGCCGCCAGCCCGTCGAGGTCGTCCAAATCCAGCCACTGCAGCATCACTCGCTGTGCGCCCGCGGCTGCGATCGCGGCCAGTTGATCCTGCACGGCGTTCGGCGTCCCCACGACAATACCGTCTGCCTGAAGCTCGCCGATGCTGTGTCCTTCTAACTTCGCCTGCACCTCGGCGTCGCTGCGTCCAAAGACGATCTCGGTCATCAACGAACGCCGCACCTGGGCGGGGTCGCGGCCCGCCTGCGCCACCAGTTCAGACAGCCTGCCGTTCAACTCGGCATAGCGCGCCGCCGGCAGAAAGACCCCGTTCCACTCGTCGGCATAGCGGGCGGCCAACGGCAGCGTACGCCGCTCGCCGTTGCCGCCGACCAGCAGCGGCGGCCCGCCGGGCCGCGCCGGCCGCGGCAGCAGAATCGCCTCATGCAGCCGGTAAAAATCGCCCGCAAAGCTCACCGGCGTGCTGCTGCGCAGCAGCCGCGTGATCACCTTCAGCCCTTCTTCAAAGCGCGCCATGCGCCCGTTCACATCCAGCAGGTCATAGCCAAAGTTGGCGTGCTCGCGCGCCTGCCAGCCTGCGCCCACCCCCAGCACCAGCCGCCCGCCCGACAGATCGTCCACATCCTTGGCCATGCGCGCCGTAAACACGGGGTCGCGAAACGACACCGGCGTCACCAGCGAGCCAAACACGATACGCTGCGTATGGCTTGCCAGCCAGGTAAACGAGACCCACAGTTCCAGCGAGTCGAGGTCCGGCGGCGACGTGTTGGTGAAATGGTCCGAACGGAACAGCCCGGCGAAGCCAAGTTCTTCCACGGCGCGGGCGATGCGCTGGAAGCGCGGCCAGTTCAGCCCGTTCTGCCCCTCCAACATAATGGCGATCTCCATCCGCATCCCTTTCTCTCTGCTTCTCTTTTCTGGACTTTGCGCTCTTTGTGTCTGTTCCTTGCGACCTTTGCGGTGAATATCCCTGCCAACGGACTGCTTGTGTGATTTAACCAACGGGCAGCGCACCGCGCACCTGCGCGATCAGCGGGTCGATCTGCTCGATCTTGGCATATTCCGCGTCCCAAAACTCCTGCCCCGCCATCTGCTTGATATACGCCTCGCTGTAGCCAAAACGCGTCCACAGGTCGGCCTTCATGCGCTGCAGCCGATCATGCGCGCCGGGTGCGCTCAGGTCGACGATCTCCCCCAGGCTCGCGCCCATGAAGACGCTCTTGGCCCACATCTCCAGCGTCTCCGCGTCCGGCTCGCCGCCGCTGCGCGCATACAGCGCCCGGCTCACCGACGGATAGCGGTCGTAGGAGTCGGTGGCGATCGTCACCACGTTCTCCTGCGGTCCCAGGCCCAGATATTTGGCCGCCTTGATCGCGCCGACGATGTTGCAGATACAGCTTGGCCCCAGCTTGCCGACCAGCGCCTCTGCCGCCGCGCGCGGCACGCCCAGCCGATCTACTAGAACTTGTGTGCCGCTCTGCGCCACCTCCATGCCGCGCACCGTGTCCTCGTCGTGGATCAACATCAGCAGGTCGGTGTTGTAGATATTGTGGATCAGCGTCACCATCTTGTCGCCAATGCCTTCGATGCGGTGCTGGCCCTGCCCGCCGCAAAAGAGCGTGGGGCACTCGCGCGGCTCCAAGGCAACGACCTTGCTGTCGGGCCACAGCGACTTCACATAGTCGCCCGCGGCCAGCGTGCCGCCGCTGCCCGGCGCGCTCACAAAGGCGGCAACCTGACCGTTGCCGATCCCCTGTACTGCTTCTACCACTGCGCCGCCGGTCACATGGCGGTGAAAACGATAGTTGGGCAGCAGTTCAAACTGCGCCAAGACGACATACTGGTCGGGCTTGCTTACATACTCACCGTGCGTCCGCTCCAACGTCAGGATCACGTCCGACTCAGTGCCCGGAGTCAAATCGAGCGCGCCGCCATACTTGCGAATGCGCTCATAGCGTTCGGCGCTCATGTTGTCGGGCATCACCACCACTGTCGCATAGCCCTTGAGCTTGCCCACATAGGCCGTGCCGATGCCAAAGTTGCCGGTACTCGGCCCGATCACGGTCTTGTCGCCGGGACGCAGCCCGTGCAGCGTCTCCTCTTCGGCCAGCGTGGTATAGGCCGGCCCCACCTTCATGCTCCCGCTGGGGAAGTTTCGCCCGCTGAGCACGACGATATTGGCCTGCACCCCCGTCAACTCCTTGGGCAGCACAATGGCGTCTACCGTGTCGCCGGTGCGCTTCCAGTTGATGTTGAACAGGTTGAGCGGGTTCAGTTCATCCTGGCGCGCCTGGTTGGCCGCGTCGCGCAGCGCCGCGGGCAGCCGCCGCGGGTCGCGCATCTCGGCATAGGTCGGGCCGGGGACGATAGGTTGCGGCATAAGGGATATCCTCTTCGTTGAGTATCAGAAACGCGCCGCAGCGCGCATAGTTCACACGGGCCAATTCACATAGGCAATTCACCATGGATTCAACTCAGTCTACCTGGGCCATACGCCGCCGTCAATTCGGCCCCCAATGGCCCACCGCCGCGCGCACCGCCTCCAGCGCAGGCGCAATCACCGTAGGTTCCCCCGCCGCGGCCATCGCCGCCTGCACATCCTTTAGCCCGCTGCCCGTGTTGATCACCACCACCGTCTCCTCCGGCTGGATCAGCCCTGCCTGTGTTGCGGCCTGCACCCCGGCCCACGCTGCCGCGCCCGCCGGTTCGGCAAAGACTGCGCCCAGCCGCGCCAGCGGCAGGATGGCGGCCAAGATCGCGGCGTCGTCCACCGTCACAAACGCCCCGCCTGTCTCGCGCACCGCGGCCAGCGCCTTGACCGCATCGCGCGGCGCATCCACGCTGATGCTGTCGGCGCGTGTGGTTGCCTTTACTGGCTCTGGCACATCCAGTCCACTGCGCCACGCGTTGGCGAGCGCAGCGCTGGCCGTGGACTGCACCCCAATGAGGCGCGGCATCCGCTCGATCCAACCCAAAGCCAGCAGATCGGCAAAGCCCTTGTGTACGCCGCCGATGATACAGCCGTCGCCCACCGCCACAAAGACTACATCCGGCACAGCCGCCGCGCCGCCCTGCAGCCGGCCCAACTGCTCGGCGATCTCAAACGCCACCGTCTTCTTGCCCTCAGTCATATACGGGTTATAGCCCGTGTTGCGGTTATACCAGCCGAATTCGGCGCAGGCCGCCGCACACAGGTCAAACGCCTGGTCATAGCTGCCATCCACCGCCAGCACACGGCTGCCATAGACCAACAGCTGCGCGATCTTGGCCGGGGGCGCGCTGCGCGGCACAAAGATCACGTTGACCTGACCCGCCGACGCGCTCTGCCCGGCCAGGGCCGCCGCCGCGTTGCCTGTGCTGGCCGTGGCGACGATGGGCCAGCCCCCCTCCTGCGCCCGCGCCACCGCAATCGCCGAGGCGCGGTCTTTGAGCGATCCGCTGGGGTTACGCCCATCGTCCTTGAGATAGAGGTGCGCCAGCCCAAGCGTCGCCCCCAGGCGCGGGGCCGCCGGCAGCGGCGTCCCACCCACGCCCAGCGGCGGCAGGCTGGCGCGCGCCGCCAGCGGCAGCAGCGGCCAATAGCGCCCGATCGTGGGGTCGCGATCCTGGGCAAGCGTCTGGGGATCAAACACTCGGCCAATCGCCGCGTAATCGTAGACTACCTCCAGCGTGCCCAGATCGCTGCCTTGGTTGGGCCGGCAGCCGCAGACATAGTCGAGTTCGCCGGGCGCGTACTGCCGGCCGCAGCGCAGACAGCGCAGCCCCAGGACAAATGGCGGCGGTTTCTTCCGGCTTACAGCACCACAGGTCGCCATGCGCATCTCCTCTTGCGTCGCTTTCTCGGTTCCCCTGCTTGTGTTCTACTCTGGGTTGCAGCGCCCGCGCCGTGCAATTGACAGCAAAGCAACATCTTGGGGCAGCCCCCCGTGCAGTACAATCAGGACAGTACACCTACCGCAGGGCAGACAATGCGCTGCAGCCAGTGCAGTGCAATACAGCCACGCGCAACTGTAGGCTAGATCATGGCGTTCAAGACACAGCATGTCAAACTAGGCAGCCGGGCGTCATCCAGGTAAAATGGGACAGACGCCATGCACGGTGGTTTTGGCGCGGGGTCAACGGACCCCACCGGCTCGGAGAACTTGCATAGGTTATGGACTTTTTGCCCTGCCTACGCGATAATACCGGAGGTACTCCACCGTAACGTGAACAAGGAATATAGCCATGACTAAGATCGACCGCTATCCGAGCTACGCGGCCTGCGTTGCAGACGCCCTGAGCGCCTCGGATCAGCCGTTGACCGTTGACGTACTTTTGTCCCAGATCGCCCGCCGCCGCCCCTTGGGCAAAGGCGCGCGCAGCGCAGTCTATCGCGCTATCAACAAGCTCTTTCAGGCCGTGCCGGTCGCGCCGGGCCGCTATGGTTGGCTCTCCCATCTGTTGAACGACTCGGTCATTCGCCACCCGCTCACCAGCGAAGAGACTCGACGCGGCTTTCTGTTGTTGGACGAACTGGAACACATGGTTTTTTATCCCCAGTTTTTCCAAACCAACCAGCCCGATGACCGCACGCTGACCATCGAACTGTTCGGCGGCCCCACCATCCACGCCGAGGCCTCCATCGAGCGCAAGACTTGGTCGCTGCGCCTCGGCCCCGAGTTTGGCGCCTGGATCGATATGCAGGGCGGCCAGAGCAAAGACGACCTGCTGATCTTCGCGCGCGATGCCGCCGCCGGCCACTATATGGTGCGGCTCAACCTGCGCGAGATGCGCGACGAACGCGCCATCCGCCAACGCAATATCCAGCTCGCCCTGCTGGCCGAAGAGATCGTCGCCGAAGACCGTCGCGTCCGCATGGCTATGCCCACTTGGGAACTGGTGGCGCGGCTGGTGGGGCGCGGCTTCTTTCACGAACAGCCTGCCGCCGACGACCTGCACTATGTGCTGCATGAATTCAGCATGCTGCGCTTCCGCGATGGCATGGGCTATCAACTGCCCCTCGACGACGATGCCACCCTGCCGGGGCAAACCGACGTGCGCTTCTCGCTCCCTGCCGATGCGGAGGACCTCCCAGACATGGATGACGAGGACGACGAAGAAGACTGGTCGATGCTGCGCGCCGGCGATGACCCCGACGCGCTGACCTCGGAGGAAGGCTGCGCCAGCTATCAGGCCTATCTCGAAACCTTCCTGGCGCTTGACCCCAACGGCCGCCCCCTGCCGCATGAGGACTTCCACCTGCTGGAGGCCGAACTGGAGCTGCTGGCGCGTCTGGAACAGGAATTTGGCAGGCTTCTGCCCGACCAAGCCGAACGCAAAGAACTGCTGGCGTCGATGCTCTTCATCGACCCCAATGAATTCCTGGAAAACGGCTGGGATATGCCGGAAGACCCCGATGTCGACAACCCGCCCTTCTGGGCCAATTGACCTTCGTCGCCGGGCCGCGCCTGAAAATGCAACGACCGCCGGAGGCCTCCGGCGGTCGTTTGATCCCAGCGCGCCAACTCGGCGCGCGCCTATCAAGACTCAACCCACAAGTGCATGAATAAACCTGTCAACTGCCGCTATTTCTACGGAGACTACTTCCGAGGCAAAAATAAGGAAGAGTGCCGCCTGGTCGGCGGTAACCCAGACAACGAACGTCCCTGGCGGCGCAAACTCTGCGACTCCTGCCCCGTACCCGAAATCCTAATCGCCAGCAACACACGCGATCTTGTCCTCGAGGCCAGGGTCAAACACAAGTTTCTGCGCGATGGCGTCGAGGTGACCTTTGCCATCTGCGCCAAACACATGGTCGAGCTGAACGACCCGCGCTACTGCCCGCAGTGTGCCGCCGAACGGGCCGCCTAGCGCGGCTTCTTACTTTCTACAGTCACAACCGAGGTCGCCAGGGTCGGCGATCTCATGCCGGAGGATAGGTTAGCCGAGAATCCGGGCTGCGCCGCCCAGCCTTCCACGCGGCGGCGCAGCCCTGTCCACCAGCGCTCTACCGGCAGTTCAGGGCGGCTGCTCGACTCCATCTCGCCCAGCACCGCGCAGGTCTGCACATATCCCAGGTCAAACATCTCCTCGGCGCGGCTGAAATCAGTAGGCCCAGGCGCGTTCTCGACACCCAGCACAATATGATGGAGCCGCAGCTGGCGACGCGTGCGCGCCAGCGAGAGGTCATGCTGGGCAGCCAAGCGCACAGTCGTCATCACGCTCTGACGCAGCAGCGCCGGCACCCCGCGCAGCATGCGTACTTCGCGCGTTGCCATCACCCCCACCAGATCCAGCGCATAGATCTCCGTCGCCCCCATCTCCAGCGCCACCCGCACCGGCAGCGGCGTCACCGTGCCGCCGTCAATATAGGGTTCGCCGTCCACCTCCCAGGGCGGATGCATCGGGGCCAACGCCGTACTCGCCATCAGGGCGTCGAGCACACGGTCGTGCGGGTTCTCGCCAAAAACATGCAATTGCCCGGTGCGCAGGCTGGTAGCCGTCACGCGCAGGGCCACTTGGCCGTAATGCTGGAATTCGGTCGCAGGCGTGATCCCTTGCCGCTGCAGAAACGCATAGAAATTGCGGTTATCATAAAGGCTGTCTTGGCCGAGCAACAGACGGCCCAACGCCAGCCAGCGGTTGCCGGGATAGACATCATGCCGGCTCACCGCTCGCCATACATCGGCCAACGTCTCCACTTGTGCCAACGAGACCTCGCGCGCCAAAAACGCGGCGTTGAGCGCGCCCGCAGAACAACCTACCAAAATGTCCGGCGTGATCTTCCGTTCCAGCAATGCGCGCAATGCTCCGACCTGTAGCGGGCCAAAATTACCCCCACCACTTAACACAAACGCGCGCATAGCACCTATTCCTCTCTTGTTCAGGTCCAAATTCCGGTACAGGTTGACAAACTCTTGCCGTCGACACCTCGCCGGCTGACGCTCATCGGCATACGCTGCAATCGATGCCGCTCTCAGACGCCACGACGAAGTCTGCTAGAACGAAGTATGCCACTGCGGGGTTTCTAGATCAGTATGCAACGATTCAGACCCTGGGCACAATGCGCGTCACCCTCCGAAGATTGGACGCTCCTCCCACGCTGTGCTACACTCTGATCGGCCGGCAGATGGATACCTGCCGGCCTCTACAACCAAACCGGGGAGCTTGGACAAGCCAGGCTGAGAGGGCGGCAAGTGGCCGCCGACCCGCGACCTGATCTGGGTAATGCCAGCGGAGGGAGCAGAGACAGCATCTGCACGCGACGACCTTGCCCAGACCGGGTAAGGTCGTTTCTTCTACCAGGAGGGAAAAATGCAGAACCGTTGGATCCATACACTTGTCCTGTTGGCCCTGCTGCTGGCAGGCTGCCAGGCCGTCCAACCGCCCGCCTCGTCCAGCGGCACAGCCGCGCCGCAGACCGCGGGCGAGCCGGTCACGCTGGTGCTGGCCAGCCACGATTCGTTCAGTGTCAGCGAGGATATCGTGGCCTCCTTCGAGACCACCCACAACGTCAAGCTCCAGTTTCTGGCCATGGGCGATGCCGGGGAGTCCCTGAACAAACTCATCCTCAGCAAGGATGCCCCGCTGGCCGACGTCTTCTTCGGCGTCGACAATACCTTTCTCAGCCGCGCCCTGGCCGCCGAGATGTTTATGCCCTACGCGTCCCCCCTGCTCGACCAGATCCCCGACGAGCTCAAACTGGACCCCGACCACACGCTGCTGCCGGTGGATTACGGCTTTGTCAATCTAAACGCAGACAGCGCCTGGTTTGTGGCACAGGGGCTGGCGCTCCCCCAAACGCTGGAGGACTTGACCAAGCCGGAATATGCCGGGCTGCTGGTACTCCCCAACCCGGCCTCCTCATCGCCGGGGCTGGCCTTCCTGCTCACCACCATCGCCCACTTCGGCGAAGACGGCTATCTCGACTTCTGGGCGGCGCTACGCGCCAATGACGTGTTGGTCACCGACGGCTGGAGCGAAGCCTATTTTGAGCGCTTCACCGCCGGCTCCGGCGGCACAGGCGACCGCCCCTTGGTCGTCAGCTACACCACCAGCCCGCCCGCCGACGTCGTCTATGCCACCGATGGCCGCACCGAACCGGCGACTGTCAACATCTCTCCCGCAGACGGCGTCTTCCGCCAGGTGGAGTTCGTGGGCATCCTCAAGACCACCCAGCACCCTGAGCAGGCCAAGGCGTTGGTCGATTTCCTGCTGGACATCCCCTTCCAAGAGGATATCCCGCTGCAGATGTTTGTCTACCCCAGCAACGAGAATGCCGCGCTGCCGGAGCTTTTCACCCAATACGCCCAGGCCCCGGCGGACCCGGTGCAGGTCGACCCCGCGCAGATCGAGGCCAACCGCGAACGCTGGATCGAAGCCTGGACCCAGACGATGCTGCGTTGATCATGCTGCGTAAAAACCGCTGCGCTAAGGAGCGACTCCGATGACCCGTGAACGGCTGCGCGGCGTGGCCCTGACCGCGCTCTATGGCCTGCCCCTGCTCTTCCTGGCCGCCTTCTTCTTCTACCCGCTGCTGCGCATCTTTCTGCTCAGCCTGGGCGGGGCGAAGGCCTGGGCCGCGCTGGGCACGCTGGCGCAGCCGTTCTTTTGGAAGGTTCTCTGGTTTACCACCTGGCAGGCCGTTGTCTCCACCGGGCTCACCCTGCTGGCCGGTCTGCCGCTTGCCTTTGTCTTTGCACGTTTTGCCTTCCCAGGCAAAACCCTGCTGCGCGCCTTGACCACCATCCCCTTTGTGCTGCCCACGGTCGTCGTCGCCGCCGCCTTTACCGCGCTGCTCGGCCCGTCAGGGGTGGTCAACCATTGGCTGCAAACGCTCTTTGGCCTGACCCGCCCTCCCATTCGGCTCGACCAATCCGTGTGGATGATCCTGCTGGCCCATGTCTTCTACAACGTCAGCGTGATCGTCCGCACTGTCGGCGGTTTCTGGGCCAACCTGAATCCCCGGCTCGAAGAGGCCGCCGCCGTCTTGGGCGCGGACCGCTGGCGGCTCTACCGTCATATCACGCTGCCGCTGCTGCTGCCCAGCATCTTGGCCGCGGCGCTGCTCGTCTTTCTCTTCTGCTTCACCAGCTTTGGCGTGATCTTGATCCTGGGCGGGCTGCGCTTTGCCACGCTCGAAGTGGAGATCTACCGCCAGGCGATCAGCCTCTTCAACCTGCCCGTGGCCGCCGTGCTGGCCCTGGTGCAGATGCTCTTTACCTTTGCCGTGATGGCCGTCTACACGCGGCTGCAGGCGCGCGCCAGCCGCCCGCTCGAAGCGCGGCCCCAGTCCACCACGGCGCGCACGCCGCGCACCTGGGCCGCCAGAACCGTGCTCGCCGCCTCGGTGATCGGCATGGCGCTGCTGCTGCTTGCCCCTCTCCTTGCGCTCGTCTGGCGCTCCTTCACCGTCGGCAGCGACGGCATCACCTGGGCCAACTACCGCGCCCTGACCGTCAACCTGCGCCAGAGCGCCTTTTTTGTGCCGCCCATCGTCGCCGTGCGCAACTCACTGCTCTATGCCATCGCTACCGTGGGCTTGAGCCTGTGCTTGGGCGTGATCAGCGCCTATCTCCTGGCGCGCCCGCACAGCCTGCTCGCCGCCATCCTCGACCCGCTCTTTCTGCTGCCCCTGGGCACATCGGCGGTGACGCTCGGCTTTGGCTATATCGTCGCCATGGGACCGCTGCGTACCTCGCCGATCTTGGTGCCCATCGCCCACACGCTGATCGCCGCGCCCTTTGTCGTACGCACCTTTCTGCCCGCGCTGCGCAGCCTCGACCCGCGGCTGCGCCAGGCCGCCGCCGTCATGGGCGCATCGCCCACGCGCGCCTGGTGGGAGATCGACGTGCCGCTGCTGGCCCGCGCCCTGCTCGTCTGCGCCGCCTTTGCCTTCACCATCAGCCTGGGTGAATTCGGCGCAACCCTGCTCATCAGCCGCCCCGACGTGCCCACCATGCCGGTCGTCATCTATCGCGCCCTCGGCCAGCCTGGGCTGTCCAACTATGGGCAGGCGCTCGCCATGAGCACGATCCTCATGGTCACGTGCGCCGCCGGCTTGATCGCCATCGAGCGCTTCCGCCTGCAAGACGTAGGCGAGTTCTAAGGGAATTCTCGCCCATGCCGCCCGCCGCGCCGCATCTCGAACTGCGCCATATCCACAAGACCTATAACGAGCAGACGCGCGCGCTGGCCGGCGTCGACCTGACCATCGCTACCGGCGAAATCGTTTCGCTGCTCGGCCCCAGCGGCTGCGGCAAAAGCACACTGCTGCGCATCATCGCCGGGCTGGAAATTCCAGACCAAGGGGAGGTCCTGCTCGACGGCGTCAGCCTGCGCGGCGTCCCCGTCCACCGGCGTCACTTCGGGCTGATGTTCCAGGACTTTGCGCTCTTTCCCCACCTCAACGTGGCCGACAACATCGCCTTTGGGCTGCGCATGGCAGGACAACCGGACACGGCCATTCGCAGCCGCGTGGCCGCCATGCTCGGCCTGGTGAACCTTGAAGGCTATGGGGATCGCTCGATCTTTGAACTGAGCGGCGGTGAACGCCAGCGCGTGGCGCTGGCGCGCAGCCTCGCCCCCGAACCGGCGCTGCTGATGCTCGACGAACCGCTGGGCAGCTTAGATCGCGGTCTGCGCGAGGAGTTGCTGGAGGAACTGCGCGCGATCTTGCGGACGACCGGCGTCACCGCCGTCTATGTCACGCACGACCAAGATGAAGCCCTGGCGCTCTCCGACCGCATCGTCATCATGCGCGCCGGGCGGATCGAGCAGGTCGGCACGCCACAGACCATCTATACCCACCCCGCCAATGATTTCGTAGCGCGCTTCCTGGGCTTTGAAAATCTGCTGCCCGCCCAGCTGCGCCCGCCCGCCGCACCAGGGGCAGGGGCGGTGGCGCAAACGCCCATCGGCCCTTTTCCGCTGCGCGGCGCGCCGCCTGCGCCGGGCGACTATACCCTCTTGATCCGGCCCGAAGCGGCGCGGCTGGCTGTATCCGGTACGGACAGCCGCGCCCACGGCTGGGGCTTTCACCCTGCGCCGGAGCCGGAAGCAGTGCTGCTGCGCGGCGAGGTCGTCGCCTGCACCTATCGCGGCCGCGAATACCGCGTGCAGGTGCGCGTGCCCGCCCCCACGCAGCCGGTCGAACTGCGCTTTGACCTGCCCGCCTTCCAACGCAGCGCCGCGCGCCAAGGGCTGGCGGCCAACCAACTGCCTGCGCCGGGAACCCCGCTCGACCTGCTGATCTATCCGGGGCTGGCGACCCTACTTGCGCTGGACACGCCCAGCAAAGCCGCGCCCGACCGGCAAGCTTAGGCGCTCGGCGGGGCACTGAGCAGCTTTGCCAGTTCCACCGCGCCTTGGCGGTCGGCCACAGCCAGCACCTCGTCGCCTTCCTCCAACGTAGTGACCCCGCGCGGCACCACCACTTTGCCCTGCCGGATGATCCCGGCGATCACGCATTCGTCGGGAAGGTTCAAATCTTTGATCGCCATGCCGATCGCCTTAGCGCCGGCGGGGATGATCTCCTCCACCAAGAGAAATTGGCCGCGGCGCAGCTTGAGCAGCGTCATCATATCGCCCAGCGACATCTCCTCGACGATCAGCCCGGCCATCAACTCGGCCTGGTTCAGCGCCACATCCACCTTAAACTTACCGTCGAAGAGCCAGGCGTTGCGCGGGTTGTTGATGCGTGCGATCGTTTTAGGCACGCCATAGCGGGTACGCGCCATATAGCAAAAAGCCAGGTTTTCGGCGTCATCCGCCGTACACGCCGCCGCCACATCGGCGCGCCCCAACTCCACCCGGTCCAGCACCGTCGGGTCGGTCACATTGCCCTCGTAGATCACCTCGGTCGGCAGTTCACGGTGCAGCAGGCCCAATATCTCCTTGCGCTGTTCGACTATCCGCACGCGGTGTCCGTGTGCTAAGAGCAGCCCGGCAAGCTGCGCTCCCATCCGCCCACCTCCCACGACGACGACAAACATGGTCATGCTCCTTGGTTCAGCTGCGTGCGCAGCCGAGCGGCCCCGGCAGCAGTCGTGCTCAACGCCACCCGATCTCCGGCCTCCAACACCCAATCGGCGGCGGGCATCAGGCTCACATCGCCGCGCGTCACCCCCGCAACCATCACCTCCGGCTCTTCGGCCAGTTCCCCCAGCCGCCGCCCAGCCCAAGCCGCAGGCACGGCCAATTCATAGAGCGCGATGCCGCCGTCGCCGAGCGGCTGAAGCGTCACCAAGTCGGGATGGACCATCAATTCCTCAAACCGGCTCGCGTTCCACTGCACCGAGCTTACCGACTCCAGTTCAAACGCAGCGTGGACCGGCGACCAGCGTGGATCATAGGTTCGCACCACCACGCGCGGCACATGGTAGACGGTCTTGGCAATATGGCCGACGACGGCGTTCAGCGCATCCGAATTGGTCAAGGCTGCCAGGCTGCCGGCCTCCTCCACGCCCGCGTTGACCAAGACATCTTGGTTTAATGCCTCCGCTTGAATCACATGCCCGCGAAAATCGGCAGGCAGATTATCGAACGCTGCGGCGGCAATATCGATCACCGTGACCGCATGGCCCGCCGCAGCCAAACGCGCCGCCAGTTCCGCCCCGGCGCGACCGCATCCCACCAGGATGGCGCGCATTTTATCGCTCCTCCATTTCGGTTTCGTGGACTAGATAGGGCACATCGGTAATCACAATCCCAGGCCGGAACATGAGCGCAAACCGCAGCCAGACCGCGGTCTGGGCATGCAGCGCATTTTGCCACCAGCCGCGCGGTACAAAGCGCGGCACGACAATCGTCAGCACTTCATTCGCCTCCTGCGAGGCGGCGATCTCCTCGATGTATTCCAACAGCGGCTCCAGCATCAGCCGGTAGGGCGAATCCAAGATCACCAACCGCGTCCCATCGCCCCAAGTCGCCCAGCGCCGGCGGAGCGCCATCTCCCGCTCCGGGTCTATCGAGATATGCACCGCGGTCACGTCATCCGACAGGCTGCGCGCATAGCGCAGCGCCGCCAGCGTCCCCTGATGCACCCCGCTGATCGGCATGATCACGCGGTGACGGCGGATGCGCGTCGGCGCGCGGTAATCGCGCAGCGTCAACTGCTGGGCCAGCCGCCGATAATGGCGATGGATCATCTCGAAGATAAAGACCAGCACCGGCAGCAGGATCAGCACAATCCACGCGCCGCCGGTGAACTTCGTAACCGCAAAGATCAGCATGACAATGGCCGTGCAGACCGCGCCAAAGGCGTTGATCGCCATCTTCGTGTGCCAGCCCGACTCATACGCCAGCACCGAGCCGCGCTCTTGCACGACCGCCCCAGGGGCCATGTGCCCGATCTTCCACCAACGCCGCGCCATCCCCGCCTGCGAAAGCGTAAACGACAAAAAGACGCCGATCGCATACAGCGGGATCAGGCCGCTCACGCTGGCACGGAAGATAATGATCAGGATACACGCAAACACAGCAAGCGAGATGATGCCCCGGCTGTAGACCAGGCGGCTCCCCTGATAGGTCAACTGGCGCGGCAGAAAGCCGTCGGCGGCTTGCAGCGCACCCAAGCGTGGAAAACCGGCAAACGCCGTGTTGGCCGCCATAACCAAGATCAGCGCCGTCGCGCCGATCACCGCCAGATAGAGCAGATTGCGCCCGCCCAGCGCCGTGCGCGCCACTTGCGATATCACCGTCTCTTCTTCCGATGGGAGCGCGCGGATCTCCCCCGCCAGGTAGCTGATGCCCAGAAAAAGCGTCGCCAGGATCAGCGCCATCCACACCAGCGTGATCGCCGCGTTGCGGCTGCGCGGCTCGCGGAAGGCCGTGACGCCGTTTGAAATCGCCTCGATCCCGGTCAGCGCCGCCGTCCCGCTCGAAAAGGCGTGGAGCAGTAAAAAGAGCGAGACCGACGCTACCTCCTCGATCTCCAGCGGCGGCGGGTCGACCACTGTGCCCAGTTCACCGACCAGCAGCCGCACAAAACCAATGCCCACGGTCAAATACATCATGGCGATGAAGAAATAGCTGGGAATGGCAAAGGCGATTCCCGACTCTTTGACCCCGCGCAGGTTGATCACCATCACAAACAGCACCAGGATCACCGCCACTTCCACGCGCCAGATCTGCAGGCTCGGATAGGCCGAGACAAGCTGCGCCACCCCCGACGAGATCGAGACTGCCACGGTCAGGATATAGTCCGTCAGCAGCGCCGCGCCGGCGATCTGCGCGGGAAGCTCACCCAGATTGTCGCGCGCCACAATATAGGCCCCGCCGCCGTCCGGATAGGCGTGGATCGTCTGTTGATAGGAGATGGTGACGATTGCCATCAAGACCACAATGGCGATTGAGATCGGAAAACCATAGACAAGCGCCGCCACACCTGCCCCGGCCAAGATCAGCAGGATCTCCTGCGTGGCATAGGCCGTGGAGGAGAGCGCGTCGGAGGCAAAGACCGCCAGCCCCACCGTCTTGCCGATCGTCTGATGCGGGGCGTCCGCCGTCGCCAGCGGCCTGCCGATCAGCCAAGTGCGCCAACTGCGCCGCGGCGGCGCATTCGCCACGCGATGAAGACCTGGGGGTTCGTCCTCATGCGGCGAAACAACGACATGCTGTGACATCGCCGTCTCTCTACTCCTGGGCCTTCAGCCCAACGCTGCACTCAAAATCCCGCCTGCCCTGCCTCCAGGCTTGGCCCCGTATAGACTGCGCTCCAGCGGCTCCAGTCCGACTCGGCATGGACGACCAGCGTCGCGATTGGAGCCGCCTGCGCCACCTGTTCCGCAATATCGACATAATAATCGACTGGGGTATGCACCGAAGGCGCGTGTGCGCCCAACACCAGCAAATCGGCGCGGCGTCCCCCCACCGCCCCATTCGCAACCGCCAGCAACTCCTCGTCGACTAGCCCTTCGCGCACCACCAGCTCATGCGGGATGGAGGCCGCGGCCAGCAGTTCGCCGGCCTCGCGCAGCCGCGCCAGCCCCGGCTCCACCTTAGCCATTCGGTCATTGGCCAGCCAGTCGGGCTGCACCCCCAACCCGCTATAGATCAGCGGAAGCTGCGACACCACATGAACCAGCGTGACCTGCGCGCCAAACGCCCGCGCCAGCAGCGCCGTCAGCCGGATATCATGCGCGGTCTGAGGTCCACCCGACACCCCCACTACGATGCGCTGGATGGCGTCGGCCCCAGGCCGGGCGATCCAAATGGTGGCGGGCGCTTGGCGCACCAAATGCCCAATGCGCGAACCAAGGATCATGCGCAGTAACCCCGGCCGGTCGGCGGGCGGCGTGATCACCAGGTCATAGGGCCGCTGGCCGCAGGCGCGCACAATATCCGTCTCCGGCGCGCCCGTCGCCGGCAAACGTTTTACACGCAGCGCAGGCAGCGCCGCCCGGTCGAGCGCCGCGCTGTCTGCAGCCGTCACCAACACGTCAACCGACAGTTCAAACGCGGCCGCCAGGCGCATCAGCGTCTTTGTCAACACCGCCGCATGGCGCGGGTCCCAATAGAGAAGCACTTGCATGGTTTCCAAACCTCACACAATGAGCAGCAGCAAAGGGATGCCCACCGTGAACGCGACAAACAGCGCCAAATTGCGGTTATCGAGCACAATCCATTCTAATACCTGGTTGATGATGCGCTGATAGGGCCGATAGGCCGCCACCAGGATCAGAAGTGAAAACAGGCTCACCGTCGCCACTTCCACCAGCACAATCGTAAACGCGCGCGGCGCGCTGAGCAGTAACGAAGCAAACAAGGTATCGATAAAGGTCGTGATGTTCGCCCCCATGATGTACGGCACAATGTTCTCACGGCGGATATAGCCGCGCGAGGCCAGCGGCACCAGCAGCGTCAGCGACACCGAGACCGACAGCGTAATGCTGGTGAACAGCGCGCCGACCCCAAACATCACCAGCGGGCGATAGACCGCATTGGCAATGTTGCCGAACTGTGAACTGTCCGGGTCGATATTCGGCAGCACCCAGTCAAACACCTTGAACGCGCCCAGCAGCACGCCGATCCCCACCAAAAAGACGCCCCAGAACGGCAGCCAAGCCTCGATCTGTGTGACCAGCGGCCCAAACAGCGCATCGATAAAAGACGCCAAGGCCGCCGGCGTGCCAAAACGGATTGCATCAAACCAACCGTTGGCGAGGATAAAATAGCCCAACACCAGCGCCGGCAGATAGATCGAGGCCGTCACCAGAAACGCCAGCACCCCTACGGCAATGCTGGCCACGCGGCTCTGCCCGCGCAGATGATAGAGAAAGCCCACAAACAATACGATAAAACTGGCCCCCAGGCGCGACCCAACTAACATGCCCAAGGTCACAATATCGCTGATCACCCCTGAACTGTAGAGGCTCAACGAGATCGCGGCCACCGGAGAACCGCTGAGTACCAAATACGCGCCCAGCCAGCCAAACCCGATGGCCTGGCGCAACCCATCGACCGCAAGCCTGCGCAGCAGCGGCTCCAGGCCGTGCGCCCCCGATTTGAGCAGTTCCAGGGCCAAGATAAAGAGAGCCAGCCCGATCACTGCTTGGGCGGCCCTAAGCAAACGGTGCGCTGTCGTATTCAGATGAGGTCTCTCCTAGGGGGCGGGTATGAGAAGGGTATATTGGCTGGTGTTCGCCGCAGCCCACGCCTGTGTGCCGTCGTCAAGCTGCACCAGCCACCACACGATCGTATCCGAATCGCCACGGGTCAGGCGCGGCCCGCCGATGATCGTCGCCGCCTCCCCGTCGACCATGCTGCCTACCTCTTTCCCCGCATCCGGGCCTGGCTCGCTGCGCAGCGTCAACTTCAGCCCAGGCACGATCGCAACGCGCATCCCGATCCCCAGATCGGGCCGCGCGTTGCGGCTGGGCGGCAGTTCCCCCGGTTCGGCGGCCCCGGCAGCGCCTACCTCAGCGCCCACCCCAACGCCGTCGCCACTGATCGGGACGACATCCGAGACCGCTTCTTCTGCATCCGCTGCCCCCGCCTGCGATAGGGCCTGGACAGGGGCAGGCGCTTCGGGCCGGCCCGCGGCGGGCTGAGGCGCGCTCGCCACCTCCCCCCCGGCAGGCCGGAAGAAGAGCAGCGCCAGCCAGATCAAGGCCGCGACGGCGGCCAGCGCCAGCCCGCCCAGCGCATAGGGCTGCCAGCGCACCGGCTTGGCCGCAGGCGCCCGCTCCCCCGGCGGGGCCAGCCGCACATCCATCGCCTCCCGCAACTGCTGCGTCTCGAGGATGCGCAGCGGCACAGGGTCCAGCCCTTCATATCCCTCTTGCAGCACGAGGCGCGATTGGCGCACCGCCGCCTCTTGTACATGGCTGGGCAGTTCGTCATACAAATGAAGCTCCGCCCGCACCGGCCGGCCCTTGCCGTCGAGCAAGACCAGCAGCCCGGCGATCGGCCAGGCCTGAATATCGGTGATGTTAAAATAGTGGGCGTCAATCGCCTGGAAGTGTGGGGTATTGGACGTACGGCCAAGACTGCCACGCGGGATCGTGGGGAGTTCACCTGTTGCCATGGTCGTCCTCACTGCGCCAGGATGGGGTCGGAATGGTCATTCACAAGACGGGCCACCGTCATTAGCCATGATGAGGGTGTATGTCAGTATGCGCCGATCTCCATCAGCCGGTCATCGTCGATCCCAAAATGATGCGCGATCTCATGCAGCACCGTGCGGCGCACCTGCGCCCGGATCGCGGCTTCATCCCCTGGCGGACAGACACGCAGGATCGGGCCGCGGAAAATCGTGATTTTATCGGGGGGCACAAGGCCATAGCCATGGCTGCGTCCGGTGAGCGGAACCCCTTCGTAGAGTCCCAAGAGCAAGTGTCCCGGCGGCGTACCCGCCTCATGCAGATGCGCGTGACTGGGCCACTCCTCCACCATCACCGCCAAATTGTCAATCACATTCCAGAATTCGTCCGGAATATCGGCAAGGGCTTCGTCTACTAGGTCTTCAAAACGCTCGCGCGACACGCCTACTCGAGAGTCATCCATCGTCATTCCCATTCTGGCCTCGGTCACATTGTATCACAACTCGCGGCAGGCAACACCCCCTACTCTATACCTCACCGCACACCTGCCCCAAGCACAGCCCTTCAGAACTTGCGCACCCCGCGTGGCGTTTCAGCCCAGGATTACCATCTTAGCCTATGCCCAGTTCGACGCGCGCAACAAGTTCGTCTATGATCCAGCAAGAACTCTGTAAACCCAACCGCCGGTGCGACCGGTTACATGATGCATCTGACACCTTTGCACACACACGCCAACGCAACCAAATCACGCTTTCGCTTCTCCCTCCCGCTGCTCGTCCTTAGCCTGTCGGCAGCGCTGCTTCTAGCGGCGCCGGCTGTGCCCATACGCAGCCAGACCCAGACGATCCCCCAGCCGCTCCAGGCCGCTATGGACAACACACCCGCGGCCTTCCGGCCAGGGCGCTTGCTGGTCGGCATCGAGCCGGATGCGCCGCTCGACAACCTGACTGCCGCCCTTGCGGCCCAGGGCATGACGCTCGAACGCGTCTACCCCGCGCTGCACATCGCCGAGGTCTCGCTGCCTACGGTCCAGGCGCAGATGTTGGGACCCGAAACCGCGACCGTCACACAGGCCGCACAGGCGGCGCTGATGGGTCTGCCGGGCGTTCGCTATGTCGCGCTGGACGAGCGCGTCCAGATCGCACAAACCGGCGGTCCGGCGACCGCCGCGGCCACCGATCCATTGTCGGGCCAGCAGTGGGCGCTGGCCAAGGTGCGCGCCCGCGATAGCTGGAAGATCGCGCGCGGCAGCCCCACCGTGCCGGTCGCCATCATCGATACCGGCTACGACATCACCCACCCGGACCTGCCGCCGGAGCGGCTGTGGGTCAACGCCGCCGAACAAAACGGCAGGCCGGGCGTCGACGACGACGGCAACGGCTATATCGACGACATCCATGGCTGGGACTGGGTCGGCGCCGGCGGCATCGATGGCATCGACGATAACGAACCTCAAGACGAGCAAGGCCACGGCACGCATGTCTTTGGCATCATCGCCGCCGCCGTCGACAACGGCATCGGCATCGCCGGGCTTGGCCCCAACCTGCGCGCCGCGCCCCTACGCGTGCTGGATGCCAGCGGCGCAGGTTGGGTCAGCGACGTCATCGCCGCCCTGGACTACGCGCGCGCCATGGGGTTCCGCGTCGCCAACCTGAGCCTCACCGTCTTATCCGATTCGCCTCCCCTGGCCGACGCCGTGCGCGCCGCCTACGATGCCGGGATGCTGGTCGTCGCCGCCACGGGTAACAACAAAGGAACTGGAGGCTCGGTGCTTTGGCCCGCCGCCTATCCCGAAGTGCTGGCCGTCGCCGCCACCACCGACGCCGACCTCAGGGCCGACTTCAGCAATACCGGCGACGCCGTTGACCTGGCCGCGCCGGGCAGCGAAATTCTCAGCACCTATCTTGGCGGCGATTACCGCAAGCTCAGCGGCACCAGCATGGCCGCGCCCCATGCCGCGGCGGCGGCGGCTTTGCTCTGGAGTCTGCGCCCCGACCTCGGCGCCGATCAGATCGTCGGTCTACTCAAGAGCACAGCCGTGGATGTCAACCGCGCCGGCCTGCCCGGCCCGGACAGCGAACTGGGCGCAGGCCGCATCGACCTCGCCGCCGCCCTGCTCAAAGCCTCAGAGGCCCTCATCCTGGCCGACACCGGTCAGAGCGACTATCTCGTGCTGCCCAACACATCCATGGTGATCACCGTCACCGCTGCCATCCAAAGTGGGGACAGCCTGCTGCCCGCCGGCGAGGTCGTGATCAACTACCGGCTGTGGGACGATGCCACGAATGCGCCTATCGGCACGGAGAACCAAGCGCTCACCGGTGCTGACGGCACAGCCGAGTTGGCCTTCGTCACGCCGCCGGACGACGGATTCTATCGTGTACGCGCCACAGCCGGCGCGGCGTCGGTCGACATCCCCTTGACCGTACACAGCAGGCCCGTGAGCATTACCCTCACGCTGTCGCAGGCGGTCGTTCCGGTGGGAGAAAAGCCGGTCCAGTTCCGGCTGGAGTTGCGTACCCTCGAAGGGGAGTTGGAGCCGACGCCGCTGCCCGTCCGCCTGGAAACTTCGCTTGGTTCGCTGCTGCCCTCGGAAATCAGCCGGAGCCAGCAGATCATCGTCAGCGGCGGCGTCTATACAAACTCGCTCTACTCCGGCGCCATCAGCGGCGCGGCGCTGCTGCGCGCCGCGATCGGCGATGCATCCATCGAGGTCGCGTTCACCATTGCGCCAGGGCCGCCGGCCAATATCCTCCGCCCCGGCGGAGGCCCCCCCCCCATCCTCGACGCGACCAACCAACTGACCCTCACCTTCTTGATCCAAGACCAGTATGGTAACGCGGCAGCAGACGGCATCCCCATCCAATTCGAAAGCGCCGACGGTCAGCTACAGCCTGCCTCCGCCACAACCAGCGCGGGCCAGGCCAAGACGGTTCTCACCCTGCAGAACCCAGCCGAAGATTTAGTGCGCGTGCGCGTGATCGTCCCGGATACAGGCCTTGAGGTCGTCTTCGAGATCCCGCTCGCCCGGCGCTATTTCCTGCCCGCGATCCTGACCCCCGAAAATTGAGGTGACCGGCACTTTGGGAGTGCCGGTCACCGAAGCCCCCTAGCATCTCGTGCGTAGGCCGCGCAGCCGCCCTATGTCCTATGTATAGGATGTATAGGGCACGGGCGCGCGGCTGCCTTACGCAGTTTGTGGCGCCGGCCCTAGGCCAGCGAACGCAGCAACTGCTCCAAGATAATGATGGCGAAAAACGCGACGATGATCGAAATATCCATCACCCCGCCCAGCGGCGGGATGAGCTTACGGATCGGCTCCAACACCGGCTCCGTCAAGCGATACAGAAACTGTACCGCCGGATGGTACGGATCCAAGTTGGGGATCCAACTGACCAGCGCGCGCGCCAACAACACATAGCTATAGAGCTGCAGCAGCAAAAGCACCAGCGTGATCAATCTACTTCTTCCCTTCCTGGCTATAGACGGCCCCTAGTTCGCGGCTGCGCGCCTGGGCAGCCACCACGGCTCGGATCAAGGCCGCACGCACCCCTGCGGCCTCCAGTTCAAACAACCCCGCGGCCGTTGTGCCCGCCGGGCTGGTCACACGATTTTTCAGCTCCGCCGGATGCAGCCCCGACGCACGCACCAAGGCGACGCTGCCTTCTACCGTCTGCAACACCATCTTGTGCGCGTCGGCGCGGCTGAAACCGGCCTGCACCCCCGCATCGATCAACGCTTCGAGCAGCAAAAAAACAAAGCCCGGCCCGGAGCCGCTCAACCCGGTGGCCGCATCCAGATAACTCTCGTCGTCCACCGCGATCTCTTCGCCCAGCGCGCCCAAGATCAGGCGCGTCTCCTGCCGCTGCGCTTCGCTCACCGCCGGTGTCGCCGTCCACACGGTCATGCCCTTGCCGACCTGCGCCGGCGTGTTGGGCATCGTGCGTACGATGCGCTCATGGCCCAACCCGTTCGCCAAGGCAAAGATCGGCGCGCCCGCAATGATGCTCAAGACCAACGCCTCGCGCTGTAGCTTTCCACCCAAAGGGGGCAGCACCTTGCCCAACACCTGCGGTTTGATGCTGAGCACCACCACATCCGCCCCGTCCACCGCCTCCAGGTTGTCCGCCGTAGTCTGGACGCCGTAGTCGCGCGCCATCGCCTGCCGCCGCCCCTCCACCGGGTCGCCGGCGACGATCTGCCCAGGGCGGACCAAGCCCTGGTCCAACATCCCCTTAATCATCGCCTCGCCCATGGCCCCGCTACCGATGAACGCAATCTTATTGCTCTGGATCATGCCTGGTCCCCCACAGTCGCTCCCCTGGTCATGGCTTAAACCCAGTCACACCCGCACCTAACTCCTATGTCACGCGCTGCCCAAAGATCGCCGACCCCACGCGCACCAACGTCGCGCCCTCCTCGACGGCTACCTCGAAATCATTGGTCATGCCCATCGACAACTGCCGCCACTCCAGCGACGGATAGGCCGCGGCCAGCGCATCACGCAGTTGGCGCAACCCTCGAAAGACGGGCCGTGTCGTCTCCGCCGCGACCTCCAGCGGGGCCATCGTCATCAACCCCTGCACCTGGATGCCCCGCAGCGCCGCCAGCGCAGCGGCCTCCGCCATCAACGCCGCAGGCGCAAAACCGTGCTTGCTGGCCTCGCCGCTGATATTGACCTCCAGCAGCACGCGCATCACCCGGCCTGCGGCCTCCGCATCCCGGCTGAGTCGCGCCGCAATCTTCATGCGGTCGATGGAATGGATCAAGACGAACGGGCCAACCGCCTGCGGCGTCTTGCGGCTTTGGATCGTGCCGATCAGATGCCAGCGGATCTCAGCCAAGCCTGCCTGCGCTGCTATGTCTACCTTCGGCCACAACTCCTCCAGCCGGTTTTCGCCAAAATCGCGCTGGCCCGCTGCATAGGCCGCTTCAATCGCCGCCGGCGGCTGCGTCTTGCTGACCGCCACCAGCCTCACCTCCGCCGGGTCGCGCCCGGCGCGTGCCGCGGCGACGGCGATGCGCGCCCGCACGCACGCTAGGTTTTCGGCAATCCGGCGTGGATCAGGTTGGGATGCTTCCGGCATCGGCACAGCTCGGCCATTCCGTGTGAACGCAGGACAAAAAACAGCGCAGACTAGCACGGATTGTACCAGTCTGCGCCGCAGATCGGAAACACCGGCCCCTGGCGCTCACACAAGCCTGCGGCGCCGCGATCAGCCGGTCAACTGTCTAGCAGTTTGCCGCCTTAGACACCTGTGGAATGAAAATCCGGATCGGCCCGTCGGGAACGTTGGGCGCATCCGGGATCTCGGGATTCTCGATAGGCTGCGCCGCATTGAAATAGACGCGCACCGGCGTGCTCCACACGCCCGGATAGCGCTGGTTAGGCCACAGCCCACCCGAACCCTCCGGCTGCTCGCTGCGCGCACGCACGCGGAACTCATAGGCAGCGTCTACACAAGGCGCGGTAAAGGTCGTGCTGCCGGCATCCAGCGCGCTCGTCACCAGATCGCGCCACTCGCCGGTTCGACCATAGCGCACCTGCACGTCGAACAACAACTGATGGGTGCTGCCCGCCATCTGCAAGACATCGGGCGACTGCTGCCCGATCCAGGCGACCTCGACCTGGTTGCCCTCTACCTCAGATGGCAGCGTCGCCAGTTCCGAGAGCGGCCCGCGCACCAGGCTGAACGCGTCGACAAACCCTAGATTCCCATGCCACTGGAACGGGCTGGACATCCGCGCAAAGACCGTCACGCGGTTCGACAGCGCACGCGTCGCCACACGCATGTTTTGCCAGCCCAGCCGGTTTCCCGCGCTGTCCACATGGCCGTCGCGGTTTTCCACCCAGACGACCGACGCCGCGTCGGGGTCTGTGCCGCCGTTCGGGTCCAGCCCCACGGCTTTGGCGATATAATAGCCTTCGGGGCAGTCGAAAGGATCGGAGTTGCGCCCGCAAATGCTGACCAGCCAGCCGCTCAGGCTGTAGATGCCGCCGACGGTCGCAGGCGTCTGCTGATAGAGCACCACGTCAAACGGCTTGCCCGGCGCGTCAGTCCACTCGATATGCTGCGACAGAATGGTGAGGCTGTCGTGGCCGTTGAACTTCTCGACAAAAGGCAGCCCGCCGCTGTCATCACACACCCCGCCTCGATAATTCAGCCGTGTACTCGCCAGAAAAGGCGACCCGCTGCGATAGCTCACCGCCCAGCCGTTGGGGATCAACGTCTTATCGCCGTCAGGGTTCGTGCCGCCACTATACCCGTCGGCGCACTCAAAGTCCGGATTGACCAACACCGGCGCCACACTAGGCACCGTCCAACTGCTTTGCGCTTGCACGTCTTGGTGGCCCCAGAACGCGGCCAACAGAAACCCGACCCAGAGCACGGTCCACCCGCGCCCGGGGATGCCTGCCAATATGCGATTCATGTGCGCTATGACTCCTGCGCTAGATTGGAATAGAGCCGAGGAAGACTGCGATTACCCCATTACCTCAATACCCTCTCTGACCATGTCTGCCCTGTCATACTGCCCTCACGCCTTCGGCGTCAGCCACGCCATCATCCCAAACAGGCCGCAGCGCCCCTGCTCGGCGCGATGGCTAAAAAAGTCGTCGGTGTGCTGCGCCGTATCAATGGCGCTGACCTCGATCTGCGCCTCCGGCACACCGGCTTCGATCAACTGGAGCGCGTTGGCCCGCCACAGATCGAGATGCGCCCGCCCCTCCGCCCCGTGCGGATAACTCAACACCGCGTCGGGCTGTGACAGCCGGGCACGCACCATCTCGACCACCTCGTCGCCCACCTCATAGCTGGCCGGGCCAATGCTTGGGCCGATGGCGGCGCGCAGATCGCCCGGCTCCGTGCCATAGGCCGCCTGCAGCGCCCACACCGTCGCCGCCGTCGCGCCGTTCACCGTCCCGCGCCAGCCGGCGTGACAGACCCCCAGCACATGCCGCACCGGGTCATAGAGCAGCAGCGGCGCACAATCGGCAAAGACCAGCCCCAAAGGCAGCCCCACGGCATCGGTGATGGCCGCATCCACCCCCTCCTGCACCTGCCCGGCGTCTGCCCAATCGACCTTGGCAACTCCCGTGCCATGCACTTGGCGGCAAGAGACGAGATGCTCCCGTGCAACGCCCACCGCCTCGGCAAAACGCAGCCGGTTCGCCTGAACCCGCTCCGGCGTATCGCCGCGGCGCACGCTGAAGTTCAGCGAATTCCACGGTGCAGGGCTGACGCCGCCGTGACGGGTGCTGACATAGGCGCGCACCGGCAGAGCGGCGAGCGAGTCGAACGTATAGGTAATCACGCCGTTGGCGTGTTGATGACGCTTCATCCGCTTCCCTCTACGACGTCCGAGGCCGGTTTGCCCGCCCCCGCACGCCCCCCTGTGCTGTACATGCTAAACAATTCTCGACCCGGCGGATAGGGACGGCCGCTGATTTCAACTAGGACATTTGTCCCATTCGACACTTGTCCCATTCGGCATTTGTCCCGCCTGGCTCCATACTCTATCCCGATCTAAACTACGAGGCTGAGCGCATGGCGCACGCTGCCGCCGCGGCTTCGCCTATGTCTTGCCCACCGCTTGCCCACCGCTTGCCGGCAGCGCCACCTTACAGCCAGCCGCGCAGCCGGTAGACTGCCATACCGATATGCTCCTTCAGTGCACGCGTCGAGAGGTCCAGCGCTTCGGCGCTGGGCAGCAGCGGCAGCAGCCGCCCGCCGATCCCAACCTCTGCCCCCTGCCCCTCCGGCGTGCGTGTGACCCAGAAATCCACCGGAGCCGGGATCACGTCAAAACCTTGATGTGCAAAGATCGCCGTCGACCGCGGCATGTGCATAGCCGATGTGACCAGCAGAATCCGGTTTGCCCCCGCGTCACGCAGCAGGGCGCGCACATAGAGCGCATTCTCATAGGTGTTGCGCGCCTGGTCTTCCTGCAAGATCGCGGCCGCCGGCACGCCCAGCAGTTCCAGCAACTCCTGCATGGCCTCGGCTTCAGGGACGGTCGACCCCAAGAACTCGATATAGCCGCCGCTGGCGACGATCAACGGAGCCTTGCCCGCGTGATAAAGCCGCGCCGCCTGCACCATCCGGTCGCCGGCCTCGTTCACTTCCGAAAAGCTGCGCGGCGGCAGCGCCGCGCGCGTCCCGCCGCCCAAGAGCACAATCGCATCGGCGCTGGGCAGCTCCGCCGGGGGCAGATAGCGCCATTCGAGGCTGCGCGCCAGCCGGTTCGCCACAGGCTGGCTGCTGAAAACCAGCAAGACGCCCAGCGCCACGCCCGCCAATGCGCGCTGCAGCCGCGGCCGGCGCGTCAGCAGCGACGCGCCTAAACAGAGGCAAGCAAACCCCAGCGGGTAGACAAAAAGAGGCAGCAGTTTGGAGAGGAACAGAAACATGGAGATCAGAAGACAAAACGGCGCGGTAGATAGCGGCCCGGCCTTACACCGCTATAGACCCCGTCCTGCACCACGACCTCGCCGCGCACCAGCACGGTGCGCGGCCACCCTTCCACACTCATCCCGTCATACGGCGTCCACCCAGCCGTTTCGTGCAGCGTGGTCGGCGAGATCGTGTAGATCATCTGCGGGTCAAAGATCACCACATCGGCGTCACAGCCGGGGGCCAGCCGCCCCTTCTGCCCCAGCCCCATCAGCGCCGCCGGGGCCGTACAGCAGACCTCCACCCAGGAGGCCAGGCTCAAGCGCCCGCGGCGCACGCCATAATGGTGGATCAAGGCCAGGCGCGCTTCAATGCTGGGCACGCCGCCCGGCACTTGGGCAAAGTCGGGTTGGTTCTTCTCCTCGCCTGTCCAGGGGCAGTGGTCGGTGCTGACCATGGCGAGCGTTCCGTCCGCCAGCCCTGTCCACAGCGCCAGTTGGTCGGCATGGCCGCGCAGCGGCGGCGCGCAAATATAGAGTTTGCCGTCGGCGCTGTCCAGTTGTTCTTCGGCTGTAAGCAACAGATATTGCGGGCAGGTCTCGCCGGTGATGGCGACCCCGCGCCGCTGCGCCGCTGTGATCTCTGCCACGGCCTCGGCGCAGCCCACATGAAAAATGTGCAGCGGACACCCCGCCAGGTACGCCAGTTCCGCCGCACGGTGGATCGCCGTCGCCTCCAGCCGCGGCGGGCGCGTACGCGCGTGCCAGATCGGCGCGGTGCGCCCCGCCGCAAGCGCCTGGCTGCGCAGCAGGTCCAGCACCGGGCCGGTCTCGGCGTGCAACACCGCCCGACCGCCTGCCGCCACAATCGCCTGCAGCACGCGCAACAGCGCCACATCGTCGAGCATCATGCCCGCATAGGCCTGATAGAGCTTAAAGGTAGCGCAGCCGGCCTCCACCACGTCGCCCAGTTCGCCCAGCCGCGCCGCGTCGCCGCCATGCCAGGCAGGTACGGTCATGTGCAGCCCATAATCCACCGCGACTTGCCCGTCGGCCTCCGCCCGCCGCGCGGCCAGCGCGTCGAGCATCGGCTGCTCCGGCTCAGGCGTCACAAAGTCGATCACCGTGGTCGTGCCGCCGCAGGCCGCCGCCGCCGTGCCCGACGCAAAGCTGTCGCTGCTCACCCGGCCCCCCAGCGCCATCTGCAAATGCACATGCGGGTCCACCGCGCCGGGCAGCACATAACAATCGGCGGCGTCAAGCGTTTGCCGGCCTTCCAGCCCCAGCCCAATCGCCGCGATTTGCCCCCCCTGAATGGCGATATCGGCGCGCGCCACGCCCGCCGCGTCGACGACTAGACCGTTGCGGATCACCCGATCAAACATGGCGTGCTTCCGGACGGATCACACGCAGCAGCGTGCTGTCCTGCACGGCCTCGACGGCAAACTCGCCCAAGGCGGCGGGCAGCAGCACCCAACTGACCGCATCGCGGCGCAGCCGCTCCCCTCGCCAGTGCAACTCAGCGGCCCCCGCCATCACGCCCCAGATCTCAAAGGTCGCGCCGTCACACGCTCCGGCATAGCGTTCGCCCTGCGCCAGATACAGCCGCTCGGTGCGGAAATAGGCACATTCGCCGATCACTTCGGTGGCGACCGCCGCGCCGGCCACCGGCTGCGGCTGCACCGGCCCCGGCTCGACCAGCCCAAAGTCCAACACCTCCAGCGCCTGCGCGATATGCAATGGCCGCGGCCGCCCCCAGTCATAGATGCGGTAAGTCGTGTCGCTGTTCTGCTGGATCTCCGCCACGATCAGCCCCGGCCCCAGCGCATGGATCGCGCCCGCCGGCACAAAGACCACGTCGCCCGCCTGCACCGGCATCCGGTGCAGCCAGCGTTCACTCTCTCCCGCCTCCACGGCCCGTGCGAAGATCGCGCGGTCCACCCCGGCGCGAAACCCGTAGATCACCTCGGCTCCCGGCTCCGCCGCCAAGATCACCCACATCTCAGTCTTGCCCAGGTCCCCGGCGTGTGCCAGCGCATAGGCATCGTTGGGGTGCACCTGCACCGAGAGCCAGCGGTTGGCGTCGAGCAGCTTGATCAACAGCGGAAAACGCCCCTGCGCCAGTTCGGCGGCGCTGCGCCGGCCTACCAACGCCTCGCCCCACTCGTCCAGCACCTCCAACAGCGTCCATCCGGCCAGCGGCCCGGCGTCGACTTGGGTCGCACCGTTGACATGGGCGGCGATCTCCCAGCTTTCCGCCACGATCCCTTCCGGGATGGCGCGCCCCAAGCGTGTCCCCAGGGCGCGCCCGCCCCACGGATATTCCTTAAAGACCGGCGCAAAAGTCAGCGGATAAAGCTCAGGCAGCGGCATCGTCGTCCCTCCGAACGTGCAGGCAGATTCGGCAAGTCATGCCGGCGGCGCCGGCGCACCCTATTTCGCAGCCGGGTCGCGCGGGCCAAAGAGCGAAGGCCAAGAAGCAGCGCGCCCCGATGGGGCGCTGCTGCCGCTGCTGGGCGGCTCCGGCTCCGGAAAGGGCGGCAGGTCCAGCATCTTGCGCCAGGTGTACACGCCATACAGCTTCAGCGACGCGACGACCGGCGCGGCCAGGACTGCGCCGAGCAACCCTGCCAGCGACGCGCCCATCAACACCGCCACCATCACGGCGATGGGGTGCAGGTCCAGCGCATCGCCCACGATGCGCGGCACCAGTAGATTGTTCTCCAACTGCTGGATCAAAAATATCACGCCCGTGATCACCAGCGCAAAGGCCCAAGCAGAAATGCCGAAGACGTTGTCCGGCTGGAAGAGCGCCACCAGCACCGCCGCGCCCGCGCCCAGCACCGGGCCGATCACAGGCAGAAACTCCAACAGGCCAGACAGCACCCCCAGCGCCAGCGCGTTGTTCACCTGCAGCAGCGAGAGCGCGAGCGCCACCACCATACCGATCACCACCCCCAGAATGACTTGGCCGCGCAGATAGGCGTTCCAGATCAAGAGCGTATCGCGCATCAGCCGGTCGGCATCGCGGCGATAGCCCGGCTGATGCGCCAGATCGCTGATGATCCCCCCGACGCGCGGGCTGTCGATCGCCATATAGATCGAAAAGACCAAGACCATCAACGTCTCGCCCAGGGTGCTCACCGTCGCCTGGGCGATATTCGCCAGCCAGCGGCCGCTGCGCCCAGCCAGCGCCTGCACCATCTGGCGCAGTTCACCGCTTAGGGCGTCAAAATCGATCAGATCGGCAAAAGCATCGAAGCGGATTTCATACGGCCCAATGAACCAGACTGCGCTGGATGCGCTGAGCACACGCCGCTGGATCTCCTGCACCAGTTGGGGCAGCAGATCCGGCAGGGTACGCCACAGCCGCGCCGACTGCTCCGCCGCCGCCAGCCCCAGCACAAAACTGGCTGCGCCCAGGATCAAAAAAAGCACCCCATAGACGATCAGCACAGCCGGGGTGCGCCGGATCGCCGTCTTGCGCTGCAGCCAACTGACCAACGGGTTGACCAGATAGGCGATGATCGCGGCGATCGCCAGCGGCGTCCACAAAAACCGAAAACGCCAGATCGCCAGCGCGCCCAGCAGCAGAACCACGCTCGTGATGATCGCCTTGGTCGTCAGCCCCCAGGGAGGTGAGTCAGACAGGGATGTATCAGAC